>CAZAKE010000015.1:1374-37292 GCA_964485495.1 uncultured Spirochaetales bacterium
CTCTTCGAACCGTCCGAGACACCGTGTGATCCACTCCGACCACGGGTCCGGCATCCCGTGATGGAGGAGGACCCCTGCGATTCGGGCGCGCAGAAATGCATCCCACGTATCGGTGAAGCCCTCCGGTATGCTCCGAGACTGCTCGTGGAGTGTACGCATCATGCGACCGAGTTGCGCGAGTATGGATCGACGTTCCTCAGAATCGAGAGAATCCCAGATCTCACCGGCGGGAATCCCGTCGACCTTGGAGAGGATGAGATAGGGCCATCCTTCGATGCTGCCCTCCGCAAGGATCTCCGGGATCGGTACCCCGGAGATAGATCGGAGGGCGTTGCGTTCGGCTCGATAGTCCATGAGCCAGAGGGGACAAAAGAGCTTGACGATTGCCCCGCCCACCTCGTATACCACGTGGCTCCCCAGTACCTGCCGTACCGGCCGTCCTGAGAGTCCGTGCCGGGAGGCGATCTCGAGGATTCCCGGCAGCCAGATCTCGGAGTCGGAATAGATTTTCCGATACTGTTCGAGAGTGATGGATCGAGGTAGAAGCATACGCAAGGTCCGACACATACGATACCCACGCCGATATATACGACTAGTACAGGCTGCTCATCTCGCGGGCCTTTTCGAGGACCCGCAGTCGTGAACGAATGGCCGACGGCGGTATCAGCTGTGTGGCTCCCTCCCGGATCACCTTGTAGAGATTATCGTACATCGTCATGACCGGTACCGCCGCCGGCGCGGCTCCTGCTCCGGCGTCCGCCGCCCCGCCGGGTTCCCAGGAGTCGGAGTGCCACTCCAGGGGCTCGGAGTTGTACGAGCGGTCCGGCGTGGGTCTGTCGGTGACCGGTCGTTCCGGCATCGTGGACCAGTCTACCCATTTCCACTCCAGCCGACCGGCGGTTCCTCGCAGCCCTCCGGAGGTACCCGCTACGAGCCACCTGTCCTGCCCGAAGGCGATACAGTCGATAAGTTCCACCTCCACCGTAGGCCGTCCCTCGCCGGTAAGGATGATCTTCAGGTAGTCCTCGGCGTCGCCGCTGCACAGACAGCGGCGCATCTCGCACCAGACCTCCGGCTCCGCACCGCCGAACAGCACCATGGCGTGGTCGATGGGGTGGGGGCCGTTATTGTTGAGTGCGCCGCCGGACATCGACTTCATGGTCTGCCAGTCCCATCTCCGTTTGAAGTTGTGCCAGCAGATCCTGATAAGCTGTATCTCACCCAGGAGTCCCGAGTCGATGATCTCCTTGACCTTCTGAAAATCAGGTTCGAACCGGCGCTGCTGAAAGGGTTGCAGCACCCTTCCGGCCTTTTCTGATGCGGCAATCATTGCATCGACATCCACCACGGTGAGTCCAAAGGGCTTCTCACACAGGACATGTTTTCCGGCGTTCAACGCCTGGATCACCATGGGGGCGTGCAGCGCGTTAGGGGAAGAGACGATCACCAACTCCACCTGATCGTCCGCCAGAAGGTCCTCGACCGAGGCGCATCCCCTGCAGCCCAGGTCGGTGACTACCTGTTCTTGCCGTTCGGCGATAGGATCGTAGACCGCGTGAACCAGAAATCGGTTCTCCTGTTTCTCGATAGCATTCGCGTGGATGCCCCACCCGCTTCTGCCGAGTCCGATGATACCGACCCGGATTGGACTATGACTCATATATTGAAATCCTCCTATGCGTGATACGCACCGTTCCGGTTGCGCTCTTCTCTCTTTCTTTGTCACCTTGTGCGTTTCTCATCATCGTGTTTCCTCTTTTCATTTTTCACTCTCGTTGAAATCACTCTCGTTGAAATCGACAGGGGTACTGTCTTCGATCTTGCCGGAGAAATAGCTCAATGCCGACAGGGGATACTTGCCTGCCCGCTCCCGCATCTCTTCGGCCGCCGCCTCTTCTCCGCGTTCGCTGAGGAGTATCGCCTTGTTCAGGTAGGGCTCGGGCAGCTGCACCGCCCGTTCAATCAGATCGTCCCAAAGCTCCTCGGCCTTCGCCACATCTCCCTTGAGATAGTAGGTCCGCGCAAGGGTATCACCGATGATCTTGTCGTACTCGTCCATCTCGTAGGCGGCCTCGTTGTGCCGCAGGGCCCGGTCCAGCATCCCCTGTGAGAGATAGAGCGAACCGAGGGCCCCGTAGAGGGTGCTGTTCTCGAACTCCTCGGCCAGCCGGCTCAAAGCGGTTGCAGCCTTCCTGGGATTCCCGGTCTTCCATTCGAGAAGCCCTCGCATAGATTCGACGACCTTGCGGTTGTAGTCGGAGAGTTCCAGTTCCGATGCCCTTTCGACATTCCTCTCGGCCCGTTCGAAGTCGCCCGTCTTCAGGAGCACCAGGCTGTATGAGAGCAGGACGGTAGCATTCGCCCGCTTGTTTTTCGCCGCCCGGACGAACCACTTCAGTGCCCCCTCCCAGTCGGAGTTATTGTAATCCCTGATCGCCAGCCATGTAAAGAAGCTCGAGCGGCTGGTAATCGCGAGGTAGATAATATACCCGACGAGGAAGACTGTCCCGAGATGGGGGTTATAGAAGAACGTGAATAGTAGGATCAAGACCGGAATGATCAGGCGGGATGCGTTTTTTAGCCTGGGGCGTGTCATATGGCCTCCTTCTTCACCAGGTAGAGATACTCTTTCACGTGTATGTTCCTGTTTCTGAGATTCCTGCTGCCTCTGTACGTATTGTATCTTGTTTCCATGACTTCGACACTTCCGACGCGTCTCAATATCCGCAGCATCGTCTCCTTCTCGATGAATCCTTCCGAGTTGAACGAAACCAGGAGGAATCTCGCCGGTATCTCCCGCACGAGCGACTCGAACGATCCCGCGGCTCGACCCGCCTTGTTGTAATTCGACCGATTCCAGTCGGCGGGAATGCCGGAGACGTCGCTCGTCGCTCCGGGTTCCCGATAGTCGGCCAACAGGTTGAGCATGAAGTAATTCGAACCGTAGGGATGCTGGTTGTAGGGCGGATCCAGGTACGCGAGATCTATTGTCGGCAGATTCGGTGCGAGGCTGTTGGCGTCGGATCGGTGCACGATCACCGGACACTCGTATCGACTGAAGATCGGGAAAGGGATCGTGATCTCCCCGGTGATGCGTGTGAGGGCGTCGCCGTTGCTGCCGCCGAACTTCCCGACCCCCGTATCGGCGTCCTTGTAGAATCCCTTGAACACCCCCGATGTGTTGGCGTGAACAGAGGCCTCCGAGATGAGCGGGGCGAGGAGGAAGTGCCGCATCTGTTCGGGAACGTCCGAGATACGCCGCCTGGCCGTATCGAGATAGCGTGCGTTCCTGGTGGTATAGAAGACCCGTTCTCCCGGGCGGATCCGCCGGTCGTCTCGCGGCGCGTAATGTGTGCTGATGATGCCGGGAACGAGCGGCCCCTTCTCGAGACGGCCTGAGAGATCGGCGTGGATCTGCCGAAGGGTTTCCATGTCTATCTCCGAGACGTTCGCCAGGTAGCATCTGTTGGCGATTTCGGAGTAACGTTCCAGATCGTTCACGATGAGACGCTCCGCGAAACGCTTGAAGAACCGTGCGACTACTCCCGATCCCGAAAAAATGTCGAGGATATCGAGGCGCTCCTTCCGGAGCTCCTCTTGTACCCGGTGGACCGCGGTCTCTATGAAGCGCAGCAAGCTCCGTTTGTTGCCGATATAGGTGATCAATTGCTCGGTGAGGTAGGCGGAATTTTCACCGTCGAGAGTATCAGCAAGGGAAGGCTCCGGGTATTCGATGGGGAGAAGATACTGACGATCGTTCATTTCACGATGGCAAAATCGGCCTTTCGGTCAACCACCGAGACCCGTTCTATCCTGACCGTGATACGGTCTCCCAGGCGATACACCTTTCCGGTGTCCCGTCCTGTGAAACGATAGTTCTCTTCATCGAACGAGTAGTAGTCGTCTTTCATCGCGGAAAGCGGTACCAGCCCCTCTATCAGATACTTGCTGAGTTCGACGAACATGCCGAAAGAGGTGACTCCGGAGATGATCCCCTCGTTGACGTGTCCGACCTTCTCAGTGAGAAACTCCAGAGACTTCAATTTACGAAACTCCCGTTCCGCGTCGGTGGCGGTCTTTTCCATCTCGGAGCAGCGCTTCGCGATCTCCGTCAGGTCGGCCTCGTCGGTGGTCGGTCTAGTATTTCGCTTGCCCTTGCCCCTGCCTTTGGTATTCTTGTCCACCGTAAGATACTGTTTGAGCAGCCGGTGAACCGTCAGGTCCGCATACCGTCGGATCGGTGACGTGAAATGGGTGTAGGCGTCAAAGGCCAAGCCGAAATGACCCGCGTTCTTCAGCCGGTAGTCCGCCTTCGTCATAGAGTAGAAGGCGATCTTCTCTACGAAATCCCTGAATTCAAAATTTTGAATAATCTGTAGGATGGTGCGATAATCGTCAGGCTTCACCGTATCCTCCAGCCGATATGGAATGCCGACGCTGTTGAGAATTCCGATAAGGTTGCGGACGTCCTCCTGTTTCGGTTGTTCGTGGACGCGGTAGATGAATGGGGGAGAGTTTTTGAATCCCGCGATCAACTCGGCCACGAGTCGGTTGGCCAGGAGCATGAACTCTTCTACCAGGCGGTGAGAAGCGAGCTGTTCGGTAGGATGAATCTCCCTGGGTACTCCGTCGTCATCGAGGATGATGGATTTACCACCGAAATCGAAGTTGATGCTTCCCCGGTCCTCTCTTTTCCGTCGTAGGGTGCTCGCGAGTAGTTGAAGGAGATGCACCGACGACGCGGCGGGGTGTTTCCCTCCCTTCAGAATCTCCTCGGCCTCACCGTACGTGAGCAGATGGCGGGTGCGGATGATCGACTCGTGCAGCCTGAAATCGTGTACCGTGCCGAGGGAATCGAGTATGGCCGTGAGGCTGAATGCTAACCTGTCTTTCCCCGGGGCTAAGCTGCACAGACCGTTCGAGAGACGCTCCGGGAGCATCGGAAGCACGTGGCGTACGAAATAGACGCTGGTCGCGCGGTCCCTGGCGTTGCTGTCGACCGTTCCGCCTTCGGGGACGAACGCACTCACGTCGGCGATGTGGATGCCGACTTCGAATCTGCCGTCCTCGAGCTGGCGTACCGAGAGGGCGTCGTCATGATCCTTGGCCCCGTCCGGATCGATGGCGATCACCTCCTCGCTGCGGAGGTCCTTGCGCCGCTTGCTCTCGTTCTTCATATTCGGGTCGGAGACCCGTTTCGCCTCTTTCAGTACTTCATCCGGAAATTCGAGCGGCAACCCTAAACCGAGGGCGATTATCTTCATGTCCATGCCGGTTTCGTCCTGCGGTCCCACGATTTGCAGGATACGGCCTTCCGGTTTTTTCTTGGGGTCGTTCCATCGCTCGAGTTCCGCGGTTACTACTATTCCGTTCGGTTCCTCTTTTCTGCTTCTTTTCTTTCCGGAGCGTTTCAGGTGTTCGGACAATCCCGAACGGGCTACCTCTGCCTTTGGAATATAGAGAGAGCTCGGAAGCCTGGCGTCCTCGGGATATACCTTTCCGCCGGCGTTTGTTCCCACGAAGGTTCCTACGATGAGCCTCCCGCTCCGTTTGAGCACCTTGGTGACCCGTCCCGCGGGGCGGTTGTTTTTGCTGGATCTGAATATCTCGGCCTCTACAATGTCACCATCCATCGCCGTTCCCAGGTGCTCGAAGTCGATAAATACGTCCGGGCCGTCATCGGTCTTGACGAATCCAAATCCCTTTGTCGTTATAGAGAGCGAGCCGGAAGCTCGCGTTCTTTTCGTTGCCATCGTTACCTCGTTGTTCTAAATTGTTCTAAAAATCGTGTCGTTCGTCGATCGATACATCATTATGGGGGTTCGGTACGGGAAGGGTGATGGTGAAGACGGCTCCTCCCTCCGGCAAATTACCGCCGGTGATGGTTCCGCCGTAACTCTCGACGATCTGTCTACTGATAGAAAGCCCGACCCCCATACCTGTGCCGGTCTTGGTGGTGAAGAACGGCTCGAATACCCGGTGTAGCAATCGTTCCGGAATTCCGGCGCCGGTGTCCGACACCCGTAGCAGGACCTCCGATTGCTGCAGCTCCGTGGTGACTACAATTTCGTGTTGAGAATCCATGGATGACGCCGGAGTCTCACCGAACCTCCTCACCGACTCCGCGGAGTTATTGACCAGATTAATCAGCACCTGACCGATCCGCTGGGCGGATGCGAGTATCTTCGGAAGATTTCCATGAAGGTTCCGGGTGATCCTGATGTGCTTCTTTCGAAGGAAGCTGCCCATGAGTGAGAGTGTCGCCCGTACTATCTCGTCCAGGTCTATCTCCTGGGACTCCTCCCCTTCGGGTCTCGTCAAGTCCAGGAGTCTCTTCACCGTGTCCCCGATGGAGATCAGGCCGTCCCGAATGGCCGATAGATCGGCACCGATATCTGTGTCCGATGAGTATCGGTCCATCAGATGGTCCAACAGCGTCGCGATTCCCTGCAACGGTGAGTTGACTTCGTGGGCGACGGACGCCGCCAGCTCACCCGCCGCCGCCATTCGTTCGGATCGTACGAGCTGTTCCTGAATCGTCTTCTGCCGCGTGACATCTGTGGCCATGCCCTGATATCCGGTGATCTCACCATGTACTTCTATCGGTCGCAAGGTCGCCCTGACTACCTTAATGGATCCGCCGGCGGTCACTATCCTGAATTCCGCCGTGAAACCATTTCCTATGGCAACCTCTTCGAGAAGCCGATCGGCCTTCACCCGCTCCGCAGGCAGGAGGTACCGTTCGAACCCGGTGTCGAGTACCGACCGTGCCGATACGCCCACGAGTGACTGCACCGCGGGACTGACATACGTGAGGTTCGCGTCGGTGTTGAGGGTGAAGATCACCTCGTCCAGCTCCTCCACCAGGTGCTGAAACCGACTGCGGCTCTCCTCGAGTTCCACGGTGCGCTGTTTCACCCGTTCTTCCAGCAGGCGATTCATGTTTTTTAGCTCTTCCTCCATCATGCGGCGTTCGGTCACGTCGCGGCACATGATGAGGAGTTCTTCGACTTCTCCCTCCTCGTCGACTATCAACTGGGTGCGTTCATGTACCCATAGGACCCTATTCCCTCGTGCTACCTTGCGGAAGTCTATCTCGCTGCTTCTAATCTTCTCGGTTATCTGGCGCCTGAAGTGTAGCGTGACCCGTTCCAAATCCTCCGGATGCACTATTTCCCACACCTTGGTGCCCACCAGATCAGTCTTCCTGTATCCCAAGGCGGCCGCGCCATACGCATTCACCGCCAGGATGGTACCGTCGGAAGCCATCGTGAAGTACATGTCCGGGGCGTTCTCGTACAGATAGCGGTACTTTCTGAGACTCGCCTCCATGGTGGATTCGATCATCGACGGTTGATGGGATGATTCTCTTGGTGTCGGAATTTCGGCTTCACCATTTTTGCCGGAAAGGTCGGAGGAACCCTTGCTGTCGGTCTCGTGTATATCCATATTTCGTGTCGAAAGCGTACTCTCAGCGATGAGGATTGTAACAATTCTCATTTCGAAAGTGTCCCAGGTATTCGATATCCTCACGAGGATTCCGATCGGGTCCCGAAGCGATGAAAATCTCGCAAGACTTTCAGGATTGCATAAAACCGATTTTTCACCGTCTGCCGGATCTACCGGATTAGTAGTCAGTAGAGGTGCGATAGTCCGTGGTCGTCGGTGACCTTCGTAGTCTGTTTCTCCTGAGGCCTCTTCTCGGGTCCCTTCTCTCTGTATACCGCGAGACGGCCGAGGAAGACTCCGATCGCCCTCTCATTCCTGTTTTTCGATTTTTTCAGTGAATCGGATACGCGGTGCAACGATTTTAGATCTACCGTATTCAGCGGCGCCATCGCATAGTTTAACTCATCATCCATTTGTGGAAAGTGTACCCATTTTTCGGTGTTTCTTCAAGATCTTACGATGAAAGTTACTGAAAAAGTACGGTAAACCTTCACTCTTCCGCCGAATCGTGGTATACTGGGGTCAGAAAAAGTGAGAGACGGCCATGAATAAGAAACAATCTTCCTCTTCCGCCGTTCATACGGACGGCACTCAGGTATTCTCCGATCTCGGTGATCCTGTCCGCAGGTTGTTCGGTATGTTGCGGTGCGATCGGGAGTATGATCCGGATCTCTACCGGCCCATCACCACCTGGCTGTCGGATGAGAGCCTGTATTCCTCCTTTCTCCAGGTGATCTGCGGTATCCGTATGGATGAACACCAGGCCGAATATCACTATAATCAGGCGGTAAAACACCTTCAGGAGATGGAGGCCCGGGTCGGCAAAACATTGGGTCTCCGGGTCGCGTTGTTGGATTACCTGTTGAATATCACCGGAACCCTCCGTTGCCCGAAGATACTGGAGTTCGAGGAGTATGAATCGTTGCTCTCGCTGGTTTCCATGGACTCCCTGACCGGGCTGTTCAACCGGCGTCAGTTCGATCAGTCAGCAGAGAGCGAGCTGCGCCGTTCCCTCCGATACGGCTACCCCTGCTCTGTCCTGTTTACCGACATCGATGATTTCAAGAAGATCAACGATTCGTATGGCCACCCTGCCGGTGACCGGGTGTTGCGTGACTTCGCGGCAATCCTGAAGAAACGCCTCAGGTCTGAAGACATGGCTGCGCGATACGGCGGAGAGGAGTTCGTGGTATTGCTCCCTCAGACCGATGCGCAGGGCGCCATGACATTCGGAGAGAATCTGCTTTCGGAGATACGGAACTCCCTCTCCTGTGAAGATACGTGCGTTACCTTTTCGGCGGGTATCGCCACGTTCCCCGTCCACGGCCTCAATGTATCCGAGATCGTCTCATTCGCAGATCAAGGTCTGTACCGTGCTAAGATGGAGGGAAAGAATCGGGTGGTTCTCTGTGAGGAGAATCAGCACCGCCAGAGCGTCAGGGTCCCGGCGGATATCGACCTCTCCATCTCCACTACCGATGCCGTTACGAATGAAAAGGAGTACCACGGCCGCATCAAGGACGTCTCTCTCAATGGAATCGCCGTAGAAGCCGACGAGTCGGAGGCCGAATTCGAACCGGGGCAGCTCATCACTTGTAAAATCGCCACCGACAGCGGCAGCAGGTACGTGGTTCAGGCGCAGATCGTATGGGTCAATAAGGACCCGAGCCGGCAGCGGTACAACCTCGGTGCGAAATACCATGCACTCAACCACCGTGACCTCTACGAGCTGGTGACCCAGATCACCAACTACGAATCGGATCCATCACACCAATCGCACTGTGCCGTGTAAACCGTAAGAATCCCTCACATGCCGCTCGTGAGCGGCGTCTTTACTCCTACGACAGTTTTCTTTGTTTCGAACACATGGTTCGCGTCCTGATTGAGCAGTCGCAGGTATCGTTTGTTGTTCGCCAGCCACCTGGCCAGGGTGACCTTGCCGTAGAGGCGGATGGCGGCGATGTCGAACCTTCCGCGGAGCATGTGCCGGAAGGCTTCCTTCAGGGAGTAAAACTGCCGCATCGCCTTGAAGGTCGCCTGCTGCAGCTCGTGGGGAGACATCAGCTTCGGCCTGAATACGGCGTTCAACGCATCGAAGCGGTTCCACTCGTATGTGAGGATCCGGTTCTCCTGCTCGAACCCGATCAGATTGGCCCACATGATATGGTCCCGAGTTACCGGCACCGATTCCTGATAGAGAATCTTTACCGAGTATCCGGCTCTCTCGGCCATGGTTCCGATGATCGCCGGCCCCATTTGAGGCAGCTTATACTTACTATAGATATTGAAGTCCGGTGATTTGGGTTCGACAAGCAGTATGTTTCGTAGTTTCCGAGTAGATTGTTGATCATCGCGCCTGAGACTCTCCTAAAAGTATTGGTACTAGTGTATGCTTGGTTGTACTCTCGTTCGATTCTATTGTTTCACTCGTGCTTCGTTTGTAGAGACAATAGTCGCTACCGGTGGGTGCACGAAAACGAATAAAAATGCAACTATTTGGGATAGTTACTGTCATATATATTAGAGAGAGGGAGGGGTGGTGTGGGTTTATCGCAAACCGCCGAAGTGCTGATTTCATCGTTGCCGCTGGTTGCCGTGTTGGTGTTGGGGGTTCTTTTCTTCTTCAATCTGCTGTGGGATTACAAGAAGAGCAGATTGATTATCGAACGGGGGGGGACTCCGCCGCCGCGTAACATCGAGGAGAAGATACTGCTTATCGGTATCGTATCGCTGTTCGTTGGACTGGGGTTACTGGTGTTCTTCATCTTCTACGCAGGGCTGAGTGATTCTCTGTTGGGCGGGATCATTCCGACAATGGTAGGACTGGGGATCATCGTACACTACCTCTTCATCCACCTCCCGAAACGTGGAACGGAATGAAGACAGGGATGCGGTAAAACGGGTCCTGGATGGAGATACCGAGGCCTATCGAACGCTTGTAGCGCGCCATCAGGAACGGATCTTCTACTTGGGGTTGAAATTTTTCCGCAATCCGGCAGACGCCGAAGACTTTGCACAGGACGTGTTCGTCCGGGCGTTTGAAAAACTCGGAACGTATGCCGGCTCGGCGCCGTTCAGCGCATGGTTGTATCGTCTGGCCTACAACCTGGCGGTCAACCAATACCGCGTGAATACCCGAGTGCGGGAGTTCGAGGAGCTCGAAGACGAAGGTTTCGAGACGGAAGGCGAGTATACGGGGCCGGAGGAAGCACTGTTGCGGAAGGAGCATGCCCGGACCGTGTCGGAAGCGGTCAGACGGTTGCCCGAGAAGTATATGGTCTTGATCAAGATGCACTTTTTCGATGGGCTGAGTTACCCGGATATATCAGAAATACTCGAGGTGCCCATCAACACCATCAAGTCATACGTTCATCGTGCCAAGAAGCAGCTGCGTGAGGCACTGGAAGTACATTGGGGATGATAATGAAAGAAAAAAAAGAGTTGACAATCGACGCCCTGCTGCGGAGTATCGAGTTTCCGGGTGAGGATCCTGAGGCGATTCGGCGATATCTCGCGGACCGGGGATTCGTCGATTCGGTGATGTGTGAAGTCTACGCACTGAAACATAAGACTCAGCGTACCGGGTGGTGGCTACTCTTCGCCACCATGAATCTCCTGATCTTGGTGGTGCTCGGAATCGATCCCTCGGTAGTCTTCTCTCGGCTCGATTACCACGCGACACTTTCTCAGTTCTTCTTCCTCTTTCTCGGTATCACCCTCCTCGGGAGTGTGATCGGCATCATCATCACCATGGACGCAAAAAAAGTAGATGATCTGGTGGGAAGAATTTTCGGTCACTGACCGAGTTGCCGCAGTCCATTCGCATCCCATTGTCCTCAAGCGGCGACGGCTTACCTTCATGGTATTGTTCGCCGTCGGCTGGTTGCATATTTGAAGGAGAAAACAGTGAAAGAGGTACGGCACAAGGTAGATTTTTGCGTGGTCGGAGGCGGCCTGTCCGGCATGTGTGCGGCCATCGCCGCGGCTAGACACGGCGCGAAGGTGGCACTGGTGCATGACAGGCCCGTATTGGGTGGAAACGCATCCAGCGAGATCCGGATGCACGTCTGCGGGGCTCACGGGGAGTACAATCGGGAGACCGGCATCATCGAGGAGCTCAAGCTCGAGAACCGTTATCGTAATCCGCTGGGTAACTACTCGATCTGGGACAGCATTCTCTACGAGAAGGTCCGCTTCGAGCCGAATATCATGCTGCTGTTGAATTGCAGCGTGTGCGACCTCACCACCCAAGGCGCCCGTATCATCTCGGTGAAGGGGTGGCAGTTGACCACCTATACCTGGCATGTCGTGGAGGCCGACTATTTCGCCGACTGCTCCGGCGATAGTATTCTCGCGCCGGAGAGCGGAGCGGAATACCGTGAGGGCCGTGAGGCCCGGTCCGAGTTCGATGAACCTATCGCCCCCGAGAAGGCCGATTCCATGACCATGGGACTGAGCTGCCTGATCGAAGGGCGGGAGACCGAAACCCCTCACGAGTTCATTCCACCGGAGTGGGCCTACCGGTACGAGGAGGATGGTTCCCTGCCCAACAGGGGGCATCAACTCACCGGAAGCCAAAACTTCTGGTGGATCGAGGTGGGCGGAAGCGGAGACACCATCCACGACACCGAGGAGATGCGGGACGAGCTCCTCAAGATCGCCTTCGGGGTGTGGGACCACATCAAGAACCGGGACCGGACCGAAGCGCGGAATTGGGTGCTCGAATGGGCCGGCTTCCTTCCCGGCAAGCGCGAGAGCCGCAGATATGTGGGTGACCACATCCTCAACCAGCACGATGTCGAGGCCGAAGGACGGCACTTCGAGGATACCGTCGCCTACGGCGGGTGGACCATGGACGACCATTTCCCGGAGGGGTTCTACAAGAAGGAGGCGGGTACCATCTTCCATCCCGCGCCTTCGCCCTACGGCATCCCCTACCGGAGTCTCTATTCGAAGAACATCGAGAACCTCTTCTTCGCCGGTCGCAACATCAGCGCAACCCATACGGCCCTGAGTTCCACTAGGGTCATGGCTACCTGCGCCGTGATCGGCCAGGCCGTCGGTACTGCGGCCTGGTTGGCGGTGGAGAGCGGCATCACACCAAGGCGTGTATACGAGCAGCGCCTCGCAGAGCTGAAGCAGACGCTGATGGACGACGACTGCTATCTGCCCTTCAATGTGCGGACCCCATCTGAACTCACTCAGAAAGCGAAGGTCACCGTATCCGGAGGCGGAGGGGTCGGGGAGGTTGTCAGGAACGGAATCGAACGACCCCTGAGCGGAGAGGGGCACTACCTCGAATTGGAGAGGAACGGGTGGATCGAGTTTGCCTTCGATAATCCCGTAGATCTTGCCGATGTGAGGGTGGTCTTCGATTCGGACCTGCAGCGTGAGACCGATGGGCGGATGCCGTCGAAATACACGTTGCAGGCCGAACGCGGTGGAGAACCGCGAGTCACCCCGCTTCCGGGCTTTCTTGTCAAGGCGTTCAGGATCGAGGTGGCGGATTCCGATGGGAGGTGGCGTGAGGCGGCCCGGTGTACGGAGAGCCGCCTGCGTCTGGTGCGGCTTCCTCTGAATGGTGCCGCCGGCGTCAGCGCCTGCAGGTTCATACCCGAGGCGACCTGGGGCGACGAGTGTCCCCGGCTTTTCGCGTTCGACGTGTATCCCGGCCGACCGTAGATCGAAGCGACGACACTTGTCGAAAAGGGTCTACTACAAGAGAGAGCCGCCTGACGAGTGGAGCGACCGGAGTTTCGTTCGGCGTGACCGCGGTTACACGACTTCCAGGCCGCCGAACGCCTTATTTATGCTTCGCCTCCATCTACATATCCGGGTTCGATGCCTGATCCCGCGTGTTCCGCGGCCTTTCGTGTCAACGTCGCCTCGATCTCGGCCGTCTCCGGCCTTCCCGCCAGATTGACGGCCTCGGTCGGATCTTCGACCGAGTCGGCCAGGAACAGGTCTCGCTCCGAGGCGTCGACAGGTTTGCCGTTCCGGCGCACGTTCATATCCAGTCGGTACCGTCCGGTGCGGACACAGACTCTGCGCGGCCATCCGCCGCCGTCGAACCACGTTCCGGCGTTCGCGTTGGGATAAGCCCGGCTTCCCGGGAGCCCATGTCCGATTGTCGCGTAGACCGCCTCCGGTTCCGCGTCTCCGAGCAGGTTTCTGCTGTGCATCTCTTGTGGTACCGGGATGCCGCAGGCGGTGAGGACCGTGGGGGCGATGTCGATGGCCTGGGCGATGTCGGTTCTGTCCGTCGGTTTCGCTGATTCAGCTGATCCCGGAGGGCAGATGATCAGGGGCACCCGGTGCACCTGCGGGGCGTAGGTGTGCTTGGCGAAGCAGGCTCCTTCGCCCAGGGAGGCGCCGTGATCGGCGGAGAAGATCACCATGGTGTTTTCCTTGAGGCCCATCTCCTCGAGCCCGGACATGACCCGGGAGATCTCGTCGTCTATCCACCGCACCAGGCCGTAGTAGTACTGCTGGGTGAGGAAGATCTCCTCGGGAGTCAGGGAGTCTGGACCGGTGATCTCGGCGAACCGACGTTCGTAGTCGTTGGTGGTTCGCTCGGTATATTCACGCCGGAAAGGCTCGTTTTCGTATAGCGTGTCGTACGGCGGGGGAGGGAAGACTGGGGTGTGGGGCTGCAGGTAGGAGAGCCGCGCGCAGAAGGGTCGTCGATTTTCGCCGGTCTTCCGGGATTCCCGGACCTCCCGTATCCATTCCAGGGCGTTGTCGGTCACCGCCCTGGCCGGGTATTCATGGCCCGCGGGGAACCGGCCGCCGATCATCGTCTGTACTATCTCGGGTGTGATGATCCGCTCCCCGGCGGCACGGGCCGGTTCGGCGATGATCTGCATTCCGCCGCCGTCGGGATCGTGGTGATCGAACGGCTTCATCTCACGCGGGACATGGATCTTACCGAAATTCGCCACCGCGTATCCCTCGTCCGCGAGAATCTCCGTGAAGGTGGTGAGTTTCTGGGAGAGCCTGAAGTTGGGCCAGGATCCCTCATTGCCGTATACGCCGGTCTGCTCCGGGTACATGCCGGTCAACACCGCCACCCGTGCGGGAACGCATATCGGCGAGTTGGTAAAGCTGTTTCTGAACAGGTGACCCGAGGCGGCCAGCGCATCCAGAGTCGGGGTCGAGATGCCCGGAGTCGGGGCTCCGTAGCAGCTGAGTGCGTCGGCGCGCAGCTCGTCACAGTAGATCCACACAACATTCGGCCTGTCCGCCATCGAATACTCCTTCTTTGGTCCAATACCACGATCAATCGAATGTCTTAATCGGCGTGTAGTAGTACACTATGAATTATAGCATATCAGAGTTCTCCGTGCGGTACCCGACAGCGGATCGGACGCGAGCGCCTGCCTCTTCGAGTGAGGCTGGATTCGATCCTCACCGAGATGGGATCATGCCCTGCTTCCGACTCCAATCGATGAAATCGCGCACCGTCTCTCCGGTCGGTCTCGATGTGTATCCCAGCTCTTTCTCCGCCTTGGTTCGGACGATATACCGGTGGTTTCGCATGATCGAGATAGTCTCCGGGGTGAGTCTAGGCTCTTTCCCGGTAAGTAGGGCGCCGAGATAGGCGAATGGAGCGACCGCTGCCGCCGCACTCAGGGGAACCGTCAGCCGAGGCGGCCTCGCTCCGCCGTGTGCGTGGACGAGTCCTGCCAGCTCCGGTAGCGGCATCCAATAGCCCGAGAGGAGATAGTTGTGCCCTGATCGTCCCCGCCGTTCGGCAGCCAGGGCGCCGTCGGCGACGTCGCGCACGTCCACCCAGTCGTATCCGCCGTGCATCAGGGCGGGGAATGTCCCCCGGTATAGATCGAGGAGTACCGACCCCATGCGTGAGGGTTTGAAGTCGGGCGGTCCGATAATGGAGGTAGGGTTCACGATCACGGCATCGAGGCCTCTCGCTATTCCCTCACGCACCACTCGTTCTCCCATGGCCTTCGATTTGTCGTAGGCCGGTGCGTCCTTGGTCAAGGCCGGCAGTCGGGATTCGTCCACCGGCTCCGACCGGGGATGGGCGGAAAACGCGTGTATGGAAGAGAAATGGACCAGCCTGCGGACGCTGTTCCTGATGCATGCGTCCACTACCGCCTCGGTTCCGGCGACGTTTGTGTCGCTCACCGAGCCGTGCTGCCCGCCTACGATAGAGATTCTGGCGGCACAGTGGAACACCGTCCCGGCATCTCTCATGAGCCGGTCGAGAACCCCGGGATCGTGCAGTTCCCCTCGTACCTCCTCGATGTCGAGTCCTTCGAGGGCCCTGCGGTCCGAATGGACGAGGACCCGTACGCTCCGTCCCTCTGCGAGTAGCTTTCGTATCAGGCATCCGCCTACATGGCCAGATGCGCCGGTCACGGCGGTCACCATCGATGTTCTCCCTCCGTTCGGATCCATAGCGATCCGCGTACCGGCAGTATGAACGTATATACGGTTCGATGCAATTGCCTGGGTACGTCCCATTGCCGCCGGATGGAATGGGGGTTTTCTGTTGTGTTATTCCAGTAATCGTCCATACATGATATCATTATGTGGCAGGATACCCATCCTGGGGAGCAAGTATGGACAGATACGATGTATGTGTGGTCGGCGGCGGATCCGCAGGCTTCGGCGCCGCATTAGCCTCCGCCAGATCCGGCGCGAGGACCGTGCTGGTAGAGCGTGAAGAAACCGTGGGCGGTACCGCCGTGAACGCCGGGGTGAATATGTGGGAGCCGGGGGTCGGTGGTACCGGCGTTCCGACCGAGATCTACAGGAAGCTGAGCGAACAGCCGAAGGCCGTCGGCGTGTACGGCTACGGCCGGCATTTCGTGTGGGGAGACGAGTTTCCCGGCGGAGAGCATGTGATCCGCTCTGATAAGTCGTACGCCGATACGCTACGCCGGCATGGGATGCGAAGTCTAAAGGAGGACCGGGAGTTCGCACTGGAGAACCTCTTCGGCGTGGTGTTCGAGCCTGTTCCCTATTCAAAGGTGATGAACTACCTTCTTCGTGAGACCGGCAGATGTGATATCGTCACCGCCAGACAGGTGATCGGGTCGGAAACGTCGGAAAACCGTATCTCGCTGGTACAGACCGACGATGGGCCCATCGAGGCACGGTATTTCATCGATTGCACCGGGAATGGAACCGTGTGTGCGTCGGCGGGATGCCGGCTCGTACGCGGTCGGGAGGGTCGTGACGAGTATGGCGAGCCCTCCGCCCCCGAGAAGGCCGACGGCCGGCTCAACGGGGTGACCCTCGTATTTCGAATTACACCGAGAAAGCAGGAGAATGTCGATCCGCTTCCTGAGGGTGTCCCCGAGGAGTGCTGGTGGGCCGATCGGTTTCCCAAGGCATCCTTCGTTCAATACCCCAAGGGCGGGTACAACGTAAATATCCTACCGCTACTGTCCGGCGAGGAATACCTGGCCGCCCTTGATGCGGGTACGGCTGAGGCGGTATACGCGGAGTGTGAGCGCCGTATCCGGGCGTTCTGGTACCATGTGCAATCGGAGTATCAGGAGTTTCGGGCCTGTGAGATCTCTCACGTGTTTCCACGGATCGGTGTGAGGGAGGAGTCACGGGTCGTGTGCCGGTATATGCTGCGGGAGCAGGATGTGACTTCCGGCATCAGCGAGAATCAACCCGAAGACACCATCGCCATCGCCGATCATGCGCTGGACCGGCATGATCAGGGGGGCGGCGCGATGGAACTGTCGGAACCCTTCGCCATTCCCTACCGGTCCCTGGTCCCGGAGGGTCCGGAAAACCTCCTGGTAGCGGGGAGAGCGGCCGGATTTACCTCTATCGCGGCCTCGAGCTGCCGTCTCTCGCGGACGATGATGCAGCTTGGTCAGGCGGCAGGTACCGCGGCGGCCTTCGCGGCCGCGGCAAACTTGCCGGTGGAATCGGTGCCCGCCAGGACACTCAAGGACCGTTTGCGCTCAGACGGGGTCACCCTGGAGTGGCCCACCGAGGGATTCATCGCCAGGGCGGTGGCTCATGTGTGATCCGCTCACGGCTTCTCGTCGTCTAACTCCTGCAGGTGCGCAGGCGATTCGGAAGATATTCCCTCATCCGGGCTCGAGATGATGATCCGGTTCCGCCCGAGTTCCTTGGCGAGATAGAGACGGCTGTCCGCCACGTTGATGAGGTGTTCGAGAAGCCGGACGTCGTCGTGCTCCGCCGTTCGACCCGGTTCGACGGCCCGCTCCTGTTCGGATTCTACACGACCGGGATCCGTCGCCGGTTCTGTGTCCGGCAGGGTAACACGAAAACTCGGAGGAATCGTCGGTTGCCTGGGAATTCCGGAAACCGCATCGTCGGGGAACGTGGCCACGCCGCCGCTCAACGTGATGATGCAGAGTTCCTCCGGCCCGTTGCCGTAGTTGCCGTTTACGGTGAAGTCGACCGCACTCGTCCGTTCTCGTATCCGTTCGGCGACGGTGAAGGCCTCGTTTGCGTCGGTGGCGGGAAGGAGGATGATGAACTCCTCGCCGCCGTATCGGCCGGCCACGTCGGACTCTCTGATGGTGTCCTTCAGAATCTCCGCGATGATCCGGAGTGCCCGGTCGCCGACTTGATGGCCGAAGGAATCGTTGATCCGCTTGAAGTGATCGATGTCTATCATGATTATGGACATATTCTTCTCGTATCGCCGTGCTTCACTCACCATGCCTCGGAACCGGCCCAACACATACACTCGTGTGTAGAGTCCGGTAAGACCGTCGGTGATCGAAACCCGCTCGAGTTTGTCCCGCTCGGTCTGCAGGTGATAGTTGGCTTCTTCGAGCTGTCTGGTACGGGTTTGTACGATATCCTCCAAGTCGGTATTCATGGCCTTCAGTTGTCGTGATTTTTCCATCAGACGCCGTGAATAGTGCCTCTCCCGTCGGTACATGAGTATAAATCTACGGGTGATGATGAGGCACAGCCCTGCGGAGAAGACGAATACGATCAGATAATCGATCTTGCCGACCCATGGCACGACGGCGTTGTGGATGAGGATGCTGTAGATGATGAGGAACGCCATCACGAGATAGTTCGCTGCCAGTAGGCGCAGTTCGATATGATCGCTCCGAATCGCCCGAACCGCGAAGACGAGGATAACCGCAATTGTCACGAGAAAGAAGACGTCGTGTATCAGATATAGCCTGTGCAGTTGGATGATCCCTGAGAGCGGCAGCAGAAAGTCCAGGAGAAAGAGTGCCACATAGGAGAGCATGAGGCCGGTGAGTATCTTGAGGCCCCGGTCGCGGGCCATCACCCGAAGGGACCGGATGATGAAGATTGGTGTCAGCGCCGAGGTGCTGAGCAGGATGTATTCCCAGACGAGGGGCGCGTCGAGGACCCACTGCCGGATATTCATGTTGGAGACTACCCGTATGCACAACAGGAGTGCGATGATCGCGAGCCAGAGGGAGAGGCGGTTGGACGGGCGAAGGATGAAGAGAACCGAGTAGATTCCCGCGATGATTATCGATATGACACCGACGGCAAATCGGAGGCCGTCCAGGTTGTAGAGCCGGCGAATGAGGTCTTTTCCGGATCCAAGCAGGAGATCGCCCCATAGACCGATATCCGTATAATCCGAATACACCCGAACCGAGAGGAGTTTTCCTCCGAAGTCTGTATCCAGCTCGATGAGATGCCACGGCCAGCCGCCGAACCGAGAGCCCGCCCCCAACTCACCACTCGTATAGATCAGTCGGCCGTCGAGATAAAACTCGGCCGCCGTGTCGATGCTGTACACGAACAGGTGTGGATCCCGTAACTCCATTTCCGGCATGACGATCCGAAACCAGGAATACCGTGCATCGCCCCGGTTTGGCGGTCCCGTCGGAAATCGCACCTGTGTCCAGATTCCATCACCCGGGAGGGCCTTCGAGAACCGGCCGTCGGGAGTGCGGGGGGAATCTCCGGAGCTGTATTCCCAGCCGGTAGAGAAATCGATGAGTTTGATCCCATCGGCTTTGATCGAAGGTACGGACACGATGAGGATTATGAACAGAAGACTCAGTGGAAACAGGAAAAGGGGGATAAAACGTCCGCAGGCATTGTGTTTTTTCAATGGCGTATCCGTCTGCTCTCGTGTGATTTTGGTGAGTATACAGGATATGCGGCGGATGGAAAAGTAGGCGGTCAAGTATCGTGGAACGAAATGAATCGAGTGTCTCGGAAGGTTGATTTTTTTCTTCCGGTGACCGAAAAATCGTGGTACATTGGAGCGGCTTCAGCAGCAGTTTGGCCAAGAACAATTGAAACTAACGCTAAAAGGCTAAAAGGAGGAGGCCGATGGCCGCGACTCTCGGATTGACCACTATCTATATCCTGTTGCCGTTGGGGATCGTCGTGTTCAGCGACATCTCGGGGATCATCAAGAAGGTCCGCCCCATTATCTTCTGCTATCTGATCGGGGCCATCATCGGGAACTCCGGGCTGTTGCCGGAAAACTCATTCAACACACTGGACCTCCTCTCCACGGCAACCGTAGCGCTGTCGATTCCTCTGATGCTCTTCTCGGTAGACCTGCGGAAGTGGAAGGAGCTCACCGGCAAGGCGGGGCTGGCCATGGGTTGCGCCTTCGTGGCCATACTCTTCGCATCCGCCTTCGGCTACATCATCTTCGGCCGGGGCATGGCGGAGGGCTGGAAGATCTCCGGCCTGCTGGTGGGGGTCTACACCGGCGGAACCCCCAACATGGCCGCCATCCAGAAGGCCCTGCAGGTGGATCCGGATATCTACCTGGCGGTGCACACCTCGGATGTGGTGGTCGGGGCCGCCTATCTGTTCGTACTCCTCTCCTTCGGCAAGATCCTGTTCAGGAAGATCCTGCCTCCGTACAAACCGGTGAACTCCGAACAGGCTGATGTGGATTCCCTCTCGGTGGAGACGCTGCTGGCGATGATGGGCCGCGGGAAGCGGCTGCCTCTGATGGCGGCCTTCGGGTTGACACTGCTGGTGGTTGCGATCGGCGGGGGGTTGTCGATGGTGATGCCGGGGGAGGCGGGGACGGTGGTTGCGATCTTGAGCATCACCACCCTCAGCTTGGCCCTCTCCTTCATTCACCGAGTAAGGAACGTGCGGTACAGCTTCCAGCTGGGCGAGTATATCATCCTGATCTTCTGCACGGTAGTTGGGTCGATGGCGGATGTGCGCAAGCTGGCCGCGTCGATCCCGGCCGTGTTCCTGTACGTAACCTTCGCCGTAATGGTCTCGATCCTGGTGCACGTGCTGCTGTGCCGGCTCCTCCGGATCGATGCCGATACGATGATGATCACCTCCACCTCGGCCATCTACTCTCCGCCCTTCGTGACGGCGGTGGCATCGGCCATCGGCAACAAGGAGATCGTGGTCGCCGGCATCACCACCGGCATCATCGGGTACGCGGCGGGGAACTATCTGGGGGTGCTACTCGCCAAATTGCTGCAGGTTGTGGGGTAGATACCGGGATCAGGCGACGTTCACCATCAGTATCCCGCCTCCAGATCGACTACGTTTGTGAGCGGTTTCCCCCCCAGGAACCGTTCGAGGTTTTCGTGGAAAATCGGAAACAGATGCTCCATGTATCGCGGGGTCCGGCCCGAGGAGTGGGGTGTGATGATCACGTTGTCCATCGACCTGCTGCCGATAGTGAGGATTAGGACGGTCTTCTGCATGTGGGTTCTCCTTGCTAAATACAACGTTCTCTTCGGTCGATTCTCTTCAGTCGATTCTCTTCTGATACACCCGGTGGGTCTTGTAGGGATCCCCTCCGAGGGTGGCCATGTCCTTCATCATCAGGTCGGTGGTCTCGGCGATCTGGGTCATGTCGGCGCCGGCTGCATTCTGGGCGAGCAGCGTGGACACCCCCTCGGCGTAGAGGATCGCCGTACCGCCCATGTTGCGGTACTCCGGCAGCATTCCCAGGCCGTTGACGATGAAGTAGCGAGTCCGTTTCTTCGCCCACCAGATCCTGAGGAGCGTCAGGGGAGTAATCCGGCCCCGAGAGGCCCGCAGCTGCGGCGAGAGGTCCGGAAAGGTCAGCAAGAATCCGGCCAGTCTGCCCTCCCGACGGATCACCTTGATCAGTTCCGGATTGGTCACCAGCACCAGGTCGTCCGCCAGGGAGTCGATCTCCCGGTCGGTGAGGGGGCAATACTCCTCGTGGTCGGTCCAGGCCTCGTTGTAGGTCTCGCCGATCTCCCTCGCCAAGGCCACCAGGTCCCGTTTCGTCTTCAGGTTGAGCACCTCGAATCCGCCCCGCTTGCGGGCTATTTCGGCCACCCTGCCGATCTTCTCGTCACCCTTGTAGGTCTCAGGGGTAATCCAACCTGAGTAGAAGTCCTTGAACTTCTCGAAACCCTGGGCCTCCACCAGGCGGCGGTAGTAGGGCAGGTGGTAGTTCATCATGGTCATGGCACTGGTGTATTCGAACCCGTCGATCAGGATGCCGCCGCCGGTCATGGCCGAAAACCCCTGCGGTCCGATGAGCCGGTTTAGTCCCCGCTTCGCGGCGCTCTCGGCAAGCGCGTTGAACAGGGCCGCGGCCGCTTCCTCATCTTCGCGGCACTCGAACAGGTAGAACCGGGCGTCCTGCTTCTCGCGATACCGGTTATAATTCTTGTTCTCCAGGAGTACGATCCGGCCCACCGGCTCATTCCCCCGGCGAACCAGGAAAAACTCTCCGTCCGAGTGCTCGAAGAAGGCATGGTTTCGGCGCAGGATGTTCCGGATCTCTCGGCGGAAGTGGGGCACCCAGTGTGGGTTGTCCCGGTAGATATCGAAGGGTAACCGGACGAACTCATCCGCCTCCTTCGAACGGGGATCGTCTATCCGGTATACCGAGATCGAATCGGCCATGGACTCGACTCCTTCGTTTTTTTTCATCCGCGACGCGCGGATCTGGTTCGGATTGGAGTATAATATGGTGTGCTACCCGGGACAAGCAGGGGAAGGGTTGATATCATGGGAATGACATACCCATTAGAGACCGGCGTGAGGAGCGGAAGGGAGAATCGAGATGCTGAGAAAGAAACCGAATTTGGAGGAGCAGCCCCTGCGGACATGGCTGGCAACTGTTGACATGGGCTTGGGACACCAGCGTGCCGTCCATCCGTTGTTGGACCTGGCGGAGGGCGGACTCATCACCGTCGGCAAGGACTCTGCCAGTTACCCCGAGGAGATCAAGACGTGGAACCGGATGCAGCGGACATACGATTCGCTGTCCCGCATACGTTCGATCCCCATCATCGGAAAACCCCTGTTCGGCTTGGTGGACTCCATCCAGAGCATCGCGCCGTTCTACCCGATGACCGACAAGTCTCACCCCACCTATCAGGTACGCTTTCTCTCTCGGTCTATCGGGAGGGGAATGTGCAAGGGGATGCTGGAGAAGATCGCCGAGAAACCGCTGCCCCTGATCACCTCCCACCCGATACCCGCCCTGGCGGCGGATACTGCGGAGCATGGGCTCATCTACTGCATCGTCTGTGACGCCGAGATCAGCCGCACGTGGGTGGCCGAGGAACCGCGGAAGAGCCGAATCCAGTATTTGGCCCCCTGCGGCAGGGCGGTGCGTCGCCTGAGGAGTTACGGCGTACCGGACGAGCGAATCTTCCTCACCGGCTTTCCCTTCCCGAAATCGGTGCTTGGTGATGAGGGTCTGGACCTGCTGCTCGACGATGTGGGACAACGGCTGTTGCGCCTGGATCCCCACGACCGATTCTGGCCGCTCCACGGCCGCAACGTAGAACACTTCCTAGGCAGGGCGAACTGCAAGCCTAAGGGCGACCGTCCGCTCACGATCACATACGCCGTCGGCGGAGCCGGGGCTCAGAAGGAGTACGGCGCGCAGATCGCCGAGAGCCTGGCCGACGAGATCCGGGGCGGAGCGGTTATGCTGAATTTGGTTGCCGGGGTCAGGCCGGAGGTGAACGAATATTTCCACCAGGTGAAGGCATCGGTCCTACCGGATGACGACGGTATCAGCGTGATCTATCGTGAGTCCAAGGCGGCGTATTTCGAGGAGTTCGCCCGGATCATCCGGAATACCGACGTCCTCTGGACCAAACCCAGCGAACTCTCATTCTACTGCGGATTGGGAATTCCCATCATCATGGCTCCCACCCTCGGCGCCCAGGAGATCTATAACCGCCGCTGGCTGCAGGAGATCCAGGCGGGGATCGATCAGGAAGACCCCCGGTATACCCATCAGTGGCTCTTCCATCTGCTCGAGGAGGGACGCCTGGCCGAATCGGCCTGGGACGGGTTCCTGAAGGCCCGTAAGTTCGGTACCTACAAGATCGGGGAGATCCTGGCCACCGGCACCATGGCCCACGAGGGTTCGCCGTCTTCTTCCCGCGGGATGCGCATATTCCCGGCATCGACTCGGCATCGGGCAAGTCCACGGTAAAGAAGGGTAT
This sequence comes from uncultured Spirochaetales bacterium, assembly GCA_964485495.1. Taxonomy (GTDB): domain Bacteria; phylum Spirochaetota; class Spirochaetia; order CAZAKE01; family CAZAKE01; genus CAZAKE01. The sequence goes on from CAZAKE010000015.1 coordinate 25,233, forward strand.
CTACAAGATCCGGATCAACGCCGGGGAGTTCAACGGCTGCGGAGACCGCTGACCTCTTCCACAGCCTATCGTTTGAAGTGCAATGTATGGTTTCCGGATGGCAGCTCTTCCTCATTCTGTCCGGAGGGATAAGTGACGCAACGCAGCCCGGCCGGAATTGTGAGTTCTGCTTGAATCTGATTCCCCGGATCGTCCCGTCTGAGCGACACCGAGATCGGTCCCGCCGGCGTCGGGATCTTGCCGGAGGCCTTCTGCAATCCGCAGAGGTCCGGGTTGAATGAGAACCGTCTGAATCCGGGCTCCAGGGGTCGGATTCCGAGTATTCCCTCCGAGAGGAAGATGATCGGCGTCGAACCCCAGGCGTGACTGGCGCTGCCGATGTGCGCGTGCTTTCCGTCGGTGGACTGTATGAGGAGCCATCGTTCCCATACGGCGGTAGCACCGGTTCGCAGAAGCCGGCCGTACCGTTCCCGCATGATCTCCATCGCCCTGCCCGCCTTGCCGACCTTCGCCAGAGCCCTGAACAGCTGTACCATCATGTAGGGGGAGGCCGGGGTCACCGTCGATTTTCCGGCGGATTCTGTCTCTCCCTTCCGCTCGTAGGTTCCGGAGTCGGGCGATGTTTTCATCTCCGAACCGGCCTCCAGGCCGTCCTCCGGACGAGATTCTCCGACCACCACATCCAGTCCGCCTACCCGCGGCGTAACCGCGGGCGAGAAGACGTGATCGAATATTCTCCCGATCCTCGGATCGGAGGGATCGTGGATGTGAAGCAGTGCCAGGGCGTTGGTCGGTTCGGACACGATGGCGCTTCGTTTCCCTCGCACGATGCAGTCCACGTACGCTCCGCGGTCGTCGTCCCAGAGGGTACCGCGTATGGCTTCCGTGGTCCTTTCGGCCCGTTCCGCGAATATCGCCTCGGCCCGTTCGTCTCCGGTCATGGCGGCCATCGCGGCGGCCGCGCGCAGTGCCTCCACATACTGACAGTTCAGCGGAGTGATGATGCCCCCCCGGCCGACGTCCGGTACGTTCGGCGGATCGCCCCAGTCGATGAACATCCAGTAGGGAACATCTTGGAGTAGCCCTTGGGCGTTTTCGAAGGCCGTGAACCAGCGCAGGGCGTGCACGATGTTCGGCCACCAGTGGTCGAGGACGGCGGTGTCCCCGGTATACATGATATAGTCATGAAAGGACGATACCCACGCGAGGCAGAAGGATGGGATAGGTGAGACGTTGTTGTGATCGTCCGGGTGGCGCGGCTTGATCATCCCCTCCCAATCCTGAGACTGACCTACCTGACTGAGCATTTTGCGGTGTAGCCGCGGATCGCCGCCGATGTAATAGTTGCACAGGGCCTGCCACCGGCCGTCGCCGATCCACTGCTGCTGCTCCCGGCTGGATGAGTCCAGGAACCCGTCCTGCATGCAGAGACCGACGGTATGCACGCACAGGTCTCTGATGCGCGTGACGAGTGGGTCCGATGCGGCAAACTCCGCCCGGTCCTCCAGCGGATATCCGCGGGTGCGGATGCCTACCCCGTGAATGATGATGGCGTGGTCGCCGTTCTCGGTGCAATCGGTGCGCGTGCCGTCGTTGCATCCCGGCGGGCGCACGGTGAGATAGACGTATCTGAACGCCTTCCAGCCGAAGGCCACTTCGAATACGTTCCTGCCGTGTCTCAGTATGAACCTGTCCATGGGCCTGTTTTGCTCGTCTATCACCGGCTTTCCGTTCCACAGCTCCTCGGCGTAGACCGCGTCGACAGTCGCTCCCTCCGGCCCCGCTATCTCGATCCGCAGGTAACCGGCCAGGATCTTCCCCAGGTCCGCTACGGCCACCGGAATCATGATCCCCCGGTCTCGGGGATCGGAATCTTCCGCCGCGGGAACCGTGTATGGAAATCGCGGCATAGCCGATTCGGTTCCGGTACTTTTTCCGGCTTCAACCGCTCTCTCGAGTCGGGCGTTCTCGATCTCCATCATCAACGCCCGATGGACCGGGGTGGAGTCGGACTTGAAGGTGGTTCCGGTATAGCGGATACCCTCGGCCTGAACCACCTCTTCCTTCAACATTGGGATCTCCCTGGGGAGCAGATTCCAGAAGGGGGAGTTATTCGCCGGCCGGAGTACGGATGCCGGTTTCCAGGTGGAATCGTCGTATCCGGGGGTGTGCCACCCCTCCGGGTATTCCCGGCCGTCGAAGATCTCGATGGGACCCTGTCTCCCGTTCACCCTGGGGGCGTTCGAGTCGTAGCACTCCGCCACCAGGCATCGCCAGTCTCGGCCCGTGGCGGTCACCACAGACTCCTGCTCTCTCCGAACCGTTCGGCATTCGGCGGCCACCGCCTGGACCCGTTCCATCGTCTGCCCCGTGCCGTACCCGTAATGGAGTGCCAGGATGCCGATGCAGTTGACGCCCGCATGCAGGAATCCGGATATATCGATCTCGTCGAAGTATTGCCATCTGGGGTCGCTGCGGCAGGGGCCCCGGGCTACATATTCGCCGTTGACGTACAGCATATATTTGGAATCCGCGGTGATTCGGAGGAGCACCGCGTCTGCGGAGCCGGGCGTTTCGAACTCCTTCCGGAAAAAACAGAACCCGTTGATCGGTATTTCGAAGTAGAGGCCGTTCTCCGGATGCCAGATGAAGTTGGCCTCCCGGGACCATTCGGTACGTGCGTAGTCTAATCCGGGTCTCGTGAAGTGGAAATCTTGAGTCATGTGGCGTTCTCCTTCGCGACGGCTCACCGTCGATATCGAGTCTGTGGGAGAGTATAGCCTGCTATCGCGCCGAGATAAAGATAGGAGATAGGAGATAGGAGATAGGAGGAGGCTTACGGTGTGAACTTCCTCTACACCGGCACCGTCGCCGGGGGAGCGTCGTCGACCCGGGCCTGCCGTCCCAACTCCAGGATCCGCCTGCGGAAGTGGGCCAGGGTATCGGTATGCTCGCTGCTCATCGCCAGGTTGATGGTTTCGCTCGGGTCCTCTTTCAGGTGGTAGAGCTCCTCGTAGACCGGCTGTTCGCCGTTCAGAGTCGAGAAGAGGCACTCGGTATAGTCGTCGAAGGTCTCGTGGGTACCGTCGAGTCGGGGGGTCGGATCTTCGTTACGCCTGAAGTAGCGGATATACTTCCACTCCGCGGTGCGCACCGCCTCGCTGCGGGGGTAGTCCTGCCGATCGAGCTGCTGCTCCAGGAACAACTCCTCCCGCCACGGGACCGACTCGCCCCGTATGAGGGGAACCAGGCTCGTGCCCTGCATGGTCTCCGGAACGGATGCGCCGGTAAGTTCCATCACCGTCGGCGCCAGGTCCGGCACCGCTACCATCTCCTGCCGTACCTGTCCCCGGGCCTCGGCAGGCAGCCGTGGATCGTACACCACCAGCGGGATGTGCACGTCCTCCTCGAAGAGGAAGCACTTCCCGCCCAGTCCGTGTTCGCCGTGGTGCAGTCCATGATCGGTGGAGAAGACGATGATCGTGTTGTCCGCCAGTCCCAACGCCGCCAGTTTCTCCCTGAGCCGGCCGACGAAACGGTCCACCCCGCTGACGGTCTGGCAGGTGCGTACCTGCCGTTCCCTGAGGGTGTTGAGTCCCTTCACGTAGTCGTACTGGCGGATGCGTCTCCCCGAGTAGACGTAGCGGGGAAGTTTTGGGTCTTTCGCCTCTTCCGTGGCGTCCTTGTAGGTTACGGGTACGGGCATGTCGTTGATTCTGTCTCTGTAGGCCGACTTGTACAGTTCGTCGTCGGAGGGCCGCAGCTGCATGGTGCCGGTGGATGCGCCGTGGGGCAGGTTGAAGGTAACACAGAGACAGAATGGTCTGTCCTCAGGTCGCCGGGGCAGGGGATGGGAGCAGCTCTCCAGGAATCCCTTCTGCGGGTCCAGGAAGTTCATCACCCCCTCCTCGAAGGCCTCCACCTGAGTGTCCGCCGCCGCGTTGCGGTAGATCGCACCGCTTGTACGCTCCTTGGGATAGAATCCGCTGTGGCCGTGGTTGCCCCACCAGTAGTCGAAGACCCGCTCGAAGTACCCGCCGCCGTATCCGCCCTGGCCGGCGGGGACGTGGTTCTTGCCGACCCATCCAAGGAAGTAGCCCTGTGTGGCCAGCTCCATGGGGAAACTCCGCTCCCACGCCGATTCGGCCACCGCGGAGCTCGAGTTGAAGTTTACACCGTGTCTGCGTTCCCACTGCCCCAGGTAGTGGCAGGCCCTGCTGGGGGTACAGGCCGGGCTGGTGCAGAACGCCTTCGGGAAATAGGTGCCCTCCCGGGCCATGGCGTCGATGTTGGGGGTCTGTAGGATCGGATGTCCTGCGGCTCCGAGGTACTCTCCTCGTTGATCGTCTCCCAGTATATAAATGACGTTCGGTTGGGTGGGCATGGTCTCCTCCTCGTATCGAGTAGATGGATAATCGGTGTCTGCTATCATATCAGCGAATCGGTTTGAGGAGAAGGACGACACGCCGGAATATACTGAGTCAGGGGGAGAACTTGACCATCCCCCCGCCGGGTCGTATGCTGAGGTGTGGTCCGGCGACATGTGTCGCAAGCTGATGGAATAATTCACCCGCCGGATGTTCAAGAAAATCGTAAGGAGGAATCGCATGAACGTTATCGCAATCGTCCTGGACACCTTTCGCGCGGATATTATCGGTCCCGGCAAGAAGCTCAGTCACGTGAAGACGCCCAACCTGGACGGTTTCGCCGCGGAGGGTGTCTCCTTCGACCGGGCCTTCGGCGAGGGACAGCCTACGCTACAGATCCGCCGAGCCTTCTACACCGGCCGACGTTCCTTCCCGTGGCGCTACAACTTCGACCGCCGGGGACATTGGCACCACGCCCCCGGCTGGCACAAGATTCCGTCGGAGCAGGATACCCTGGCGGAGATCCTCTCTGCTCGAGGCTACGCGACCGGTCTGGTGGCGGACGTGTATCACATGTTCAAGCCCACCATGAACTACTGGCGCGGGTTCACCAACTACCAGTTCATCCGGGGACAGGAGAGCGACAACTTCAGGGGTGGACCCTTCGCCGAGATAACCGAGACCATGCGGAAGTACGTGCGGGAACCATTCGATCCCGCGGATCACGCGGTATTGGCCCAGTATCTCCTGAACATGCGGGGGCGCGAAACTGAGGATGACTATCTCTGCGCCAAGGTGATGAATACCGCCTGCGAGTGGCTGGACGACAATGCCGCCAACGCTCCTTTCATGCTGTGGGTCGAGGCCTTCGATCCGCACGAACCCTGGGACCCGCCCCCCGCCTACGCCGACAGGTACTGCCCGGGATACTCCGGAAAGGACTTCATCATGCCCGGTGCCGGCCTCATGGGCGGTGGGATGAGCGATGAAGAGATCGAACGCACCAGGGCCCTCTATTTCGGCGAGGTAACCTTCGTCGACAAGATGGTGGGCCGGGTCCTCGAGAAGATCGACGAACTCAAACTCAGGGACGACACGGTGGTGCTGATCCTCTCCGACCACGGCACCGAGGTGTGGGACAAGGGCAAGTTCGGCAAGGGTGGTAGCCGGCTGCACCCCTACAACACGGGCATCGTCTGGCACATGCGGCATCCCGACGGACCCACGGGCAAGCGAATCGACGGATTCGTGCAGAGCCACGACGTGATGCCCACCATCCTGGATCTCCTGGAGATCCCCTTCGAAACCGACGGTACGAGCGTGTGGCCCCTGGTCACGGGAGCCGTAGATTCGATTCGAGACCATGTCACCTGCGGCTGGGCGGAGTTCGTAAACGGCAACGCCGCCGCCAAGGTCTCGGTACGCACCGACCGCTGGAACTGCATCCGCGCGGTGGGCAGGCCCGAGCAGGAGGGCCCCCGGCTCTACGACCTGCAGTCGGATCCCGAGGAGGACCGCAACGTGGCGGCGGACCATCCCGGCACGGTTGAAGAGTTGAGCCGTCACATCGAGGCCCTCATCGGCCAGCCTCTGCCGGGCGTGATGAACGAAGTGTGCGATCCGGGTCCCATGCCGATGAAGGTATTCGTTGAGTCGAGGCGGAACGGCACCGCTTCGAGCGGGGGATGATGGGGGAAAACAGGGGGGAATACACGAGACGTCGCATGTCCGGATAACGGACAGGCATGACATACGCAACCGTATTTCTTTCAAAATCGTGTGAAACAGGTGAAGATTTTCTCCAAAAAGGAGGAATCTGGTAGGTGAACTGAAATTTCCGGTGTATAATTGTAGAAGAACATGGAGGAATCGGAGATGCAATCAATACTATCTCTCTTCAGATCGAAGAGCGTTCTGACAATTTTTGTAACGCTACTCTTGGCCGTCACCCTGGCGGGTGTCGGATTCACGGGATGCGACCTCTTCAGCGGCATCGGTGACGGGACTACCGACGGCACTACGGATGGTACCACCGACGGTACGACGGATGGAACCACGGATGGGACGACAGACGGGACGGATACGCTCCTCACAGCGGCAGATCTCCCCGAAGGCAGCCTCGCACGAGCCGCGGTTGAGGACTTAGAAGCCGACCTGTCCGGATCGTCCGCAGACTCAGGGCTATCGGACGACGAGGTAGCCCTGATCGTAGATTCGGCGGTAGGCACTATCACCGACGGCGGGGTGTCGGATTCCGATGATCTCGCGGCGGTGCTTCCCTCTATGGTCGAGGGGGCCGAACGTGGCGTCGGAACCGCGGCCGGCGGGAGTGATGCCGTCGATAGCTGTGCCGCCGTAGATGCGATCGTGGCAAGCGCGGTAGGTTCGGTAGGCGGCTCGAGTACTGCAAGGGCCCTGACCGGATCGGACATCGCCGCCATCCTGGATGCCATCGCAGCGGCTGCAGTCGCCTATCTTGACGAAACCGGCATCGAGATAGACGGATTCGGCGACGCGGCCGGCAGCGTGGTCCAGGTGATGCTCGCGAATGTGTGGTACACGGGATTAGATCCCTCTTCCGCAGATCTCGCTACTGAACTCTCAGCAATTATCGAGAGTGTGACTGGTGGTGCTACCGGCGTGCTGGATGATCTCACGAGTAGTACGGATGATCTTAACGGTTACCTCGAGAGTATTTCATCTTCAGCGGCAAGTGGTCTTGGTGGTATGGGGCTCACCGGCTCGGGGATCAACATATTTTTGAACACCGTAGCCACCGGAATTATCGGAGCCCTCGGCGACATCTCGATCGATGGCTTCGGCACCGACGACGAGGCGGCGCAGGCCGAACTCGAGGCGGTTCTCGAGACCATTACCACCGGCATCGCCGGCAGCCTGGATGAGATCACCGATTTGATTACCGATTACGGCACCGATTCCTATGCAGCAGCTTTAGAAGGACTGGTCGCGCAGATCGCTACCGATCTCGACGACATGGGATTCGAGGATATCGATTCCACCCTCATCGAAGCCCTGCTGGACGACGTGGCCTCCGGCGCCGTGTCGGCGTTGGCTCTGATTTCTGATGAGTCTTTCGCCGGTCAATATGGTGATGTTATCAACGGCATCGCCGCCGCCATGGCCGGTGTCATAGATGACCCCGATTTCCTGGCAGGAGGGGCGGCCTCGGCGGATGAGGTCACGGCCTTTCTCTCGGCCATCACCAACGGCGCCACCGCCGCCCTCGGGGATGTCTCGGATGATCAGACGGAGCTCAATGAATTCGTGAACCAGATTACCAAGGGAGCCTTGGAGACCTTGGACGATCTTGAGTTCTCAGGGTTTACATTCAAGTTCAAGGATTCCCTTGTCGAGATCCTCACGACCCTCTCTTCGCAACTGTCGGGAGTCCTCGAGGGATATGTCACCGGCGAGGGATACGATCTGGCGAGTCTGTTGACGGAAACCGCCACCGGTATGGCGGAGTCTTTGACGGAGATACTCGGTTCTCTAGATACGGATGAACTACAGGTTGCGCTGTTGGCAGTGGCATCCGGATTGGCCGACGGGGTGGGCGAGCTGCCGGCAGGATTCGACGTAAACGCCTTCGCAGCGGACCTGGCTGACGCGTTGGTGGAAGTCGTCAAGACGTCGGATACGTTTGGGATTTGGTTCGATACGGGTTCCCTTAACGAAGCCGATATCGAGGCCGAGATCGTGTTGTTTATTCAGAGCGCCTTCTCAGATTGAACGGATAACAGACGTTACGAATGAAAGGTCGCGGCAATGAAGAGCCTACGCTCTTCGCCGCGACCTTTTCTCGAGTGACGCATGTTCGAAAACATCGTTCCCAAAAGACTCCCCCATTTCTCGATAGAGCCTGATGTTTGTCTAACCAAACTCTAACATCCCCCTAACCAAAACAGCGCGATTATCATAGAAAATAGTATTCTTGGATATTTATTGGAAAGGAAGGCATGAGTTTTTCGATTCCACTCGGCATACTTGAGATCGTGATACCACTCCTCGCCACAGGCTCATTAATGGTAGCCGTTATTTTCTTCTTCTATATCTTTTCCCGATGGCGAGACCGAACCTATCTCTCCATGGGATTGTTTGCGTTCTTCGCGCTCCTGTTCGTCTGTTTCGAGGGGCTGGTGATTCTGGTGGGGGCATATGAGCTCGATCCCCGGCTGGGGATGCAGTTTCATCGTCTGGAGCAATTTGCCGGTAATTTTTTCCTCGGCGTCGCTCCGTTCTTCATCTACACTCTGCTTGAGATGAAGCCGGTGACACGCAGGGTTACATTTGGATTCGTCGTCGTCGGAACGACCGCCGCCCTGCTGCTGCTGCTCTTAGGATTGTTCGTCCCCGATCTGTTCGTCTCGGTCTCGAGGCATAATGCGAACTGGCTCAGCGTTCAGGGTGACTACGGACGTGGACATGAGGGCGTCCTCTACCGGGCGAGAGACCTGCTCCTGGGAGTGGTCGGACTCTATTGTCTCGGTGTCATACTGATCGAGATGGTCGTTCGCCGGCAGGGTCGGTTTCTGATGCCCATCCTGATCGGACTCTCTCTGGTAATCTACGGGGCCCTCGACGATGTTCTCTACGTACATTTCGGATTCCATATCGACCCGGTTCCCAATTTACAGTTCTCTCGGTTTACTGTCGGTATAACTACCTTCGTCCTGCTCTCCATGGCGCGGCTGGCGAAGGATTTCTTCGATACGTCCATGGAGGTGAAACGGGCATATGAGCGCCTCGAGCGTAGCGATGAACGCTTCGCGTATATCGCCTCGGCCATCAACGAAGTTTTCTGGCTCATCGATTATCCCTCCATGCGACTCCGGTATGTGAATCATGCATATGAAAAGGTGTGGGGCAGGCCGATTCCGGAGTTGTACCTGGATGTGAACGACTGGCAGGGGCAGGTCCATCCGGATGATCTCGAAGTCGTCAAGGAGCGTTTCGAGAATCTCTCCACCGATTCGGAGGAGATCTTGGAATATCGCCTCAGGGCAAACGAACCTGAGGATTGCGGGGATGCCCAAACGCATTGGCGCTGGGTCCAGGACCGGGTGAAGGCCATCACCGGCGAGGATGGTTCGATCACGGACATCGCCCGGGTGACCATCGACATCACGGATAGAAAGAGGGTTGAGTCGGAACTCTCCTTTCTCGCGTATCATGATGCACTCACGGGGCTTCTGAATCGTAAGGCCTTCTACGAACGGATCGAGGACAGCCTCGCCGTCGCACAGCGGGATGGAACCCGCAGGGCCCTCTTCTATGTCGATCTCGATTATTTCAAGGAGGTGAACGATACGTACGGCCACCACGCCGGCGACGAGATCCTGAAGATGATCGCCGCCAGGATCAATGGCGTGCTCCGCAAGAGCGATACCCTGTTTCGAATCGGCGGCGACGAGTTCACGATACTCCTGAACGCCCTCGGCGAGGATACCGACGCCGCAATCGTCGCCGAGAAGGTCATCGAACGGATCGCCAGACCCCTGGAAGTTCTGGACACCACCGTGTCGTTGGGGGTGAGTATCGGCGTGGCGGTCTATCCGCGGGATGGTGAGGAACCTACCATCCTCGCCATCAACGCGGATGCCGCATTGAACGAGGCGAAGCGAGATAAAAATACCTTCCGCTTCTTTAGCACGTCGATGCAGGAGCGGGCGACGGAGAAGATCAGGATCATTTCGGGGCTGCGGCGGGCTCTGGACCGGCACGAGTTTCGGCTTCACTATCAACCCATGGTGGACGCGACCGGGCGTGTCATCGGAGCGGAGGCACTCCTCAGATGGATGGATCCGTCCGAAGGCATCATACCTCCCGATCGTTTCATCAAGATCGCCGAGGAATCGGGACTCATCATCCCCATCGGTGAGTGGGTGATCGAGAGGGCGGTGGCGGATTGCGCCGAATGGAGCAGGAAGTACCCGCAGAATTTGTTTGTTTCTGTGAACCTCTCGGTCAAACAGCTTCGGGACGATGCGCTGGTAGAGAAGATCACCGAGGTACTCGAGAGGAACGGACTAATGGCGGAGTCTCTTCACCTCGAGATCACGGAGAGCACCTTCATGGATGATCTCCCCGGGGCGCTGCGTAAACTGGAGAGGCTCAAGGCGCTGGGTGTGAAATTCTCCATGGATGATTTCGGCACCGGCTATTCCTCTCTCAATTATTTAAAGTCTCTGCCGGTGAATACGGTGAAGATCGACCGCTCCTTCGTGATCGATCTTCCGGGCAACCGACGCGATGTAACCCTCATCAAGGCCATTGTCACCGCGGCCAAGGGACTCGGACTGGAGCTGATTGCCGAGGGAGTCGAATCCCTCAAACAGGTCGAATTCCTGCGCGGCCTCGAGTTCGAGGGGATACAAGGGTTCTTCTACTCCAAACCGCTGGAACTAAACGACTTCTACGATTATATTGATATGCACTAGTTGTCGTTGCAAAAAAAAGTGATCACCACCTAAAAAGTGATCCTTAGAGGATTAAAATGAAAATACCACTATGGAAAAAATTTCATCGTAATGTCAAGGAACGGTTGGGACTCATCGTAAGCACCCTCATTGTGAGTATCTCCTTCGCTGGTTGTCTGTGCACGCCCAAAGAGGCAAACAGTACCCCACCGGATGTTCCGCTACACGGCTGGAGCGGCGAAACGGTAGCGTCCTCCGAGACCGGCGAGGTATACGAGTATCTGCATCTACCCTCGGAGGATCCGGACGCTCCGCCCCTGATCCTGATCCATGGGTTCTCGATCAACAAAAGGATGTTTCTCCACTGTACTCCCTTGGCGGCGGAGTTCGAGACCTACTCGCTGGAGCTTCCGCATACATCCTCGCTGTATAGCGGGCGCATGTCCGACTACCGACGGATCCTCGTCGATTTCGCCGATTCCCTCGGGTTGGATCGTTTCCTTCTTGGAGGGGTATCGTTCGGCGGCGGGGTCTCCTTCGACTTCTTCCACTACGAAGAGCGGGACCGGGTCATGGGCCTGGTACTGATCAGCACCAGCGTTCCCAACGGAACGCCGATGCTGCGCTGGCGGAACAGGGTCACCTTCAGGCTGCTGAACGGCCTTGGCGACCGCCAGATACTGTGCATTATCGAGCGGACGGCCGAAGAGGAGGTCGAGGAGACGACGGAACACTCGTCAGATAATCCCGGAGACAGGAATGTGATGGGGATCTGGTACCTGAAGCCGGTAGAATACTATCGGCAGGTGCTTCAGGCCGTGAGGCACATGCCGTCCATGCATCCTGGTGCAAAGATATCCTGTCCTACTCTCGTGCTGCACGGCGATTCCGACGGCACCGTCCCTCTCGAGCTCGCGGAATTGACCGTAACCCTTGTAGATGACGCCCGGCTCATCTTCTACGAAGCATACGATCACGACATGGCCTATCGTCATGGAGAGGCGATCGCCGATGATATCGTACGCTGGTGGCGATCAATCGACACGGAGGAGAATTGAATGGGTACCGCATACTTGAACGACATACAGGCCGAGAAACTCACCGAATTCAGCAAGCTTCTCATCGACCAGGAGAAGGCCCGAACGATCGTCCCGCCTATGGACGCCTCTACCGGTTTCTGGTTCGGCGGTGGCAGCATGGTAACCGGTCCTCTCGTGCCGTGACCCGAGGTTTCTCCATGTGAAGGACCCGGTGCT
>CAZAKE010000015.1:37392-47091 GCA_964485495.1 uncultured Spirochaetales bacterium
CGGCGGTGCGGCATATGCGGTGGGAGAGGATCTGCGGAACATGAGTCGTCTGTCCGTCATCGAGCCCCTCTTCATGAGTCCGTGGGGTACCGGTTGCAGCCGGTACGTCCAGTGTCACGTGGATAGCGAGCGGGTCTATATGACCTGGGAGCAGTCGCAGGAGGACCTCTCCCAGCCACTCGTCATGAACACGGTTTCGATGGACACTATCCGCGAACTGCTCTCCTGATCTTCCGTCTCCGTGCAATCTCCGTTGCTTGCGCTCTCACTCGGGCTTGTGATATTCTGAATATCGACGGCGGATAGTGTCTGAGTGTGAATACGGTGGGAGGTGAAATCTATGAATGCCCAAGTCGCGCGTGTAAAAGATATCGGAAACAGGAATGCCGCGGTGCTCGAGAACGGCCAGGTTCGTGTCATGGTGTCCGACCGCGGTGGCATGGTTCCGGAACTGAGTACCCGCAGGGGATCGGGATACCTGAATGCCCATTGGACGCCTCGGTTTCGGTCCAATTCGGGAGACCGGTTCGATCCGAATGCGCACGGTGACTTCTGGCCCGTCAATCTCCTCTACGAACTCGCAGGCAACTTCCCGTGCTTTCCCAATTTCGGTCCGCCCTGTACCGTCGGGAAAACGGAGCTGCCTGCCCACGGTGAGACCGCCAACCTCGAATGGGAGTCGGTAGAGACGGGCGTAGTACCCGGCGGCGCCGCCTTTCAGCGGAGTGCGTTGAAGCCGTCGACGGGTCTACCGTTTGAATATACAAAGACCGATGCAGTGTTTCCAAACCAGCCGATTCACTATTGCGCCCTGACGATGCGTAATACCGGAACGGAATCGTTGGCGGTCAACGGTGCCTGGCATAATACGGTGGGCCCTCCCTTCCTGTCGGAGGGATGCCTCATCGACGTCGCCGCGGATCGGTTCGCCGTCCCCCCCGCAGGCGGAGAGTTTGACGAGACCACCCGCCTTGCCGTCGGCTCCGAGTTCAGGAGCCTGGACTCGGCTCCTCTTGCCGATGGTGGTATCGCGTCCCTGCGTCATGTTCCGGGGATGATCGGGTACACCGATTTCGTTCTCGGTGCGGTACCCGCGGAGAATCGGCTGGGGTGGAGTGCAGTAGTAAACCCCAGGGCATCGGCCGCCTATCTCTGTTTCTTTCTCGGTCCGGATCGGGCCCGGGAGCAAGGACTGGTGCCCTTGAATTTCAACGCCCTCTGGATGCAGTATGGCGGCCGCAATTTCCCGCCGTGGGCCTCATATGACGGGGGCACCGACATGACCTTCTGTCTCGGAACCGAGAACGCTACCGGTGCGTACGCATACGGGCTCGAGTATGCCCTGGAACATCGGGAACTTCTCGGTGCCTCGACGGTTTTCGACATAGCGCCGGGAGAGACGAAAACCCTCTACTACGGAACCGCCTTCTTTCTGTTCGAGGGAGGCGAACTCTCCTTCGGCGTCTCCTCCGTCGAACCCGAAAACGGAGGGCTTTCGATACTTGGTCGTCCCGGCGCAGGGAAACTCTCAACGGTGTTTCTCTCGGCGGATTATGAGTTTGAACAGCTTGCGAAGCTTCATAACATGTAGGAGGAGACGATCATGGCCTTGTATTCACTCGGATTGGATTCCAGCACACAGAGTCTGACGGCAATCGTGATCGACATCGAGGATGGTCGTATCGTATACGAGCGCAGTCTCGACTATGTCGTCGACGACCGGCTCTATGGATTCGGTATCGACCATCGGGAGTATATCGCACCTCCGCGGGAACCCGGAGAAGCCGATCAACCGCCGATGATGTTTCCGGCATCCCTGGATGCCATGTTTGCCGATATGCGGTCGGACGAGTTTCCCATCCACGAGATCGTGGCGGTGAACGTGTCCGGGCAGCAGCACGGACACGTGTATCTCGGCGAGACGGCGGCCGGCCGCATCGCCGCACTGCAGGCCATCGAATCTGCCGACGAGGGATCTCTGCAGGTGCTGCTGGCCGGTATCTTCTCTTATGGCACGGCCCCCATCTGGCGGACATCCAACACGGGTGTTCAGGCGGATGCGATACGGGACGCCGTCGGCGGATCCGAACAGATGATACGGCTGTCGGGATCTGACTCCCCCTTACGCTTCACCGGAGCGGTAGTTCGACGTGTGGGAACCCAGTTTCCCGACGCGTACCGAAAAACCGCACGGATTCAGCTCATAAGCAGCTTCCTGCCGGCGGTGTTGTGTGGAAATGTCGATGTCCCCATGGACCACGGAAACGGATGCGGTACCTCGTTGATGGATTACGCCGCAAGAGCGTGGAGCCGAAATCTACTCGACGCCGTGGCCGACGGATTACCCGGCGGCTCTGCCGGGCTGGCGAAAAAACTCCCCGGACTCTCGGCCCCGGATACCGTGGTGGGCACCATGGCCGGGTACTTCACGAAGAAGTATGGGTTCTCTCCGGAGTGTGTGGTGGCAGCCGGATCAGGTGACAATCCACAGACGAAGGTCCTCGTTCGTGGTGATCTGCTGAGCCTGGGAACCAGCTTCGTGAACATGGTGTCGACCGAGGGTGATGCCGTCGATCTGGAAGGATACGCCAACGCGATGTACGACGGTGTGGGCAGGCCGTTCATGTTCGGCTGTCGGACGAACGGTGCCATGACGTGGGACCGTGTGAGGGCCCTCCATGGCCTCGGAAAGGAGGAGTACGATCCTGCCGATCAGGCGCTGGCGACTACCGTGCCGGGATCTACCCTCTGCTTCTGGCAGCCCGACGGGGAGTCCTTTCCCCCATCGCCGTCGTTCCACTTCACCCGGGTCGGGTATGCGGCCATGGATCTCGGCAGAGACTACGGAGGGATCATCGATTCATCGCTGGCGGCGGTCTATCTCTTCTCGAAAGGGTTCGCCCCGGAATCCACCGAACCCATCTATGTCACCGGCGGAGCCACTTCGAGCCGTGAGATACTGCGGCGCGTCGCCGCCATCTGGAAGCGCGGGGTCATTCCCATCGGAAAGGTAGGGGCCGGCCTCGGGGCCGCCGTCGCCGGTGCCGGGGCCTACATGCGGTCGGAGGAGCGGGAGTTCGATATCGAGTCCTTGAGTTCTCAGGTATTACCGAGAGGTGAGACTGTTGAGCCCGACGAGGAGGATATCGAACGATACCACGGTCCCGGAGGGTATCTCCTCGGGTTTGCCGAGGAGTACCGGAAGCTGATCTCATAAGAGCATCGAGAATATGGCGCGGGGCTTTCCCTCTCCCGGGTATTTCGGTATAATCCGCCTTCGATGAATGAACAAACCGGCGGCATTGTCTTCGATATTAAGAAATTCGCTATACACGACGGTCCCGGCATTCGCACGACCGTGTTTCTAAAAGGATGCCCCTTGAGCTGTCTGTGGTGTCATAACCCCGAGTCTCGGGAAGACGGGATTGAAATCTCGTTCATCCCGGACAAGTGCATCGGGTGTGGATACTGCTTCAGGGTGTGCCCCGCGGGAGCGCACGTCATGAAGGATGGCGTTCACGTGCTCGATCGTACCCTGTGCGTCCGCTGCGGAAAGTGTGCCGAAGAGTGTTACGCCAAGGCGTTGGAAGTCGTGGGCATGCGCATGTCCGTACAGGAAGCGCTGGCGGAGGTGATGAAAGACAAACCCTTCTACGACAACTCCGGTGGCGGAATGACCATCTCCGGTGGGGAACCGATGGACCAGCCGGAGTTCACTCTCGAACTCCTTCGTGCGGCGAAGGAGGAGGGCCTCCACACCTGCCTGGATACTTCCGGCTTCGCGCCTCTGGATGAATATGAGCGGCTCATGCCCTACGTGGATATCTTCCTTTACGATATCAAGGAGACCGATCCGGAGCGACACAAAGAATTCGTAGGCGTCGATAACGCGCTGATCATGGAAAACTTGCGAGCCTTGGATCGAAAGGGTGCCAAGACCATTTTGCGGTGTCCCCTGGTCCCCGGTCTGAACGATCGGCCGGAGCATCTGGAGGCGGTCGGTAGGCTTGCGTCGGAACTTACCAACGTCCTCGAGGTGACCATCCACCCATACCATCCCCTCGGGAAGAGCAAGAGCCGGCGGATCGGAAAAGAATACCCCCTTGAAGACCTCGAGTTCGCAGCCAAGGAGAGGGCGGAGGAGTGGCGCACCGCCATTCGTGCGTATACCGAAATCCCGGTGAAATAGCCGATTCCGGTGAACCGAGGCCGAGAGGATCGACGGAAACCACGGTTAGATAGTACCGACACCAACGAGAGATGATTTCGGTAGTATCGTACCTTTCTCTGTATTCATGATTTGTACTCATGGAGAGCGCTTGATCCCCATTTTATAGATTGGCATAGATGTGGTATAATGGCATAGATATGGGGTATAGATATGGTATGTTCCGATGCGGATACGCTATATATGGCGTGTGTCGGAAGAATGGTTGCCCGTATATAGATAGGAAAAGAGAGGGATGAGCGCAAAAAAAACTGGAACGGTGGAGAGGTCCACAGGAAAGACTTCGAAGCGGACAAAGACGGCAAAATCGACCCGTTCAAAATCTGAAACCACGGCGAAGTCTCGAGGCAAGAACGGCTCGAATGGATCCGGCGGAGCCGCCGCCGAATACGACGAGAGTAAGATCAAGACACTGAGTTCTCTCGAACATATCCGCCTCAGAACGGGAATGTATATCGGCCGCTTGGGTGACGGTTCCAACTACGAGGACGGCATCTACATCCTCCTCAAAGAGGTCATCGATAACAGCGTCGACGAGTTCATCATGGGCGCCGGCAACAAGATCCGTGTGGTTATCGAAGGCTCGACGGTGAAGGTCCGCGACTACGGCCGCGGCATACCCTTAGGCAAGTTGATCGACTGTGTGTCAACCATCAACACCGGCGCGAAGTACAACGACGAAGTGTTCCAGTTCAGCGTCGGACTGAACGGCGTGGGCACCAAGGCGGTTAACGCCCTCTCCTCCTCCTTCCGGGTCGTATCGTTCCGGGATGGAAAATATGCAGAGGCAATCTTCGAGAAGGGCGGGCTCAAGAAGGAGCGAAAGGGAACCAAGAAGGACGAACCCGACGGCCTTTTCACCGAATTCATCCCGGATGCGGAGATCTTCGGCGAGTATTCGTTCAATCTCGAATACGTTGAGCAGCGGATGTGGAACTACGCCTACCTGAACTCGGGGCTGGCCCTCTATCTGGGAAAGCAGAAGTTCCAGTCCGAGAATGGAATCCTCGATCTGCTCTATGCGGAGGTGGGTGACGACACGCTCTATGATATCGCCTACTGCAAACGTGATCATTTAGAGTTTTCTCTCACTCACACGAACAACTACGGCGAAACCTACTTCTCGTTCGTGAACGGGCAGTATACTACCGACGGCGGTACCCATCAGTCCGCCTTCAGGGAGGGGGTGCTGAAGGGCGTCAACGAGTTCTTCAAGAAGAACTATTCCGGAGTGGATGTCAGGGAGGGGATCGCGGGGGCCATCTCGATCAAGCTGCAGCATCCGATATTCGAGAGCCAGACCAAGAATAAACTCGGGAACACGGAAATCCGTGGATGGATCGTAAACGAGGTGAAGACCGCGGTGGCGGACTTCCTGCACAAGAACCAGGCCGCTGCCAAGAAACTCGAATCGAAGATCCAAAACAACGAGGCCCTTCGCAAGGAGCTCAACGCCGTCAAGAAGGAGGCCCGTGAGGCGGCCAAGAGGGTCGCCCTCAATATTCCCAAGCTGAAGGACTGTAAATACCACCTCGAGGACGACGGAAAGGGAGACGATTCCACCATCTTTCTCACCGAGGGGCAGTCGGCCACCGGTACTATCGTGACCTGCAGAGACGTATACACTCAGGCCATCTACTCTCTCAGGGGAAAACCGCAGAACGTATTTGGAAAGAAGAAGGCCGCCATCTACAAGAACGAAGAACTGTACAACATGATGGTCGCGTTGGGGATCGAGAACGACATCGCGAACCTCCGGTACGCTCGGATCGTACTCGCCACCGACGCCGATTACGACGGCTTCCATATCCGCAACCTGCTTCTTACTTTCTTTCTGAACTATTTCGAAGAGCTGATCCTGGCAGGACGGATCTTCATACTCGAGACGCCCCTCTTCCGGGTACGGAACAAGAACGAGACTCGGTACTGTTACACCATCAAGGAGCGTGACGAGGCCATGGCCGATCTTCGTGGTCCGGAGGTGACCAGGTTCAAGGGACTCGGTGAGATCTCTCCGAAGGAGTTCGGCCAGTTCATTGGAGAGGAGATCCGGCTCATTGCGGTGAATATTAAATCGATCAAGGCGATACAGCAGACGCTGCAGTTCTACATGGGCAAGAATACCCCCGAGAGACGGGACTTCATCATGCAAAATCTGATCGACGTGGAAACCTAATACGTGGAATAGATGGAAAAGATGGAATAGAAAGCGATGGCATACGCGACACGGCTCTTTAACGACAACTTTCTCGAATACGCATCTTACGTCATCAAGGATCGGGCCATTCCCCATCTTGACGACGGGCTGAAACCGGTTCAGCGGCGTATCCTGCACTCGCTTTTCCAGATTGACGACGGTCGGTTTCACAAGGTCGCCAACGTGGTGGGCCATTCCATGCAGTATCATCCCCACGGAGATGCGTCGATCTATTCGGCTCTGGTGGTCCTGGCAAACAAGGATCTCTTTATCGACAAGCAGGGGAACTTCGGAAACATCTTCACCGGCGACGATGCCTCCGCCGCCCGATACATCGAGTGTCGCTGCACGCCTCTTGCCAAGCGGCTCCTCTACAATCCCGACCTCACCGAGTATATCGATTCCTACGACGGCCGCAGGAAGGAGCCGGTCACCTTCCCGGCCAAGATACCCGTGATCCTGATCCAGGGCGCCGAGGGAATCGCCGTCGGCATGTCCACCAGAATCTTGCCGCACAATTTCAACGAGGTTTTGGATGCGGTCAAGGCCTCCCTCGAAGGAGAGGAGTTCGAACTCTTCCCGGACTTTCCTTCGGGAGGCGTGATAGACGTCTCCGACTATGAAGACGGCATGGGAAAGGTCCTGGTGCGGGCCACGCTGGATACCTCCGACCCGAAGCGGATCCTGGTGAAGGATCTTCCCTACAGCGTCACCACGGAGAGTCTGATCTCATCCATCGAAAACGCGGCCCGGAAGGGCAAGATCAAGATCGGCAGCATAAACGACTACACCGCCGAACATGTCGAGATTGAGATCGCCCTTCCGCGTGGTGTCTACGCCAAGGACGTGATCGACGGCCTGTACGCCTTCACCGATTGCGAGCTGTCCATCTCGGTGAATCTACTGGTGATCTCCGACGGCAAGCCGGTCTCCATGACCGTCACCGAAGTGATCAAACACCACGCCGTTCAGTTGATCGACATCCTGACGGCGGAGCTGGAACTGGAGGCCAAGAACCTCCGCGACAGGCTCCACGCCCGTACTCTCGAGCGTATCTTCATCGAAGAGAGGATCTACAAGGAGATCGAGGACAAGGACACCCAGGAGAAGGTGGTTCAGGCCGTGTTCACCGGGCTGGAACCGTTTGCGTCGCAGATTCGCCGCAAGGTGACGGACGAGGACGTTGAGCGACTCCTGCGGATACCGATTCGGAGGATCTCCCTGTACGACATCAACAAGGCGAAACAGGAGATGGAGGAGATCAAGGCCAGGCTCAAGGAGATCAAGTACCACCTGGAACATATCGTCGAGTATGCCGTCGAGTTCATCGAGACCATCAAGAAAGAGAGCGGCGGTGCGCGGGAACGCATGAGCCGTATCGTGTCGTTCGAGCGGGTAGATGTGCGTGAGGCGGCCGCGAGGGATCTGGAGCTCCGGTACGACAGGAATACGGGGTATCTCGGCCATGCCGTAAAGAGCGGTAAACAGCTGTTCCGGGCCTCGCAGTACGACCGAATCCTGGTGATCAGGGCGGACGGCACCTACAGCGTGATCGACGTGCCTGAGAAGCTATTCGTGGACAAGGGGATGCTCTACTGTACCCTGGCCGAGAAGGATGAGCTCTCGAAGATCGTATTCACCATGGTGTATGTCGACGGTGAGACCAAGTATCCCTATATCAAGCGTTTCTCCATCGAACAGTTTATCATCGGAAAAGAATACGCACTCGTCGCCGAGGACAGCCGAGTGCTGCTTCTTACCGACCGGCAAGACCGGATGATTCAGGTCCGGTATAAGAAGACCCCTCGCATGAAGATCACCGAGGAGAAATTCGACATCGATGACTACCTGGTGAAGAGCGTGCGCGCGGGCGGTGTCAGACTCGCGTCCAAAGAGATCAGGGCCGCCCGTTTGACCAAGAGGGTATCCGGCGGTTCGACTTCCTAATTTCACTGAGTATTTGACAGTGATGCCACCCCTTCGTATACTCTAGCCATGCAAGATTACTCGAAAAAGATCGACGAACTGAAGACCGCAGTCTCGAGAAACGACGACACCATCGACAAGCAATTGACCCTCCTCGGCGAACGCCTGGTAGCGGTTTCTTCGGAACAGGTCGAGGGGTCAGCACTCGAGGCGGAGTACACCACCGCAGTAGAACTCCTGAAGGAAAAGAGCGAGCATCAGGAGAAGATCGACAAGATAACCGACTGCCGATCACGGTTGGAGCGGATCGCCCTCGACATGAAGGACAATCGATCCGCCGTCAAGGAACAGAACGAGTTGATGGAACCGCACCTCGAAGAGATCGGCAGGGTCGCGTACGAGGTATTCAAGCAGCGCCGTGATGAGGCCGAGAAGTTTTATCCCATCTTCGCGGATCTGGTGGAAACCGAGGCCAAGATAAACGGCATCGAGCAGGATGTGGAGGTAGACCAGGAGGAACCGCAACCCGGTTTCTTCGGCAAGATCCGACGCACCGGCAAGCGGCTGTTCAAGGAGGGTGTGGTACGCACCAAGCGGAGGTATCTGGAGCGGCAATACCGTCCCGCGGGGTCGCGATTGGTGGAATCCGATTTCCACGAGTCCTTCCCTTCCATAGAACTCGAGAAGGTGATGGAGCCTGTCCTGGCTGTGAAGGCACGGCTCAGCGAGTTGCAGAACGAATACCGGGAACTCGAGGAACGGCACGACGAGGTAGAGGACAGTCTTCGGGAGATTGTGAGTATGATTCCGAACAAGGCTCCGGTCGTCATGTTGGAGAAGCGGATATCCGAGTTGGATGAAACACTCGCCGACACCTATCGGCGTATGGGTGTGATATATCGCGATTCCGGCCTCGCCGGTACGATCGGGGGGCCGAAATTCGAGGGAAGCCTGAAGATCATTCGACATCTACTGGAACGAAACGAGAGCTATGAACACCTGATCCGCAGGTTGGAGGCCGCCGTCGAGGTGAAGAACCTCGAAGAGCGCAAGGGCGACGCCGAGTCCAGAATTCGTGGAAAGGAAGACTCGATACGGCGCCTGCAGGAGGAGATAGCCGGAATCCGTGACGAGATAGATCAGATCGAAATCGAGATGAAGACGATGGCAGACATCCGAGGATCCGAAGAGACCCTCCTATCGGAAGGCCACGATGAAGCGCCGAATGGGAAGAGTCGGACCGAGTAATGGTCAATGCGGTATCGCCTCCGGCTCCCTGGGGACCTGTACAGCTGAATGTCGGAACAACCGCGGAGTGGAGCATCGCTGACTCCACGATCCATCTCAG
>CAZAKE010000015.1:47191-49699 GCA_964485495.1 uncultured Spirochaetales bacterium
ACCATCACCGGTGTCGCCGCCCAAAACCCCCTCTGTCTGGATGAGCCTGCGCCGCTGTTCCTGTTCAAGGATTTCGGCGAATACTCGATAAACATGCTTTTTGCAGTTTGGTTCGAAAAATCACACTTTCTCGACGTGAAAAACTCGATATTTCTGGAGATCAAGGAGCGATTCGATCGGGAGGGCATAGAAATCCCATTCCCGCATGTCACCCTCTACACCGGAAGTGCTACCGCTCCTTTCCCGGTGGATACCGGAGCTACGAATAGGCGTAAATTCAGGAGAAGTTCTTCCAGCAGACGGTGAAATGGTATAAACTATCTACGCGATGGCGACTTCGGAAGATACGGTCAGACTATTACAGGCCTATGCTCGCAAGAACAAGAACCACGAAGTAGGGTTCGACCGTTTTCTCGCGTATGTCCGGAAGTGCGGAGAGCACTTCAAGGAGACCGGTAAGGGGCCGTCCGGGTTCGCGGAATATACCCAACATCATCTTACCGCCGATTTGGAGGAGCTGGCAGCAAAAGGCTCCTGTGAGCTCAGCTACGAAGATGTCAACATCGACACCATTGTGTATACCAAATTCTACTTCGATGCGGTTCACAAGGCGTATTACGAGATGGAATTGGACCCGGAGCTGCCCTTTCCCAGCGAAACCGGCCTGGGAATCACGATTCCCGCCGATCACATCACCGCGGTGGATGTAAAAGGTGAGTTCGTCGGGCTCATCGACAGTTATACGGACAAACCACCGGAGATCCTGCGGCTGAACTTTCCCGACAACGTCATAAGTTTCGTGATTACCTCTGATTTTATCGAGAACCGACTGCTGGAGTTCTCGGTGCAGAAGATCAGACAGTATCTTCAGGTGCGCAGAAATGCCGAATATATGCGTCATAAACTGCAGACTATCTTCAGGAAGAAAGAGCAGGCCATGAAGGACATGCTCATGAATGTCTACTCGAGTCCCAGGGTCGCAATCGGCACGGTCCAGAATCCCACGGATTTTTCGTTTCAGTTCTGGACCCATCTGGCGAGTTTCGTGATTCAGGAGTATCGGGACAAGACCAACAAGTTGGCCAAGGAGAACACCTACTGTCAGGCGGCCTATCTCATCGGGTACTACAACATGCATCACAAGGGTGTGGTTCAGAAGGAGAAGGAGGCGACCCAGGCGCTGAAGGGGTTGTCTCGTGGACTCCAGATGGCACCATACTATTTCACGCTTTCGGACATCTTCGAGATGAAGGACAAGAATGGCCTTATCTTTGCGAAAAAGGTTCCTAAAGATGATTTGAATGAATATATCCAGAATATCACCACCAACAGGGATCAGTCGTCCCTGCCGGAGGTGATCCGCATGCGGACGGCCAATAAAAAGGAGTATTACGTCCACAAGGACAAGCTCCTGGGGTTGTGTGCGAAGAAGATCCTGGATGCGTCTTGGGAGCTGAAGAAGGAGTATATCGCGGGGTGGACCGAGCAGCTGGAGGTGTTTAAGAAGACTCCGGAGATGAGCAAGGATGATGCGTTCGGTTCCGACGTGGAACGGATAGTACGTGAGGAGGACCCGCTCCTGCACGCGCTCCTGCGGTACGAGCTGCTCTTCCTGACGCAGCGGGAGACCAAACCCGCCCCGGAGGTGCGTGCGGAAGTCGAACGAATTCTCGATCATTCACGCAAGGCGTTGATTCCGTTGCCGGAGATCCTCCAATTGGACAGACGCAGCCTCCTGGCCGAGGCCAAGAACAGGCTTCCGATCTGGAAGACGGTTCCCATCCTCACCAAGCTGATCATGCTGTTCAAGAGGCTCACTACCGGTGTCAAGAAGGGCGCCGAGGAGTTCAAGGTCGTCGGTTCCGGGAGTGGGGGCAGCGGCGGCCTGCGCGGCGCCCGTCGAGGCGGTGGAACGGCGCCCGGCACGGCGGAGAGCGGGTCTGCGACAAAGGTACTCGGAGCGACGGGAGCCGCGCCAAAGACATCCAAGGCCGAGGCTGCCAACTACCAGCGGCTGGTACAAGAGCTGAAAGTTCATTTCGCCGGCGCTGAAGCCGATATCGATCTGCTTATGGATGAGCTTGCCGAGAAGTGGAACCCCCTCTACGATCCGAAGGCCAAGGCGGACCTGGTTGAGGACGTCAATTCGATGGTCCGGGATTTTATGCGAAAGATAAAACGTGCCCACCGAATCAAACCCCCTGATGCGGCCCGCATCGAGAACATCGCCCAGCAACTCAGCGAGAACGACGCCTTCGCGAAGATCAAGAGAAGAGACTATTTCAAACAATATTTGAAGATTTACATGGTTAAAATCTTGAGTCGGCGATAAACTTGACTACACTTGTACGTACGGGTGAACCGGTTGGGATCTATTTGGGTGACAGTTCGGCCCTCCGCCGGACATACAGGAGAGCGGATGCCGAGTGTTTCTCGAGACCCGGCGTATCGAATTCGGTTCAAAGATTGTAGAAATTGTTGAAATACATTTTTTGGAGTATTATACTA
>CAZAKE010000015.1:49799-51727 GCA_964485495.1 uncultured Spirochaetales bacterium
GTTCGTGAATGATTGAGAAGGTGATAGTATAAACCGACAAGAGGATAAATTGATATAAATGTTTTCAGGGTAAGGAATAAGATTGAATTGATGCAGTTGGTCGTAATGGAACGGCAACTTGGCATGATTCTTTCTGTAGTGTTTTTCGAGTGTGTGTACAACTACTTCGAGGAGGAATGAAGTATGAGGAAGATTACAATTACGATATTAATGGTGACCGTTGCCGGCTTCACCTTCGGGCAGTCGTTTGCCCCGATGATCCAGCCGCCGGTTTCTCCCATAAACCCCATCGTGCTGGGTCAGGGTGGGTCGTTCACCGCCAATGCCCGCGGGTACTACTCTCTGTATCTGAATCCCGCGGGTCTGGCCATGGGAGACCGCAGCTTCGAGATCACTCCGCTGACGGTGGACATCTATGGGTTCACCGACAGGTCGGTCATCGACTATGTGGTTAACATAGAAGAGAACATCGCCGCCATCGAGGAGGCCTTCGCCAACCTCGAGAACCTGCCGATGGCCCGTCAGACAGACGGCACCGACGGTATCGACAACGAATTTCTTCAGGAGCTACTCGCAAGCATGGGCGGTGAGGACCTCGGTCCCATCGGCGGCATGCTGGAAGGTATCGACGAGCAGTGGGTTATCGACAACGAGGAGTATCTGCGGGAGGCGGCGGTGGATCTCGGCATACCGGCGGATACGATCCCTACAGACCTTGTGAACATCGATCCGGACGAGCTCCTCGCGATGCAGGACTATCTGGAGAGTGAAGAGTTTCAGGATATCATCAACGATCCGGATTTCGAAGACAAGGTCACCCAGGCCGCCCTCAACCTGGTGGTGAAGACCGGCCTGGCCGACGACATCCTCGAGGAGTTGAACATCCCGCTTCCTCAGGGGAACATCAGAGTCGGGGCTCACATCGGCGCGCTGGGAATTTTGGTAAAGGGGTTCGGGTTCGGCATCGGCATCAACGGTGACGCCTTCGTGCGGTTCGATGGACTCAGGAACACCGGCGGATCGATCACCGCCACCGTCATGGCCACGGTCGGGTACGCCCACAAGATCGGCGATTTCCTGTCGATCGGCCTCACCGCGCGTCCCATGTACCGGGTGTTCGCACCCATCTCCGTCAGCGACATCCTGATGGAGTCGATCATGGGCGAGACCATGGGAGCATTGGCGGGGGTCAACGTGTACTACGGGTTCGGGATCGGGTTCGACGCGGGTGCGATCCTCTCACTCGGCCCCCTCAACATCGGCGTCGTATTGCGTGACATCGCCGGAACCCGTTTCTTCTACTCCGAGGCGATGCTGGCCGAGTTTGCCGACAGCGTGCAGACGGGTGAGGGATTTCCCGAGGGAACCAAATACCAGGTAGAGGGATCCTATCCGTACATCCCGATGGACCTGGCGGTGGGTGTGCAGCTTCGTCCGACCAGCGAAAAGCTGAAGAAGTTCGTCGATCCTGAGATCCACTTGGAACTACGCAACACCATCGCCGCCATCCAGAAGGCGGTCAGGGCCAAGAATGATCCCGACTACGTGTATGACTACAACTTTCTCGAGACTCTGCACATCGGCGGAAACGTCAAGTTCCTGAGCTTCCTGAATGTGGCGGCCGGATTCACCGGCGGTCTGGTAAACGTCGGACTCGGAATCGACATGTTCGTAGCCGAGTTGAACCTGGCCGGGTTCTTCAAGGTGAGCGACGTCGCCAACCAGTTCGGGTACGCCGACTACGGTGCCTCGGTGGAGTTCGCGATCAGGATCTAACGAGTTCGGTACGAATAACGACCGGAGGGGTCTGATCCTCTCCGGTCTTTTTTTGCTCGGAAGG
Source organism: uncultured Spirochaetales bacterium (assembly GCA_964485495.1). GTDB lineage: Bacteria > Spirochaetota > Spirochaetia > CAZAKE01 > CAZAKE01 > CAZAKE01. The sequence goes on from CAZAKE010000015.1 coordinate 51,640, forward strand.
TTGTCCTCACTCGATCAGGCTATCGATACTGCGGCGATTAGGTCGTTTTTGAAGGGGATCACGGCGAACCTCGGCGGGGGGGCGACGG
>CAZAKE010000016.1:0-49407 GCA_964485495.1 uncultured Spirochaetales bacterium
GTGTTCACCGCGACACGGCAGAAGTGTGCGCCGTAGGGAAAGGAAAACTTGTCGGTAGTGAACGCGGCGGACGCGATGAGCTGCCCGGAGCCGGTCCCTCCCTGAGTGTGCCACGCGAGTTTTGCATAGGGGAGTCGCTCCTTCGTTCCGACCACGGCGGAGGGGTACTCGAGTCGCAGATTGCCGGGTTCCTCATTCATGATCTCGGCAGCTGTCTGCAAGATGAGCTCTTTCATCTTCTCCGCCGCGTTTCTTGCGGCACCGCCTGAGAAGAACGTTCCGCTTGAGGCATAGGCCCCTGTGTCGAAGGGAGACATGTCGGTATCACCGGACTGCACGGTGACGGTTTCCAGATCGGCACACAAGATCTCCGCCGTCATCTTGGCACTCACCAGATCCAGCCCGGTTCCCAGATCGGCACCGCCGGACTGCACGAGAAAGGTGCCGTCTCCGAGCATCTTTACCGTGGCATTGGCCTGGTCCAACCCCGGCAGGCCGGACCCCTGCTGCACCATGGCCACCCCATGGCCGATACAGATCTCCGGGTCGTCCGATGCGGGCTTGTCGTTCCACCCGATCAGCTTCGCCCCCTGCTCGAGGGCAGGCTTTAGACCGCAGGTGGTTGCCGGGGCGGCGGCACCCTCCCTCCCCTCACCCAGACTCTTGAGGATCTCCAGCATGGCGCCCTCCCGGACACGGTTCTTCTCGATAAGCTCGAGATGATCCATGCCGAGTTCGGCGGCCAGCTCCCGAACGGCCATCTGTACGGCGAAGTTACCCTTGGGTGCGCCGTAGCCCTGATAGGCCCCGGTGGGTGGGATGTTGGTGTAGTAGGCGCATACCTCGAAGCGGACGTTTTCGCACAGGAAGAGCGGCAGGCTCTTGGATACCCCGTTCATGGGCACCGTGAGGGCGTGGGCGCCGTAGGCCCCCTGATTGGACTCGACCCGCATCTCCATGGCGGTGAGGAAGCCGTCCCTGGTGGCGCCGAGTTTGACGGTGATCCGCATCGGCTTCCGGGTCGAACAGGCGGTGAACTCCTCCTCCCTGGTGTACTGCTGGTACACCGGCCGGCCGGTCCTCCAGGCACAGAAGGCCACCAGCTCCTCCAGGATCACGTCCTGTTTGGATCCGTAGCCTCCGCCGACCCGCTCCTTGATCACCCGCACCCGGTTTTCCGGAAGATCCAGGAGCGTCGCCACGATCCGCCGCACATGATAGGGGACCTGGGTGGATGCGTAGATCACCAGACGGTCCCCTTCGGGCACGGCATAGCAGGTGTGTGGCTCCAGGGGCGTGCACTGGACCTGGGTGGTGGTGTAGGTGCGCTCGATGACGACGTCGGCCTCGTCGAACCCTCGGTCCACGTCCCCGATGCCGCCCTCTACAGAGGCGGCGATGTTCCGCGTCGGATCGCCGCCCACGGGAAACTGGTACAGCACCGACTCCTCCTCGGGGTCGGCTCCCTCGTTCAGTGCATCGAGGTCGTCAGGGACCCCGTCGACGTATGCCACCTTCCCGCCGTGCACCCTCGGCGCGTCGTCGGCGCAGGCCCGGTCCCAGTCCAATATCACCGGAAGCGGCTCGTATTCCACCCGGATCGCATCCAATGCTCTCTGCGCGACGGCCGCAGACTCCGCCACAACCGCCGCGACTCGGTCGCCCACGTGGCGAACCTTCCTGGACAGGAGCATTCTGTCGTAGGGCGAAGGTTCCGGAAATCCCTGTCCCGCCTGGGAGTACACTCGCCCGGGCACATCCTCATGAGTGAACACCGCAACCACACCGGAGATAGCCTCCGCCTGCCGGGTATCGATATTCTTGATCCAGGCATGGGCGTAGGAGCTCCGCAGTACCTTCAGATAGCAGCTCTGCGGCCCGATCCGGTCTTCCACGTAGATCCGCTCTCCCGCCACCATCCGCGCCGAGTCCTTCTTGGGGACCGGCTTACCCACGACCGTATTGGAACCTCCGAAGCTGGGGATTCCCTTCAGCTGCACCCCGGGATCTTCGAGCCGGGCCGCCGCAAACTCGACGGCATGGAAGAACTGCTCGTATCCGGTGGCACGCACGTAGAGTCCCGACAGCGCGTCCATTATCTCTTCCTTACTCGGATTCTTCGTTCGCCCGAGTAGGTCATGGATCATGAGCGCGGCGGCGGGGGCATTGTATCCCGATTGAATACAGCCGGTCTCCAGGAGGGCCTGCTGGACGACTCCCAGGGAGCGTCCCTCCCGCAGCGACTCCACCGTCTTCACGTCACGGCCCTCCAATTGCGGGGCTATCATGAGTCCCGAGGCTACCACCTTCCCGTCCAGCAGGATCGTATCGGCCCCGACGAACCCGTGGCCGTCGTCGGAGTTTCTCACCGAGGGCACGCCGTTCCGTTGCAGGAAGCGTTGCGCATTCTCGCCGGGAATAGTCTCGAAAGTGACCGGTTTCCCGTTCAGGGTAAAGTTGATTTTCATACCCGTTCCTCCCCGGCGGCTATTCGCGTACGTTCCCGCACACACCGTCTGATCGCATCGGCGATGGAAACCGAGTTGATATAGCGTTTGTATTCGCTGCTCCCCAGGATGTCGGCAGGGGGATCGACGGCGGACCCGATCAGGGCTTCCAGCCTGCCGCGCTCCATCATATCTTCCTCCGACCAGCCTCCGGAGACGATCTCCTCCTCAACTCCCTTGAGTCTGGTCACCGAGAGACCGACGCATCCGGCGGCGACGACCGCCTCGGCCGTTGTTCCCTCCCCCCAGATCAGCCGGACCGCGGCGGTCACCACCGGCAGTGCCATATGAGAGCGGGACTCCTTGACTGCGACGGTCACACCGGGGAGTCTCGGCACCCGCACCGAGAGGATGAGGGCCGAATGATCGCCTCCGACATACTCCTCGACGGTGAGTATGCGGACCTCCGGCTCGGAGAAGCGTGTGTTTCCTGTTCTCCTAGTCGCGGTCTCGACCGAGGCTCCCATTGCGATGAGGACGGGAATCAGATAGGAGTCGGGCCTGCCGGCGCCGATGTTGCCGCCGACGGTGGCCATGTTCCGCACGCTCCTGGACGGAATGAAGCCGGCAGCCTCCCGAAGGACCCGCGGTACGCCTGCACTCTCGACCAGCGATTGCAGACTCACCATCGAGCCGATACTCACACCACCGTTTTCTCCCTTGGCTTCACCGTCGATCGGTCGAATCTCCGTCAATTGAAGATTGGATAGATCGACCACCTCGAGATCCTCCCCGAAGCGGCTCCCCGTGGGATTGTTCAGCTGCGTACCGCCGGCGAGGGGCACATACCCCTGTGCCAGCAGCTCCACCGCGTGGAGTACGGAACCTGCGCGTATATAGTGCGTAATCATCTCTATCCTCCCGCCTTTCGCCCTCGAAGGAACGTGGTCACTCCACGTTCCGGGTGAGTCGCTCCGACGCGGCCCCCGCCTTTTCGATGATCTCCTCCTCATCGATCCCGGTCAGCCGCCCTTGATCCACCACCACCCGGCCGTCGACGATGGTGTAGGCGGTGCCGTGATCGTACCCGGCGAAGATCAACGCCCCGAGAGGATCGGACCTACCACCGGTGTACTCCATCGTATGGACATCGAACAGAGCCAGGTCGGCGGCCCATCCCTCCCGGATCTTCCCGCTCCTCGGGAAGTTCAGAAGCCGGGCACCGTTCTCCGTTGCCATGGCCAAGACGTCTCTGACTGTGAGTACGCCGGCGCCCTTGGTGACCCGCTGGAGGAAGAGGGCGTTCCGCAACTCTCCGAGCATGTCGGATGAGTCGTTGGAGGCGCTGCCGTCAACCGCCAGGGCCACGTTGATTCCCAGCTTCTTCATCTCGGTCACCCTGCAGATCCCGGAGCCCAGCCGCATGTTGGAGGTGGGGCAATGGGCGATGTGACAGCCGGTATCCTTCAACAGCCGCAGCTCCTCGTCGGTGAAATGGATTCCGTGGGCGAACCAGACGTCCGGACCGAGGAAGTCGCAGTCGGCCATCACCTGCAGGGGCCTCCGGCCCATCTCTCGCAGGCAGTAACCATTTTCGTCCTCAGTCTCCGCCAGATGGGTGTGGAGCAGGACCCCGCGGTCCCGGGCCAGTGCCGCGGTATCGCGCATCGATTGCTCGGAGACGCTGAAGGGGCTGCACGGCGCCAATGCCACCTTGCGCATAGCAAATTCGCCAGAATCATGAAACCGGTCGATCACTCGTTCCGAGTCGGCCAGGATGGTCGCTTCGTCCTGTACCACCGAATCCGGCGGCAGACCGCCGTCCTTCTTTGAGCGGCTCATCGATCCCCTGGTGGGAGAGAAGCGGATACCCGTGGCCGCGGCGGCAGCGAACTGGGTCGCCATGATGTCCGCGGTCACGCCGGCAGGATACAGATAATGATGATCCGTGGTGAGGGTGCAGCCGGTCTTGAGGAGTTCCGCCGTAGCCAGGACCGTGGACCAGTAGATCCCGTCGGCATCGAGGTGTTTCCACACATCGTAGAGATAGACCAGCCAGCGGAACAGCCCCGCGTCCTGCACCGCCGGCAGATTTCGTGTCAGGGTCTGATAGAAGTGGTGGTGTGTGTTCACGAATCCGGGCACCGCCACACACCTGGAGGCGTCGATGACCCTGACCGGATCATTCCCGTTCACACCACCCGACGTTCCGCCGAGATCGAGTGTGCCGGCAGGTCCGACCGCCTCGATCAGGCCGTCCCTCAGGAGTATATCATAGCCGGAAACCCCCTCCTCTCCGGCCTCCGTTACCAGATGATAACAGTCCTTCAGGAGTATGGTTTCGCGGGGGGGACCCGTTGGGGTATTCCTCCTTCGTTCTGCATCCATTCGACAACGCTCCTTTCGATCAGCCTCGAGCGGCATAGGAAGAAACCATCTCGTTGAACGTGTCGATCAGTCCGTCCAGCCGGGCACGATCGCGGTACAGACTCCGCCAATACTCTCTATCGTACCACTGACGGTTGATCTCGTCATATGTCTTGCCCTGTTGTTCGACCCAGGTGTAGTACTTGAGATTATGAATCCTCCGGCGATCGACGTAGCGAAGCTCCAGGAGCATATCGGTACCCACCTGCCGCAACAGTTCCAGATCGGCCACGGCATCATCCCGGGTATACTCGCCCCGCGCCGCGGTCAACTCGGCGAGTCTGGATGTATACATCGCCTCGGAATCGGTGAAGACGGTCATGACGACCTCCTCCTCCGCGAGTTCGTAATACTTGGCAAACTTCACGGCGGTGAGGAGGTTGCAGATCCCGCTGATGCCGAGTACGTCGAGTCGATCGACGAATTCCCGGGGAACTCCCCGTTCCGCCAGATACGCCCTGCCGACCGGCTCGTTGAAGAGCCGCAGCAGCCGCATGGTGTGTTCATCGTCGACGGCGATGACCATATCGGTGTTCTTCACGTTGTGGATCCAGGGGACGTGCTTGTCGCCGATGCCCTCGATACGGTGACCGCCGAATCCGTTCTCGAGGAGGGTCGGGCACTGCGCGGCTTCACTCACCGCGAGCTTGGCCTCGGGGAAGACCGATTTTAGATACTCACCGGAGGCGGTGGTGCCGGCGGATCCCGACGAGACACAGGTTCCGGCGAATCGTTCCCTCGGCCCCATGATCTCATCAAGCACCCGTTCCATGGCCCTGCCGGTCACCTCGTGGTGCCATAGGTGGTTCCCCATCTCCTCAAACTGGTTGAAAATGAAGATATCGGCGCCTCGTTCGGTCTCGAGTTCACGGCATTTGTCGAAGATCTCCTTCACGTTGCTCTCACAACCCGGGGTAGCGATGGTTTCGTCGGCCATCCTCTCGAGCCACTCGAACCGCTCCCTGGACATCTCCTCGGGCAGGATAGCCACGGACCGGCACCCCAGGAGCCTGGAGATGTAGGCACCGCCACGGCAGTAGTTCCCGGTGGACGGCCATACCGCCATGTGGCTGCGGGGATCGAACCGGCCGGTCACCAGCGTAGGGGCCAGGCAGCTGTAGGCCGCCCCGACCTTGTGGGCACCGGTGGGAAACCACTTGCCCACCAATCCGACGATCCGTGCCTCTACACCGGTGAGTTCCCCGGGGATCTCGAGGTAGTTTACGCCGCCGAATCCGCCTCCCGCGTCAACCGGTTCATTCCGCCAGGTGACCCTGAAGAGGTTGCGGGAATGCACATCATTACGTTCGATATTGGCGAGTTCGGCGACGGTTTTCGCCGGTATCTTTTCGGGATCAATCATCTGTTCGTAGGTTGGGAGGATGATCCCCTTCTCGGCGCACAGCCTGGCGTTCAGTTCTCTCTGCTTTTCATTTACACTCAAGTCCAGCATGGATCCTCCAAAATCTGTTTCAGGAATTCACTGCAGCAGTTCATCGCCACCTCCCGCCGGTAAAAAGCCGACGAACGCTGATCCCCAATGGGGTGTATCAGTCGGGAGACGATCTCGGCCACTCCCCACGGCGTCTCGGGTTCGGACAACTCCTCCACCGGCCGGCCGTTGAGTATCCGCCCCACATCGTCCAGCCGTACCACCACCGGCGCCACCGCACCAAGTGCGAATCTGAACTCACCGATCACGGCGGTCGGGTCCGATTTCGTCGAGTCGGCGGCCAATCGGTCGACGCGAACAAATCCCGCGGCGGAGAGCTTGGAAAGGGCGTTCGCCTTCCGGGTTCCGACCTTGCGGTAATAGAGACGAACTCCCGCGGTTTCCTTCGGCCGATGGTCACCCGAGTCGTGATCGACATCCGCCGGCAGCGCAGGCACCACGATCTCGGTGAGCAACTCGTCCGGCCGGAGGACGGTTTTTCCGGGACCGAGGATGAATTCGTCTATCGGCAGACACCGTTCGCCGGTCCGACTCATCAACACCACCGCGGCCCGGTGCACGTAGAGGGGCGGGAGGGAGTCGGCCGCGGGAGACGCGTTGCAGATATTCCCCCCCAGCGTGGCCCTGTTCCTGATGGCCGGGGCCGCAAGCTCCGCCAGGGCTCTCCGCAGGAGTTCGGGTACGGCCGGATGCGCGAGCAGCCCGTCCATCGTCACGCCTGCGCCGATGCGGAGGTTCGAATCCTCCACGACGAGAGCTCTCAGCTCCCCGATGTTGTCCAAGAACAGGACCGGTGGAGGTACATCGGGAAGGGTGCCGGTATACCCCCGACGTCTCACCATGAGGTCGGTCCCGCCCGCGAACGGCAGGGCTCCCGTCCGGCCGCGGATATCCAGCGCCTCCCGCATACTCGTCGGCCGATAATACCCGCCGCTCACCGCTTGGCCCCTTCCGGCCGCGAGGCAGCCGCCTGTAACCAGACGGCGTCGTCATGAACGGCCGCGGCCGCCTCCAGAATGCCGTCGATGATCAGGTCGTATCCGGTACACCGGCAGATGTTGCCCGAAAGCGCCTGCCTGATCTCCCCCTCGTCGGGAGTGGGATTCCTCCTCAGCAGAGCCGTCGCGGCCATGACCATGCCGGGAGTGCAAAAACCGCACTGAACGGCATGCACTCGAGCGAAGGTCTCCGTGAGTATCCGACCCGCGTCTGTCTCCCGAATTCCCTCGATGGTCAGGATTTCGGCTCCCTGCGCCTGCGCGACCGGAACGAGACAGCTGTTCACCAGTTTCCCGTCCAGGAGCACGCTGCACGCGCCGCATTCGCCCTCACCGCACCCCTCCTTCGTGCCCCATACCCCCAGATCCTCTCTCAGCATGTCCAGCAATCTGCGCATCGGGTGGACATCCACCTTCACGGGTTTCCGGTTCACGACACACTCAATCACCATGGCTCATTATCTCCAATAGGCGCTCCGGCGTCAGCGGCACCCCGTGACAGGACCTTCCGACGGCCTGCTCCACCGCCGCCGCGAGGGCGGCATGGCCGCCGTTGTGTACCATCTCACCCATCCCCTTGGCCCCGAAGGGGCCGTATTCGTAGGGGTTGTCGATGGTCTCCCCCGCGGTGCGGGGAAGGTCGAGGGTCGTCGGTACCATGTAATCGGCCATGCTCCGCTGCATGAACACCCCACCGTCGTCGACCTCGAGCTTTTCGAGTGCTCCGAATCCCAGCGCCTGGCTCATGCCCCCCTGAATCTGTCCGAGTACCACCCGATCATCCAGGGCCACGCCGACATCGTATACCCCCCATGCACCGGTCACGTGTGTCTCCCAGGTTACCGGATCGACACACACCTCCACGACGTTGACCCCCCAGCCGAAGGTGGCGTAGGCATCACCGGTCAGGGTCTCCTGGTCCCATCGCAACTCAGGCGGCATGGTATAGTCGGCTTCGGCCTCCTGCATCCGTCCCGGAACCCACCGGTGCTTCAGTTTCTCCGCCGCCTTCTGGACGAGATACCCTACCACCATGGCGGTGCGGCTGGCCACGGTAGGCCCCGAATCGGGTACTCGGTCGGTATCCGGATTGCGGTAGACGATCTCCTCCGGAGAAATTCCCAGGACCCTGCCGGCGATCTTCCGCAGCGTGGTCTGCGGCCCCTGCCCCATGTCGATGCTTGCCACCAGCAGTTCGACCCGGTCCTCCTCGTCCTTGCGGATGCGAACCTTCGCCTTGATGATCCGCTGCTCACCGTCTCCGGTGAACCCGCAGCCGTGGTTGAAGAGAGCCAGACCGATTCCCCGCCACGGCTCCGTCTCGTACCGGGTCCGCTTCCGGTCGTACTCGGAGAGCTCCCTCGCTCTCTCTACCAGCCGGTGAAGGATGACCTCGCCCCTGATCCTGCCGCCGGTGATGGTGGCGTCTCCGCTTTCGAGGAAATAGCCGCCCCTCACCCGGAGCGGCGGAAGACCCAACTCACGGGCGATCCTCTCCATGTGCATCTCGAGCGCGAAGATCGCCTGCGGAGCCCCGAAGCCCCGGAACGCACCCGAGGGGACGGTGTTGGTGGCAACCGCGCGTCCCCTCACCCGTGCAGAGGGGAATTTATACGCCCCGGTGGAGGTGAATACGGCACGTTGCAGCACGATGAGGGAGTAACTCGAGTAGGCGCCGCCGTCCAGGATGATATCGAAATCGAAGCCGGTAATGCTGCCGTCGGCGTCATGAGCGGTGCGGATGCGGGTCCGTGAGGGATGCCGCTTCGAGGTCCACGCCAGGTCTTCGGACCGGTCGAAGATCATGCGCACAGGCTTGCCGATCTTCCAGGCGGCCACCGCCAGCGGGGCGCCCATGATCTCAGGATAGTCCTCCTTCCCGCCGAAACCGCCGCCCGTGACGGTTTGGATCACGCGTACATCGAACCCGGGACCCATGACCTCCTCCACCGCGTGTTTGACGTAGTAGGGGCACTGCATCGATCCCTGGATCACGATTGTATCCCGGTGTCCGGATTCCATATGCGCTGAATCATTGGTCGAATGCGGCCGGGCGACGAGGCCCTGGGGCTCCAGGTAGAGCTGCTCCTGAAACCCGGTGGAATACTCGCCCTCGATGACTCGGTCCGCAGTCGCGAAGGCCCGGTCGGGATCTCCCCTTCGCAGGGAGAGATCGGCGAAGAGGTTATCCTCTCCATGGATGGGGCCGCCCTTCAAGGACAGGGCGTCGTCGACGGTTACGGCGGCTTCTTGCGGCTCGTATTCGACCTTCACCGCTCGTATGAGTCGATCCACTACGACCGGGTCCGGTCCCGCGATGAGCAGGATGACTTGGCCGCGATAGCGGATCTCCTCCTCGGCGAAGGCGGGCCAGTCGTTCTGTATCAGCGCGACGTGATTTTCGCCGGGTACATCCCGATGATCCACGACATGATACCCGTCGGGTATCTGTGGCAGAAGTATCTTCCGGATCCTTCCCCGGGTGAACTCCGACCGGTAAAATCGGGCGATTAGGGCCTCCGGGAAGGGGATGTCCGCGATATACGCGGCGGATCCATCGGCCTTGGCCTTGCCGTCGAGTCTGGGAATGGAGGCGGAGATAGGTCCTCTGTCGATCTCTTGCCGCGGCTCGTTCATTCGAGGCCCACCTCCTTTTTCGCGGATTCGATATCCTTCAGTCCGCTGCCGGTGATGCAGAGCACCACCGTGGCGTCGGCGGGAAGCGATCGACGTACCTCCAGAAACCCGGCAACCGAGGCCGCGGCGGCCGGTTCGGCGAAGAGACCGGAAATGGTCGAGAGGTACAGCTGCGCGGCGAGAATGGACTCATCATCCACCACCACCGTCTCGCCGTCGTGACGCCGGAGCCGTTCGACCGCGAAATATCCGGCCCGCGGAACGTCCACCGAGATCGAATCCGCGACCGTCTCGGCCGCAACCGGTGGCCCAAACCGTTCCGAATCGAAGGCCCGGGCTATGGCGGAAGATCCCTCCGACTGAACCGCGACCAGCCGTGGAACCCGTTCGGCAAGCCTCAGCGTCACCAGATCCTCGAAACCCTTGTACAATCCACTGAGAATGACCCCGTCCCCCACCGGCACGAAGACGATGTCGGGGGTGCATCCTCCGAGTTGGCGAAAGATCTCTAGGGCAGCCGTCTTCTTGCCCTCGATCGTGAGGGGATTGTACCCGGTGTTCCTGGAGAGCCCCCCGTGTTCTCGGGAGTATGCCAGGGACTCGTCGTAGGCTTGGTCGTACGTTCCGGAGACCCGTTCCACCTGAGCGCCGTACTGCAACGCCTGCACCAGCTTCGCCCGGGGTGCCGACTCGGGGATGAAGAGCCTGACGTTCAATCCCGCCGCGGCACCGATGCCGGCCATTGAGGATCCCGCATTCCCGGTGGAGGCCACCACGATGTCGCGAATCCCCTGTGACCGGGCGTAGGCCGCAACCAGATAGCTGGCCCGGTCTTTCAGTGAACCCGTCGGATTGGCCGTGTCGTCCTTCAAGTAGAGTCCGGGAAACCCGATGTGCGTACGCATCCGCTCCGGCTGCCAGAGGGGGGTGTTGCCCACGGGAATAGACGGAAACCACCGTTCCTCCACCGGCAGCAGATCGGCGATCCGCCAGTGCGCACCGACACTGCCGGAGATCTCCACCTCCAAGATTCCCCTGAGGGGTTCATCGTCCGCCTGTTCACGGGAGCAGCCGTCACAGAGCATCCGCTGCGGCGTGATCTCATAGGCTGCGCCGCACATGCTGCAGCGGTACCCGAACTCGAGCATACGCTACCGGGTCTCCCTATCCCGCGTCGAATCCTCGCCGGATACCTCGTTCACCTCGCACGCCAACGCAGCATAGAAGGCGCTGCACTTTTCCAGATCCTCCACCCGGGTCCATTCGTTGGGCGCATGTGCCTGGTCCTCATCACCGGGGCCGAAGCCGATCCCAGGGATCCCGTGTCTGCCGGTGACCGCCACCAGGTTGGTGGAGAAGGTCCACCTGTCCACCCGGGGGTCCTCCGTCCACAGCCCACGGTACGCCCGTACGCCTGCGCACACCAGAGGATGATCCTCGGGTAGTTTCCAGGTCGGAAAATAGAGCTCCTGCCCGTAGTCGGCATCTTTCCATCCCCGCTTGGTATACTCCGGCATGGTGACGGATATCCGTGACTCGTCGTCGCCGGTGGCCTTCGCCATCGCCCGTCGTACCTGCCCGATGGCGAGATCGGCGTCCTCCCCCCAGGTCAGGCGCCGGTCCAGGTAGAGCATCGCCTGGTCAGGCACCGCGCACTGGGAGGGTCCCCTGACGTCTATCCGGCTCACCACCACGGTGCCCTTTCCCAGGAAATTGCCCTCATCCGGTTCGAGTCGCTCGTTCAAAGCTTCCATGGCCAGGGTGGCGCGGGCGGCCTTGTAGGCGGCACTCACCCCCCTCTCGGGGGCGCTGCCATGGGAGGACACACCCGAGAGGCGCACCTCCATCTCCATCCGCCCGCGCTGCCCCCGGGCGATGCCGCAGGCGGTGGGTTCGGTAGAGACGACGAAGTCGGGCCGGAGCCCCTCCTCCTCGATCAGGTATTTCCAGCACATGCCGTCGCAGTCCTCCTCCATCACGGTGAAGGCGAGTTGGATGCCGTAGTCGCCGGTGATATCCAGCTCACGCATGATCCGGCCGGCGGTGATCATGGCGGCGGCCCCGCCCTTCTGATCAGCCGACCCGCGACCGTACACTCGGCCGGCTTCGATGTCGCCGGAAAACGGATCCCGCTCCCACTGGGAGGGGTCACCTACCTCCACCGTGTCGATGTGGGCGTCGAACACGAGGGTTTTCGGACCGGGACTCACCACCGCGATCACACTCCCCAGGCCGTCGGTCCTCACGTCGAATCCGTACTCCTCACACAACGAAACGAGGCCGTCGACGATATCGGATTCACCTCCGCTATATGATTTGATCTTCACGAGCCTGCTCAGTATCCCGGCCGTCTCTTCGCGGTATTCCTCGGCCTTGGAGAGAATCTTCCGTGCTGTTTCAGTCGTCAATTGCATTTTATTGGTGCTCCTTGTGTAGTGATCCGAACGCTATAATTCATACAATGTGGTCACGGCTCCATCTCACCGACCCGCTCCCAGATTTGCGTCGCCTGCTCCTGTGCCTGCCGATAGACCGGTCCGGTATCGAACGGGAACTCCCGCTCCTCCATGACCAATCGGCCGCCGATCATCACCGACTCCACGATGTTGGAGTTCATGCCGAAGAGCATGTGGCCGGCCACGTTCTCCCCGGAGAGCGGCGTCGGGTTCCCGTAATCCGCGATTACCAGATCCGCCGTATACCCGGGTTCGATCCGGCCGAAGGGACGTCCGAAGACCCGCTCGAGCTGGCGGTACCCGCCGCCCAGCAGTCTGAGGAATTCGTCCGGTCCGAGAGGTCCGCCCTCCTCGGCATGCTTGAAGAACGCAAACTTCAACTCCTCGAACATATCGGCACCGATGCCATCGGTACCCAACGCCTCGTTCCGCACTCGAGGCAACCAGGAGTTGTATCCTACGCCGTTATTCATGTTTGAGCGACAGTTGTGGACCAGAAAGGCGTCCCGTTCGTTGAGCAGCTCTATCTCCTCTTCGGTGAGATGGAGTCCGTGGGCGATGATCGTCCTCTCGGAGAGCAGCCCGAAGGAATCGAGCCTCGGGAGCAGGTCGACGCCGTAAGCGGCCCGAGAGTACGAGGCGTCATACCGGTCCTCCGCCACATGGACGTGAAATCCCCGGCCGGTCTCTTCAACGACATCGGCTATGAGCCGCAAACCGTCGTCGGGCAGGGTGAAGGGGGCGTGACCCCCGACGTGAGACTCCATGAGGCCCTTCCACGTGCCGGCCTGTTTCTCCTCGTCGAGGGTTCGGGCAAAGGCGGCGTTCTCCGCCACTCCGGCGCGCATCCCCTCCACGCCGTTTCGGTCGGATACCTCGTAGCAACAGGCACCCCTGAGGCCGGTCTCCTCGAAGGCTCGTCTCAGGGTCCCCAACGATCCCTCGATACAACTCGGGGAGGCGTGGTGATCGATGACCGCAGTGGTGCCGGCCCGAATGGCGTCGAGGGAGCAGACGAGTCCCGAGGAGTAGACACCCTCGAGATCGAGCGCCCGGTCCACCCGCCACCACAGCCGGCGCAGGATCGACACGAAGTCGGGCATCGGTCCGAGATCTACCGTCATCCCCCTGGCGAGACCGGAGTAGAAGTGGTGGTGGGTACAGACGAGTCCCGGAAAGAGCAGTTTCCCAGTACAGTCAACGATCCTGCCTGCCGATCCTGTTCTTTCAGATCCCGATCCTTTCGATCCTTCTTTTTTCTGTCCGGTATTTCGGGTCGACTCGGGAAGGGTGATTCCCGCCCCCACTCTGGATATTGAATCGCCGTCGACCAGCACATCTATTCCCTCCCGCACACGAGGCGGATCGATCTCGAGGGTACAGGCGTTCTTGAAGAGTATCATGTCGTTATCTCCTTGGTTCCGGCGACGACACGAACAGGAACGGCCGAGTACCGTAGAGCCGTTCGAAGAGCCGCAAAAAACGGGACTCGTCAGTCGGCATGGCCGAATTTTCGAACCGGGCCGTATCGTCGTCTGCCTCGCCGTGGAGGAGCAACTCCCCGAGGGGTATCTCCCTCTCGGCTCCTGTGAAGCGGACCCGAACAACGTCTCCCGCCACCAGCCATCCGGGATTGGTGCTCTCCTCGAACGCTCGGCCGGTGACGAAAACCGTCGGCTTGTCTCGGAACGGCCGCCCCTCCCACGGACAGAAGTGGCCGCAGTTGCCGCACTCGTTACAGTACTCGTCCAGATGTACGATCTGAAACGGCTGCGTGAACCCGGCCGTGACGGCCACGGCGATATTCGCCCGGTTCGGGCAGACATCCACACACTTGTTGCACACGTAGTTGCACTCCAGGCAGCGGGATGCCTCGGTTGCGGCAAACCGCACCGACTCGCCGGGAGTCGCGTCTCGGGTCTTGGATCCGCCAGGTGCCGACCCTGATTCACCCATGGCATATTCGGTCGGACATTCGACGACGCGCCCCCGTTTCACACGGATCTCCGCCGCATGTGCCGGGTTTACGGGCTGATTCCCATGAAGTTCCGTAAGCAGCTCCGGCTCCCTGCGCCGCCAGGCGGGATCCTCCTTCTTACAGATCGCATCCGCCGCCCGACGCCCCTCGGAAATACAGCGTACGATGGTGGAACCGCCGGTCCGGCTGTCACCGATGAGGAAGACATTCTCGAGCCCGGTTTCTCCGCCTTCGCCGGTCTCGAACGTTCCATCCTCCCCCGTGGGAAGCCTGAGAGATGAGAGTATGCGCTCCTCCGGATCGTCACCCACCGCATATATCAGGCTGTCGATCTCCACCGTCTCGGTCTCCTCCGTGGAAACCGGACGACGACGCCCGGAAGCATCCTCGTTACCGAGCCGCATCACCCGCAGCTGCAGTCGGCCGCCTCGGTCGAATCGCTCCGGGTTCCGTAGCCACATAAAGTCGATGCCGTCATCCTGAGCAAACCGGTACTCCTCGGGACTGGCCGGCATCTGACCTGCGGATCGTCGGTAGATGATGGTGGCTCGTTCCACCCCCGGACAGCGCAATGCAGCCCGGGCACAGTCCATGGCCGTATCACCCGCGCCGACAACCCCTACGTGTCTTCCCAGGGTGAGTACGTCTCTGTCCCGATTGAACTGCAGGAGAAAATCCAGGGCCGGCATGACCTGTTCGTTCTCACCCTCCAGCGGGAACTGCCTGGTCTGATAGGTACCGAGACCCATGACTATGTACCGATAGCCATCCGCCCGGAGCCCTTCGATGTCGATCTCCTCGGGGGCACCGAAGACGAACTCGACACCCATATCGCGAATCAGGTCGATATCGCTCTGCAGGGCCTCCCTGCTGATCCTGAAATGAGGGACTACATACCGCACCACACCCCCCGCGTCGGGTTGCCGTTCGAACACGGTGACTCGGAAGCCCTCTCGCGCCAGGAAATAGGCCGCCGCGAGACCCGTCGGTCCGGCGCCGATAACCGCTACGCGAACCTCATCACGACCGGGTCCCTGCTTCCACTCATTCCGCCGGGCTTCGAACCGGGTACGGTACTCATCCATCCCGTGCGACACGGCCAACCGCTTGATCTCCCTGATCTCGAGGGGACCCTCGTAATCGAGCCGTGTGCACGCCTGCTGACACTGATGATCGCAGAGGTGACCGGTGATGGAAGGAAGGGCGTTCCGTTCGTAGATCAAGTCCAGGGCGTCGGCGAAGCGCCCCTCTCCCGCGAGCCGGATATACTCCGGCACGTTCTGCCCGATGGCGCAGGCGGAGATACAAGGCGCCTCATAACAGTCGAAGAGCGGGAGCTCCCCCGGAATGCGCACCGTACCCGATTCCCGATAGTCCTTCCTGATCGCAGGATCTCCGGTGACGCTATCGGCGAGTTCGCGCAGGGCGTCCACGTCGATTCGACCGACGTTCCAATCGGAAATATCCTCTAAGGCCCGGGCCATCTGCGCCTGCCGGAGATATCCTCCCGGCTTGAGCAGGTCGGTCGCCAGAGTGATGGGACGGATCCCGGTTTCGAACACCCTACCCACGTTGTGGATGGTGATTCCGCCGGAGTAGGAGATGGGAAGCTCGCCCCCGAACTCCTCGGAGAGCCGTGAAGCCAGGGAGATTGACAGCGGGAAGAGCGCCCTCCCGGACAGGTACATCTCCTCTCCCGGCAAGACCCCGCGGTTGTTCACCGTGGCCAGGGTGTTGGTGAGTTTCACACCGAATCGCCTGCCATTCTCCACCGCCACAGTCTGAAGCCTCGAGAGGATCTCGAGAGCCTTCTCGTATCCCAGATCCCGCTCGAATCCGGCAGGATCGAGTTCGACGTAGTCGAACCCGGTCGTATCTAAGAGTCGGCGCACCGTCTCGAATCCCAGCAGGGTCGGATTGAGCTTCACATAGGTGTCGATCTTCTGATCCGTGAGCATGTGGGTACAGATCGCCTCGATCTCATCGGGCGGACATCCGTGCATCGTCGACAAGGTCACGGATCGGCAGATCTCGCCGGGCACGTCGAATCCGTCGAACAACCCCTGCTCCCTTGCGGTCTCGGCACGTGTCTCGCGATTCGGAACCCCCGCCGGACCCGGCCCGGCGAGGAGCTCCGACATGAGTCGCGGGACCTCCGCCATCCAACTACGGAACCGCTCCTCGTCGGAGGAGTCTTTCATCCGGGAGATATATTCCTGCATCGGCCCTGAGGTGATCCCCTTCATGTCGTATCCGACGCTCATGTTGAAGAGAAAAGATCCACGCGAGGCGGCGAGTTGTCCGGTCCCGAAGAGGCGTTCTATGAGATGCAGGAGGATCCAGGCCTTGGCGTACTCCACCCAGGCTTGATCCAGCGACAGCTCGGTGGACCATTCGGTGTTGTAGCCCTCGTCTTCCGCGTCGATGCACGGCTTCTCGATCTCCAGGGAGTCGAGGATCTGCACGGTCTTCAGCTCGATGAAGCGGCTGCCGGTGAGGTATGCGGCCACGATGTTGCCTGCAAGTTGAGATTGCGGGCCCGCGGCCGGGCCGAGTACCGTGCCGCACCTTCCGCCGAAGAGTTCGATCGATCGTCCGTCACGCTTGCGGTACCAGTCATCGGCGTGGATCTCACACATGGAGCCGGCGGTACCATACTCCTCGAATAGTCGCCGCAGGAGGAGCTCGAAGGGCACGCAACGCATCGTATCACTCATCTCTCATCCTCCGATCGCCCACAGCCGAACGTCGTTCTCGGCACGCGTGACCGACGGTGTGGACGTCTACGGTGATGTCAATTCCTGATTATTACAATCTTTGCAGAAAGAACTCGTATCTACACGAAGAACTTCAGCAGCATCACCGCGGCGACGATGTAGGTGGCGATGGAGACGGACTTGCCCTTCCCTGAGAGTACCTTGATGACCACGTAGGAGATGATGCCGAACACGATGCCTTCGGCGATGCTGTACGCCAGGGGCATCATGATGATGGTCAGGAACGCCGGAATCGCCTCGGTCATGTCTGTGAAATCGATCTCCCGCACCGGACTCATCATGAAGACACCCACCAGGATGAGGGCGGGCGCGGTGGCGGCACCGGGAACCAGCAGGAAGAGCGGACTCAGGAATATTGCCAGGAGGAAGAGCGCGGCAGTGACCAGGGAGGTCAGACCGGTGCGCCCACCCTCTTCGACACCCGCGGCACTCTCGACGTAGGTGGTGACGGTGGAGGTACCGAAGATCGCGCCCACGGTTGTTCCGATGGCGTCGGCCAGCAGGGCTTGCTTGGCCCTTGGCACCTGTCCGTCCTCGGTGAGCATGCCGGCCTTGGTGGATACGCCGATCAGGGTTCCGACGGTGTCGAACATGTCGACGAACAGGAAGGTGAAAAGGACGATCAGCATGTCCAACGAAAGAATACTGTTCCACTCGAACTTAAAGAAGATCGGACCCAGCGAGGGCGGGACCTTGAAGAGGCGGAAGCCTTCGACATTGGTCACCCCCATGGGGATGCCGATGATTGTCGATGCCAGAATTCCCCACAACAGGGCGCCCTTGATCTTAAACGCCAGCAAGACGGCGGTTATCACGAGTCCGATGATGGCCAGGATGGCGGCGGGTTCACCGAGTACCCCCAGGCCGACCAGGGTGGCTTCGTTGTTGGCGATGATTCCCGCATTCTGCATACCGATGAAGGCGATGAAGAGCCCGATACCCACCGAAATGGCACGTTTCACGTTGATGGGAATCAGGTTGATGATGGCTTCCCGGATATTGAGGAAGGTCAGGATGATGAAGATGATTCCCTCGAGAAATACGGCGGTAAGGGCGAACTGCCAGCTCTTGCCCATCCCGAGTACCACCGTGAACGCAAAGAATGCGTTCAATCCCATGCCCGGGGCCAGGGCGAACGGAAGCTTGGCGACCAGGGCCATCACCAGCGTGGCGACCAGAGACGCCAGCGCCGTGGCCGTAAAGACCGAATCGGCGGGCAGGCCCGCTGCCGAAAGAATCCCGGGATTCACGGCGAGTATGTACGCCATGGTGAGAAAGGTGGTGATTCCCGCGATGATTTCGGTGCGGACGGTTGTGTTGTTTTCCTGGAGTCCGAAAAACTTGTCCATTGAATCCTCCCGAAATGTGTAGTGGGTTCCCCTCTATGGGGGAAATTCGGCTGTAGTGTACCCGCGTAATCGCCGGAATGCAAGAAGATGTGAAATTTTTTTCGGCCTTGGACCGAGATCGACATTCGATCTCGCACGACCTGAAGAGCTGCCCGCGGCCGTCTACTCGAATTTCTCTATATGCGTATAGGGCACGGCCGTGGAACCGTCCAATGCCTCTCGAAACTCGATACCGTACAACTGTGAAAGCCTTCCAGGGGTCAAGCCTTCGCTTGCATCCCCGGCGTACGCGACCGCACCCTTCTTCAGAAGCAAAACGTAGTCGGCGATTCCGCCTGCGTGCATCGGATCGTGGGTCGTGAAGCAGATTGTAAGGGTGTCCTCGCTCAGTCGGTTCATGAGTCTATATACCGACACCGCGTTGGCCGGATCCAGATGGCTGGTAGGCTCATCCATCAACAGCACCATCGGCTCCTGGGCCAACGCCCGGGCGATGGCGACGAGTTGCTGTTCTCCCGCCGACAACTCCTGAATATGCCGTGCGGCGAGGTGCGCGATCCCCGCCCTACACAAGGCCTCCCCCGCCGCGGCACGATCGGATTCGTCGGGCAGACCGAGTCTGGGCAGACGTGCGGTCCTTCCGAGGAGCACATAGTCCAGCACCGAGTAGTTGTAGGGAAGCGAGACGCTCTGGGCTACGTATCCGACCACCCTCCCCATCTCCTCCCGTCCATAGGCCGTAACCGGCTTCCCGAGAAGATCGATAGAACCGGAATCGGGAACCAGAAACCCGAGAATGAGTCCCATCAGCGTACTCTTGCCGGAGCCGTTCGGTCCGAGGAGCGCGGTAACCTTCCCCCGAGGAACGCTGAGCGACAGCCCGGAGAATATCCGTGCCTCTCGCGAATAGCCGAATTCCACACTCCGCAGCTCCACGGCGTCTCTTCCTGCGCCGCTGCCATTCATCCGCCGATCCTCACGCCGCCCGACGTAAGAAGGAGTAAAAACAACAGCGCTCCCAGCAGTGAGGTGAGGATGCCCAACGGGATCTCATACGGAAACAGACTCCGGGCCGCCCCGTCACACACCATCGTGAGGATCGAGCCGAGGAGTAGAGAGGCAGGCACCGACTGCTCGCCCTGCGGTCCGTAGAGCCGCCGGGCGACATGGGGAACCAGCAGGCCGACCCATCCGATTACGCCTGCTGCCGCCGTGACTCCGGCTACCGCCACCGAGGCAGCGCCGAGGAGCAGCAGACGCTCACGAGCAGGATTGGTTCCCATAGAGAAGGCCGTGAGATCGTCCAGGGACAGCACGTTGAATCGCCACCTGAAGAGCAGCAACAGGAGTAGACCGGGTACGGCCAGGAACGCCATGCCGGCGAGTCTTCCCCAGGTTATCCCACCGAGTCCCCCAAGCATCCAGAAGGTCATCTCCTGCAGCTCCGAGAGGGGATCCGCCGCATACTTCAACACTCCCAATCCCGCGGCGAAGAGCGCCGAGACACACAACCCGGAGATGACCATCCTGATCACCCAGCCTCCGAATCGCAGCTTTCGGGCCGAATAATAGGAGAGCGCCAACCCCGCCACGGCGAAGAGTACGGCGCAGGCCTGAACCGCGCCGGGAATGCGGGAGAGG
Organism: uncultured Spirochaetales bacterium; assembly: GCA_964485495.1. Classification (GTDB taxonomy): domain Bacteria; phylum Spirochaetota; class Spirochaetia; order CAZAKE01; family CAZAKE01; genus CAZAKE01. The sequence continues at coordinate 20,164 of CAZAKE010000016.1, forward strand.
GTGAGTATCGCCAGGGCGGCTCCGAACGCGGCCCCCTGAGTCACCCCCAGGAAGCCGGGTTCGACCAGGGGGTTGCGGAACAGCATCTGGAAGGCGCACCCCGCCGTCGCCAGGGACGCCCCGAGACACACGGCGGCCAGCACCCGGGGAAGGCGAAGCAGCCACACGACCCGCATGGCCATCGGGTCCTGCAGCAGCCCTACCGGCCCGATGAAACCCGCCCGGGGGTATCTGCCCAGCAGCAGTGACCCGGCAAACACGAGTACGCCGATCACCGGCAGGACCCACATCGGGGGACCGGACACCGACGGCGATCCGCCGGAACCGTTCGTATCCCTCGCCGTCGGACTCACTCTATGTCACCGGAGAGTACCGGCCGGATCTCCGTCTCGAAGGTCCGATCCCCGAGCCCATAAAACTCACGAAAAAAGAGCCTGATCCGTTCGATGAAGGGACCGGGAAACCGCTCCGGATGGAGCTTGGCCGCCATCCACTCGGCACCGAGGATCCAGCGCGGATCCGGCTGCCCCCAGCTGTAGAAATCCGCCGGCATGGCATAGACGCGGTTCTCCTTTACCGCCTCGAGACGCCGCCATAGGGGATCGGCCAAGACCTCCTCGAGGGCTGCGCCGGAGGGTATCCGGTAGGACAGGAGGATGATCGCCTCGGGATTCCACGCGGCGATCTGTTCGAATTGGACCCGGTTCCAGCCGGGGGCCGAGGCCGCGGAGTACCACACCGGTTCACCCCCCGCAAGCCGCACCTGCTCACCCTGCATCCACCCCTCCGGGGAGACACTCACGGAATGGCCCTCTCCCAGCCGATTGAACGACAGCACCGCCACGCCGATCTCGCCGGCGTCTCCTACGGCCTCCTCGAGACGCCGCTCACGAAGCTCGAAGAGCCGTTCTATCTCCCCGGCCCGCTCCTCCTGTCGCAAAATTCCGCTCAGGATGCGCATGTCCCGCCGGAACTGCTCCGGCGTCTCCAGGTCGAGATACACCACCGGTACCCCGATCTTCTCGAGGGGCAACCCCAGCGACTCGCGCATGTAGGACTTGAGGAGGACGAGATCCGGCCGTGCGGCCAGTATCTCCTCCGGACCGGCATTCTTTCCCAACCGGATCTTCCGGTCGGGGTCCGGATCCAGGACCGGGAAGAAGTCACCCAGACCCTGATCGGTCACCCCCACAGCGGCGACTCTCGGACCGACGTCCCGAAAGAGGTAGAGCGCGTCGATGATCATCACCACGGCCTTGCCTGCGATGACGATCCGCTCGGGAACATCCGGCATCTCGACGAGTCTGCCCGCCGCATCGGTCACGGTGACGGAACCCTCATCGGCCACACACACGCCGGTCCAAGGCAGCAGAACGATGGCCAGTACGAGGAGCGTACTCCCGTGAACGGCGGTCACGTCGGTGACCCGCAAGTGGTGCCGAACCCTCTCCGCCAATTCGTCTGTATTCTGCATCGCGCTCCCCCGCTCCGTTCTCCGTCTCGCCTTCCAAGGCTCCGGATTTTGTGTATTATTGATCCTGTGAGTGCCGAATATCAACCCTGCGCGGGAGAACCGCCGGCGCCGCTCCCGGTGGACTGCGTTCTGCTGGCGGCGGGTGAGTCGATCCGCATGGGAACGCCGAAGATGCTCCTTCCCCTGGAGGGTGAATGCCTCATACTCCGTACGCTGCGAACGGCACTGCGCACATGCCGGCGGGTGATCCTGGTGCAGGGGGCGGTGGACCTTCGACCGGTGCTGCCCGACGAATCTCGACTCGTCGTGGTGGACAACCGGCAGTACCGTCAGGGGCAGATGACCTCGATCCAAGCCGGTGTACGGATGGTGTGGACGGACCCGGTATTCCTGATGCTCGGTGACCTGCCGCTGGTCGATCCGGGCACGTATCGCCTCCTCTACCGAGAGGCCGCGGCGGGAGAAACGGTATATCCGGTCTCGGACGGCAAGCGGGGCCACCCGGTCCTCGCCGGCGGTGACGCGATACAGGCGCTGAAGGAGGCACGCGTCGCGGATCGGGCACGGGAGGTGCTCAGGCGGGCTGGGGCGCGGGAGGTGAGGGTGGACGATCGGGGGATCTTTACCGACATCGACACGATGGCGGAGTATGTCGAGATCAACGGAGTCTCGACATGAAATCACCGGCACGGCCCCTCTGGCAACGGCTGGTCGAGTCGGGGGAGTTTACAGACCGCAAGCAGGCCGGTGCCTGGATCATGGCCGGGAACGTCTATGTCGACGGCGAGAGAATCGACAAGGCGGGTACCACGGTGCGGGACGATGCCGAGGTGACGGTGAAGGGCCGGGAGATTCCCTATGTCGGCCGAGGAGGCCTCAAGTTAGAGGGCGCCCTCGAGTCCTTCCGGGTCGATGTGACCGGCATGGTGACGCTGGATACCGGGGCGTCCACCGGGGGCTTCACCGACTGCCTCATCCGGCGGGGGGCACGGTGCGTCTACGCCGTCGACGCCGGGTACGGTCAGCTGGCCGGAAGCCTCCGGAACGACTCGCGGGTCATAAACATGGAACGTACGAACATATCGGACGTTCACCCGCGGGAGCTGCGGCCGCCGCCGTCCCTGGCCACGGTGGACCTCTCCTACCTCTCCCTACGGAAGGCGATTCCCATCGTGCACGCCCTCCTCTCCCCACCGAAGGCGATGATATGTCTGGTGAAACCGCTTTTCGAGACCGAGAACGGCAAACTGCGCCGGATCGGCCGTATCGATGATCCGAAGGAATACGAAACCGTCCTCAGGGATCTGACGGACTTCAGTCGTGCCCAAGGCCGACACGTTCACGGCGTGTCGGTCAGCCCGATTAGAGGAAATAAGGGCACCCGGGAGTTCTTCCTGCTCATCTCGGATGATTCCGCCTTCGCGCCGGTTCCCGGGTCCGAAGAGTTGGGAAAGGAGATCGAGAGGATCACCCTCAACCAATGAGACAGCTTGCAGTATAATCCTGGGCAGGGCAGTCGGAAACCGAATGTCCCACGAAATGGAGGCTTCAGCATGTCGGTACATACGGCATGCTGACCGCCATTACCATTGGAACGACCGCAGCGTGCCGTCGGACTCGAAGGCGGGTTCCGGATCGCCGGCCGACTCGATCTCCGGTCGACTCGATATCTCCTGCCACACGTTTTCCGAGACCCACGCCCTGGTGAGTTCGAGGGTGTTGGGGATACGCACCACCCGCAGATCGTCCTTTCCCCGGCACACCTTCCGTGCGAAACGGAACGCTTCCAGGTCGTCCGCCGCGATGAGCGGTATCTTCCCACGCTCCAGGAAGGTACTGGTGAGGACGTTCTCGTAGGTGGCGCCGAAATCGATCTTGTCGAACAGCCGTCGGGTGACAAAGTCCGCGAGCCCGAGGCCGATGGCGTTTCCATGTGAGGCATCGGAGAGGTCGGCGATGATGATCTTGTCCACCCTGGGAGAATCGAACTCCGGTTCACCCTGGATGTACATACGGCCGATGATGTTGGGATCGACGCCGCAACCGCTGAAGTCCTTCCCCATTCGATCGATGATGAGGACGTCGATCTCCTCCACCGGCAGACCGGGCATGTGCGCCTTACTGACCTCGAGCAGTCGCTTCTCTCCCGCCTCGATATCATCGGGACGGAAGGCGTCGATCGCCATGAGGCGGTCATAGGCGTTCTCCACCAGCCCGACGCCCATCGCTATCTTGCCCGTCCGGAACAGATGCCTGGCGGTTGCCGGAATATGGTCGCGCAGCCCCTTCACTCCGAAGGAGTGGATCTCGAGGGCCTGGTCATGTTTCCCGAGCCCGATGACACACATCTTCATCAACCCGCTCTCAATACTCCCCCTGAAATCGGTATGCGCCTTGATCCGGTTGATCAGCACTACCCCATCCGATTCCCAGGCGTATCGGTCCATAAATACCCGGTTCCCAACCCGGCCATCCGGGTCCTCGATTCGCACCGTCTCCATGGTAGCCCGGATGGGGACCCCTACGGTCTCCTCGGTGATTCCGTACCCCCGAAGGAGTTCCTCCTGGCCGGCTGCGGTGGCGCCACCATGGCTACCCATGGCCGGAATCACGAAGGGCCGGGCGCCCCGTTCCACGAGCCACTCCGCCACCGTACGAATCACCCGCGGAATGTCGGCGATCCCCCTGCTGCCGGCGGTTATGGCGATGGACGCTCCCTCCCCGATCTGTGGGTCCGCGGCCGAGAGGGCCTTTCGGGTCGCGGCTACGACATCCTGTATCGAATTCTCCTCGAACCGTCTCGAGATCGGCCTCAACATCAACTGGTCGTTCAACGTTCTCCTCCGGAGATTCATGAGTTGCCGTGAGATGACTCTATCCGAACGCACATCTCGCGTGACGTGTCGAGTACGTTCGCGTCCATTATAATCGGTACCGACGACTTCCGAAACCTTCAGGCACACAAAAATGGATCAAGAATTGCGTCGCAAGGATGGTTCCAATTCGATGGTTTTTGTATATACTTCCGCTTGAAGGGAGTAGTAGGCAGGCAGCAGGACGAGTTGAAAAATATCGTCGTTCCGGCGACGATACTTCATATCCTACTCGCGATGCATTTGAAAAAAGGGAAATATATGGCAAATCTGACACGAATCGAACGGATATCGGACAGCGTCCAGACTATAGAGGCACGGTTCGACTCGTTTTCGGCGGCCGTGGCCGAGTATAGATCGGTTCTCGGCAGCCCCGTCGACACCGAGAAGATCGCGATCGGTGGGGGACACGAGGAACAGCAGGCGCATATGCCGACCTCGGTTCATACCCGGCACGAGCCTTCCTCCACGGAAGCTCCGTCTCAAACCGGAGAACAGGAATCCCTCTTCGACACCGTCCTGCAGAGACTCATACAGGGACACGACGTCCGCATCACCTCATCCGACACCGAAGGTGAAGATTCCCTGAATATCATCCTCGAAAGCACCGCCGATCCGGTTCTGCTGCTGACGACCGCCGGAGAGATCATCGATCTGAATCCGGCATTCTGTAACACCTTCGGGTACTCGAAGCAGGAACTCGAGGCGCAAATTTTCTTCGATCTCGTCCCCTCTGCATACCACTCCACCTTTCGTGCAAAATTCGCGGAGTTCAACCGCAGCATCGAACCGGACAATCCCGGTTCGGTGGACGATATCGTCGCATTCAGGGGAATCCATGCGGACGGTTCGGTAAAGTCGATGGAATGTCTGGTCTCCTCCTACCTGCAGGATTCCAATCGTATCGTCGTCATGATCATCCGCGACCTCTCCTTCAACCGGCATCTGTTCGAACAGCTGAAGGAGTCGAAGGACAATTACGACGCGTTGTCGGAGACCATCACCGAGGCGATCCTACGCATCGACGAGCAGTTCCAGGTGGTGTTCGCGAATTCGGGAGTGCGGACGACATTCGGATACGATCCCGCGGAGGTGGTCGGGCGGCAATTCGAGATCCTCTTTCCTCCCGAGATATTCTCCCGGCACGAGAAAGACTTTTTGAAGTATTTCTTCGTCGACGACCAACACCGCAAGGATCTCGGGCTGAAGAAGACCCTCGAGATATTGGGACGCCACAAGAACAGAGGCGTCTCGCCGATGGAGATGTCCTTCGGCAACTCCAAGGATTTCCGCGGCAGGACCCTCACGTGTATCATCCGGGACATCACACAGCGAAAAAACATAGAGCGTCGACTCAGGCATCTCGCATATCACGACAAACTCACCAATCTCGGGAACCGGGATCTCTTCAACGACGATATGCGCACGACCTTCGCAGATCTAAAGAAGTTTCCCGGCCGGAAGAGCGCACTCATGTTTCTCGATCTGGACGGATTCAAGCAGGTCAACGACACCCTCGGTCACGACGCGGGGGACGAGTTGCTTGTGGAGACGGCCCGGAGGCTCCGCAGTGTCCTGCGGGAGAGCGACACGGTGTATCGCTTCGGCGGTGACGAGTTCGTCGTCCTGGCGCCATCGGTGAAGAGCAAGGGCGACGCCTCGGTGGTCGCGGCGAAGCTGCTGGCGGCTGTGCGAACTCCATACACGCTCGCGAAGTCGACCACGTCGGATACGGCCGTCAACGTGGGGGTCAGCATCGGCGTCGCCATGATCCCCGAAAACGGCACCTCCATCGTCAGGGTGACCAAGTGTGCCGATCTCGCCATGTACTGTGCCAAGGAGGAGGGGAAGAATCGTTTCATCTTCTTTTCGCCCAATATGAGGCAGCAGGCCACGGAGCGTTGGGAACTGGAACAGGGCATCAAACGGGCGTTGAACAACGGCGAGTTCCAACTCCACTACCAACCCCTCGTGGATGCCGAGGGATTCATCGAGGGATTCGAGGCGCTCATCCGCTGGAACCACCGGAAATGGGGATACATCCCCCCCGGAAAGTTCATCCCCATCGCCGAGGAGACCGGGCTGATCAATCCCCTGGGCAACTGGATCATGGAGACGGCCTTCCGCCTCATCAAAAGCCTGAACGACGGTGACTATCCGAATTTGTACGGATCGATCAACCTCTCGGTCAGGCAGTTCGAGCAGAAGAACGTGGTGGAGCTGATCAGTGGGATCATCAACAGGGTCGGGGTGGAACCGAGAAATATCCGGCTGGAGGTGACCGAAACCTGTATCATGCAGAACCCGGACTCCGCCATTGCAAAGATGGAGGAGCTGAAGACCCGCAACGCGGGAATCAAGATCGTCATCGATGACTTCGGAACCGGGTACTCTTCCCTGAGTTACCTGTCCAAGCTGCCCGCCGACAGCATCAAGATCGATATATCCTTCGTCTCTCAGCTCTTCACCCAACACAACGAGAAGATCGTGAACGCGATAATCAGCCTGGCCCAGAATCTGGAACTGGATCTGGTAGCCGAAGGGGTCGAGTCGAAGGAGCAGTGGGATTTTTTCAACAACCGGAATTGCGGGACATTACAGGGATTTCACTTTGCCAAGGCGGTGGATAGCGACACCCTCATGAAACTGCTCCGACAGAAGAGACTCGGCTGAAATGGTGTTTGAGAGATCCCAATCCGGAAAAACTCGCGGAGTACCGTTTCGATCCGTCTTGAGAGGGATCACCGGGAAGTCCGACCGGGTTACTGTCACGCTGATCAAGTCGATGTTCACGAGCAGCATCGCATTCGTCCTCGATTTCGCACTCCTGGCCTTGCTGGTCGAGGTTGCCGACATCTTCTACCTCCTTTCGAACACCGTAAGTTTCCTGGCCGGCTCATCGCTGAGTTACCTACTCTCGGTCGCCTGGGTATTTCACACGCGAAGGATGAAACGGAAATCGATGGAGTATGCCGCCTTCATCTTCATCGGGGTGATCGGCATGGGGCTGAACAGCCTTTTTCTCTGGTTACTTACCTCGGGATTCGGAATCTATTACCTGCTCTCCAAGGTGATCGCGGGAAGCACCGTCTTCTTCTGGAACTTCTTTGCCCGGAAACTGATGCTTTTCAGAAGAGACTCGGCCGTAGACCCGCCGGTAGAGAGCCGATGATATGCGAGCATTGCCGGTACGCTGCGACTCTGTACTCACAGGATCTCCCTGAGGTCGCCGATGGCTTTGTTTCCGCGTAGTTTGGTGATGGCCTTCTCCTGGATCTGTCGAACCCGCTCACGGGTGATTCCCAAGAGCCGGCCGGTCTCCTGCAATGTATACGGTCCCTCGCCGTTCAGTCCATACCGTAGCTGAATGATCTTCATCTCACGCTCGGTCAGTTCGCTCAGGACCTCCTGTATGGTCTCCTGCAGCGTCATGTGAAACACCAGATCGAACGGTTCCGATGCCCGTTTGTCGTGGATGAGGTCCGCGAGTCGCGTGTTGTCTTCTTCGTCCACCGTCGTATCGAGGGAGGTGGCTTCCTGGGAGAGTTTCAACACCTGCTGCACCTTCGCTTCGGGCATGTCCAGGTATCGGCTCAACTCTCTACTCGACGGATCTCGGCCGTACTCCTGGGTGAGTTGTCGGGCGACATAGAAGCATCGCTTGATCGTATTGAGCATGTGAACCGGAATGCGGATTATGCGGCCCTTATCGGCCAGAGACTTGATTATCGCCTGCCTGATCCACCATGTGCCATAGGTGGAAAAACGACAGCCCTTGGTATAATCGAACCGCTCGACCGCCTCGATGAGACCGATATTGCCCTCATCGATGAGGTCCAGTAGATTCAGGCCGCGATGCTGGTATTTTTTCGCGATAGAGACAACCAGACGTAGATTGGCGTTGATCATCCGGTTTTTGGACTCTCTCAGCCCGGCTTCGGCGCTCTCGAGTTCCTGAATGTACTCTTGTTTCTTGCTGCGAGCCCTCTTGATGCGTTGGCGAAGATCGACACAGGTACGGCGCAGGGTCTGTATGGTCTCAGCGAGTCCCTGTTCCTCGGCCTCCGACAACAAGGGATAGAAAGATATCTGCCGGAGGTAGAGCGCGATGGCATCGGGTTCCTTCTTCGCCCCTTTCTTACGGGTGTTTTCCCGGTATGTCGAAACCGTATCCGGTTGTTCACTAGCCATGCATCTTCCAAGATAGGCACAGGGATCACTTTGGTCAATGGAACCGATGGATGTCGGCAGACGGTCGTTCACGTTCCTGCGGGAGTCTCGGGTACGATTAGAGACGCGGTGCCGCTTCCGGGTCTATCGGCATCCCATCCTTGAACACGGCGAAAAAAACTCTCGCATCGCCCTCATGCGGTGTGACACCGAGCCTCCCGATCACGGTCCCGGGTGATACGCGATTCCCGACCGATACCATCACCTTCTCGTTCCCCGCATATGTATAGGTGTGGGAGTCATCCGCCTGTACGATCACCATCTCCCCATATCCATAAAACGGCGCAATCCAGACGACTACCCCCGAGGACACCGATACCACCGCATCACCCTTCGTGCCCCGTATCTGGGTGCCGCGCAGCTTGCCGGAGAGCGCCGTCCGTTCACCCGCGTGGGGCCATAGAGGAGGTTTCTCACCGGCAACCCGCACCACCTCGTTGGTCTTTCCGGTTGCATTGCCGTTCGTCTCCGAAACACCCCCGGCGCGACCGGGTTTCTCGGTCAGGCTCGATTCTTCCGTCGAGTCGACCTCGGTTGTCGAACCGGCGGTACTCGCCGGTCGAATCTCCGTTGCTGTCGAGTCCCGTACGACTTCGGACCCATCCGTCGATCCATCCGACTCTTTTGCAGAAGCGAGTGTCATTGTATCACCGGGTATATGGAGTAGATCACCGGGATGGAGGAGCTGTGACTGATCCAGCCGATTCAGCTCCAGAAGTTCCTGGAGGCTGATTCCGTTGGACACGGCGATTCCGTAGAGGGTATCGCCCTTTTCTACTCGGTAGCTACCGGGTATCCGGATTCCGGTACCCACCGCGAGATTGGTCGGATCTTGGATCCTGTTGACGGCTATCAGCAGTGCGAGCGGAACGTCATATTTTCGAGAAAGTCCGTAGAGGGTCTCCCCCTCTGCGAGAACATGGAGTACCGATTCTGCACACAGATGGGATGCGCCGAGGAGGAGGACGATACAACATAGACAACTGATTATCTGCTTCATGGCCTCGATTCATCTGGAAAGTCGATTTCGTGTCGTGTCTCTTTGATATTCGGAACGGGACCGGTAAAACTAAAGGGATGGAGGCAGATTAGCATATATCGCAGGCTGATCGCGGTTGGAGAGGATGAAACTACGGTAGACGCGCCTCGAAGCAAGAGACCGCAAGGCACGAAATACGGTATCGCAGAAATGGGACTGATATACGACTCCCCTTCTACGTACTTTTGGCCGTACTTTTCGAACGTACTTTTCGAATTGCTCTATCGGGCTGGTGGGACTTGAACCCACGACCTCGTCGTCCCGAACGACGCACGCTAGCCACTGCGCTACAGCCCGTTGAATGAATGTTCCGCGAAAGATACTCGGAGCCGCCTTGAGAATCGGATCTCATCAAGCAGCCCGAACGCATACCGTCCGTACAGGGCATCTGCCTGTACGGACGGCATGGTACCGTGTTTCATGTTCGGGAGCGACGGGACTTGAACCCGCGGCCTACGGCTTGACAGGCCGTCGTGATAACCAGCTTCACCACGCCCCCAAAATGTAGCCGTACTATATACAAATGATTCTTCCGTGTCAAGCATCCTCATTCCGTTTGTCATTGACACCGCTGATACTGCCATGCTACTGTTTCTTCCGCTATACACACTAACTATCATTGCCGGAGATAATACCTCCCGGTTATAGAGGGCTTTGCATGTCATCACGAGAGATTCGCCGCAGAAAGAGAAAACTCGCAAAGGAAAATGTCGCCGAGGCACAGCACAAGGCCACCAGGCATCCGATCATGCTGGTGTTGAGTGTCCTCGTACTCGTAATCATCGCCGTTACTTTCATCGGCGGGCCTATCATGGGCGGCAAGAATGCTTCCGGAAGGCTGATCTTCGGACGGTGGGGAAAACGCGACATCGAATATATCCCCGGGAACTACTTTGCCCGTCAGCGAGACATACTGGCCGAACAGATCAAGGATTCGCCCCAATTCGCCGACACCAATGTCGAATGGCAGGCGTACCAGGTCTGGCAAGGGGCCTTCAACCGTACGGTCATCCATACCGCCGTCCTGCAGATGGCTGAACAATCCGGCTTGGTCGTCTCCGATGAACGCATCGATACAACCCTCGCGGAGGAGGGACCGTACATCCGCAACGGAGAGTTCGATCCGAACATCTACCGATCGACGCCGAACTCGGACAAGGTAGCCACCCGCAGGTTGTTTCGGGAGGAGATCACCCACCAGCAATACCTGTCGGACGTGATCGTATCCAACCACTCCGATCAAGAGACGGCTTTCCTGAAGGACCATGCGGCGGCACAGCGCAAATTCAGGTTCGTGCCGTTCTACCTCGCAGATCTCCCACGAGAGGAGGTAGTCCGCTTCGGCGAGGGAAACAAGACGCTCTTCGCCAAGATTCATCTCCGCCGCATTACGGTTCGCGAGGACGCCGAGTCCCTGGTGAACCAACTGAGAGACGATCCGGAGAGTTTCGCCGAGACGGCCGAACTACAGTCTACGGACACCTACGCCGCCAATGGCGGCGATATGGGCTGGGTATACTACTATGAGATGCAATCCGATCTCGAATCCTCCGAGGATATCGACACGGTCTTTCAACTCGACCCCGGTGAGGTCTCCGAAGCCTTCACGGCATCATTCGGCACGGTCATCTACCAGTGTATCGAAGGAGCCCAAGAGCCCGAGTTCTCCGATCAGGATATTGGGAAGATCCGCTCCTATATGGAACGTTTCGAGCGCGGAGTCATCGAAGACTATTTCGTCTCCGAGGGGAACGCCTTTCGGACGGCGGCGCTGGAATCCGGTTTTACCGAGGCGTGTGCCGAACAGGGAATCGACTATTATGACACGGAGTTCTTTCCTATCAACTACGGCAACATGTTCTACATGACCGAGGTGGGATCGAACGACGGCGGAAACCTTCTCGCCTCGGGAGCCTCCAACCAGAGATTCCTGACTGCGTTGTTCTCGCTTCAGGAGAAACACGTTTCGGAACCGCTCGTCTTAGGGGAGTCGGTCGTCGTGGCACAATTCACCGAAAGCCGTGAAGCTCCGGAGAACGAGTTGGAAATCCTCGATTTCTATTACCAGTACATCGTACAACAGTACCAGGAAGAAGAGCTGAATCGGATGATCCTGGAATCAGACAAATTCGAGAACAACTTCAACGAGGTCTTCTCCCGGATCTTCCTCTCCGAATAACCGCTATGGATACCGACGCCCCCACACCCATCGCCGGCGGTGGGGAGGCGTGTGTATCCGTCCGTTACCGGGGAAGAGACCTCTACCCGCAGGTTTCACCCGAGTCGGCCGCGCTGCGTCGGGTAGCGGCATTGACACCGCAACCGAACACGCTGTATCTCCTCCCCTCACCCCTTCTCTTTTACGGCGTCCCCGAGCTGCTCGCGAAGATCCCGGAATCGAGTAGACTCCTGTGCGTCGAGGCCGATCAGGCCTTGATGAAATTTTCACTGAAATGGGTCCCGAAACACCGATACTCGCATCCGAGAACTACCTTCATCCGGGCGAATTCGGGAGGGGCGGTGGTCTCCGTGGTAAGAGAGATAGGCATTTGGAATTTCCGCCGGGTAGAACTGGTGAGTCTCAGCGGCGGGTACTCTCTCCATCGATTCTCGTATCGGGAGATACTCTCGCTACTGGACACGGAGATCCGTTCATTCTGGCGGAACAAGATGACACTCATCCACATGGCCAGGCTCTGGGTGAAGAATCTGTACCGAAATTTAGCTCGCCTGGCTCTCGATGGTTGTACTACGATACCGTCTACGACGGATCTCACCGTTCGGGCGCCGGTGATCGTGATCGGCGCGGGTGCTTCGCTGGAATCGACCCTCCGATTCCTGAAGTGGGCCCAAGGGAAGGCGTGTCTCCTTGCGGTGGATACTGCGCTACCGATATTGAAAGACGCGGGCATTGAGCCGACCCTGGTCATCGCCCTGGAGTCTCAGCATGTGAATCTCAAAGATTTCATGGACTGGAAGGGTTCCGGGTTGCCGATTCTGACGGATCTTACCGCCCACCCCGCGCCGATTCGGATCCTCGATGGTCCCGTGTTCTACTTCTCATCCAGGATCACCGAGAGGATGGCGCTCCTCGACCGCGTCGACGATGCCGGCCTGCTCCCGGAAATTTTCCCGCCCCTCGGCTCCGTCGGCATTGCGGCCATTCACGCCGCCCTGCACCTCACCGAAGAGCCGGTCTTCTTCACCGGACTCGATTTCTCATATGAACTCGGAAAGACCCATGCGGTCGGCGCTCCCTCCTGGCGAACGACGATGATCAACGCCGACCGGTTTTCGCCTCCCGGATGGTTCGGCGCCTGCCTGGCCCGCCCCCTGGTCAGGTGCCGCGATAAATTCGGCCGGGAGTGTATCACCGACACGGTATTGGAATCCTACCGTGACCTGCTTCGAACGATTGCAGACGGTGGACAGCGTGACCGGCTCTTCGATATGGGAGTCACAGGACTCGATACCGGAGCGGAATTCGTCGATGAATCGAAGGCCCGGGAAGCGATCGGAACGGCCGCCGTGGACACGCTGTTCACCGTCGGCACACGGCGCGCGGCATCCACCGGAAGGAGCCTCCAGACAATTCTGAAGGGGGAACTGTCTCTCCTGGATGCGGTCATCGATACCGGACGAGAGTATATCGGAAGGGACAGATCGGATCGTGTCGAGTCGATCCTGCTGCAGGCACTGCAAGTTGTCGATTATGTCACGGCACACTTCCCCGAGGGATGTCCCAACCCGATTCCGGAGATCGGGTATCTGAAACGTGCCGTCTTCTCGGCACAGAACTACAGGAGATATCTCGGAGCCCTGTTGGGACGGGCATGAATGGGCTCTTTGGTTACCGCTCCCGCGGCTACTACTGCTCCTCGGATTTTAGGACAGCGAGAAACGCGCTCTGGGGAAGTTCTACATTGCCTACCATCTTCATCCGTTTCTTGCCCTCCTTCTGTTTCTCGAGGAGTTTCCGTTTCCTGGTGATGTCCCCGCCGTAACACTTGGCGGTCACATCCTTGCGAAGGGCGGAGATCGTCTCCCTGGCGATGATGGTGTTCCCGATGGCACCCTGAATTGGGATCTTGAACTGCTGCCTGGGGATCTCCTCCCTGAGTTTCCGGCAGGCGATCCTGGCCCGGTATTGGGCATTCTCACGAAAGACCAACATGGAAAGCGCATCCACGGCATTCCCGTTCAACAGGATGTCGAGTTTGACCAGCTCGGTCTCCCTGTAATCGATCAGTTCGTAATCGAACGATGCGTATCCGCGACTCACCGATTTCAGCCTGTCATAAAACTCGAAGAGCACCTCGGCGAGGGGTAACACATACCCGAGCTCTACCCGTTTCTCGTCCAGATACGTCATTGACTCCTGCACGCCCCGCTTTTCGAGGCACAGGTTCATGATCGACCCGAGATAATCGGTAGGCGTGATGATCATCGCCTTGATATAGGGCTCCTCCGCCCGTTCGATCTTGGTCGGATCGGGATAGTCGGAGGGATTGTCTACCTGAATCTCGGTTCCGTCGACGAGGATAAGCCGATATTTGACCGAAGGCGCGGTCAATACTATGGAAAGGTCGAACTCCCTTTCCATCCTCTCCTGAACGACCTCGAGATGGAGCATGCCGAGGAATCCGCATCGGAAACCGAATCCCAGAGCGATGGAAGAATCTTTTTCATAGATCAGAGATGCGTCGTTGAGGCGCAACTTTTCGATAGCCGTGAGGAGGTCCTCATAATCGTTCGAGTCGACCGGATAGATCGAGGAGAAGACGACGGGCTTGACCTCCTTGTACCCCGGCAACGGCGCCGCGCAGGGACGTTCGGCATCGGTAATCGTGTCGCCGACCCGGACGTCGGCGATGTCTTTGATCCCGCCTATGATGTACCCCACCTCCCCGGCACCCAGATAGCCGGTCCTTGCTAATCCCAGTCGAAACAACCCGGCCTCTTCGATCTCATACTCGGCTTCGCCGGCCCAGAGCCTGATCGATTGTCCCTCGGAGATACTTCCGTCGAATACCCGTAAATGAACGATGACGCCCCTGTACGGATCGTAATGCGAGTCGAATATCAGCGCCTTGAGCGGCTCATCCGGGTCCCCCGGCGGAGGAGGGATCCGCGTGATCAGCGACTCCATCAGACCGTCGACTCCCTGACCATTCTTCGCGGATATGAGGATGGCCGATTCGGCATCCAGTCCCAGGTCGTGTTCAATCTGGTGTTTGACATTTTCTATGTCGGCACTGGGAAGGTCGATCTTGTTGATTACGGGAATGATCTCGAGATCATGTTCGAGGGCCATATACATATTCGCGAGAGTCTGGGCCTCTACTCCTTGACTGGCGTCGATCAACAGGACGGCCCCCTCACACGCAGAGATGGCCCTCGAAACCTCGTACGAGAAATCCACATGCCCGGGTGTATCGACGAGGTTGAGGCTGTATGTCAGCCCATCCTCAGCGCACTCGTAGGAGAGGGTCACCGCCTGAGATTTGATCGTGATGCCACGCTCCCGCTCTATATCCATGGAATCGAGGATCTGGTCTTGGAAGTGTCGGTCGTCGACCAGCTTCGCCTTCTGGATGAACCTGTCTGCCAAGGTGGACTTGCCGTGGTCGATATGGGCGATGATGCAAAAGTTGCGAATTCTATCGCGGCTGATTTTCATGGAGTTGTACTATATCGTAAGCCGACGGCTTCATCAACGGTCGGAGTCAAGCACCGACCTGACGGTCTCAGCCAACACCTGCGGCTCGAACGGTTTCGCCAAAAAGGCACCGTCCCATCCTCCGATGCCCCGCTCCTCTACCACCGTATCGGGATACCCGGAGAGGAGTAACCCCCGAATACCCGGCCTGAGTGTCTGCAGTCTATCTATGAGGCTGACGCCGTCCATGTGAGGCATGATCAGATCGGTGACCGCGATGTCGATGGACCGATCCTCCTTCTCCGCTATGAGGATCGCCTCACCAGCATTGGAAGCCGAAAGCACCGTGTATCCGAGTTGACTCAGAATCTCTTCGATCAGCTTCCGCAGGGGCTCTTCGTCTTCTACGAGGAGAATCGTCTCGGTTCCCCCACGGATCTGATGTCGCTTTCGGACGGCTTCGCCGGAATCGTCATGGGCGGCTTCGCTCTTCGGAAGGCATATCTTGAATGTGCTGCCCCTTCCCGGCTGAGATTCCACGTCTATATGGCCGCCTGACTGTCGTACGATCCCGTAAACCGTCGCCAATCCCAATCCGGTCCCCTTCTCGATGGGTTTCGTCGTAAAGAACGGATCGAAGATCCGTGCCAGCACCTCCTGCGTCATTCCGGTGCCCGTATCGGATACCCGAATCATCAGATAGTCTCCAGGCTCAATGCTGCCGGAGGCGACGCTCCGCTGCTTCTCTATCTGCGTGTCGAGCGTCTCGATCGTAAGGCTCCCGCCGGTGGGCATCGCGTCCCGGGCGTTCACCACAAGATTCATGATCACCTGTTCCAGCTGCCCCGGATCTACGTACACCATCGGCTTCGCCGCCCCGGTAGTGAGACGCACCTTGATATCGTCACGGATCAAGCGCCGGATCATCCGTTCCATCTCGGTGATCAACACGTTGACATCCACCCCCGTAGGTTTTAGGACCTGTTTCCGCGAGAAGGCAAGAAGTTGCCGGGTGAGGGTGCTCGCCTTGCGAGCCGCCTGCTGGATGCCACGGATCTCACCTCCGGTCTCATCGCGTGAGATCGCGTTGGCGTTTGGTTTTTCGCCCGCCTCGGACTCGAAACGTTCCAACAGCATGGCACTGTATCCCATGATGACGGTGAGGATGTTGTTGAAATCGTGGGCGATACCTCCGGCGAGCCGGCCGATGGCCTCCATCTTCTGAGCCTGCCGGAGCTGCCCTTCCAACTCTATCCGTTCGGTCGTATCGATCAGATACCCTTTGATCTCATTCGGAGATCCGCCGCCCTCGGCGGGGGTGGTCACGATGTTAGCGAGTACCGAAACGTTCCTTCCGTCTCGACGTACCATCCGAAGTTCAGCCAAGCTCAGCTTGCCGGATTCGAGAAGCCGGCCCCATACTGTCTCGTACTCCCCGGAAGTGGGAAAGAGGTCTGCTACCGAACGGCCGGCCGCGTCGTCTACCGTGGGAAATGCGAACATCATCGCGAATGCAGGATTACACTCGGTGATTGTTCCGTCACTACCGGCCACGAAGGCACCCGAAAGATCGTCCTCGAAGAAGCGACGGTATCGTTCCTCCGAGGCCTGGAGCTTCCGCTCGAGGCCATATCGAAAGAGCGCCATCTCGATGGTGGTCCTGAGTTCACGATCCTCGAACGGTTTTATGATATACCCGAACGGTTCGGTTTCGATTGCCCGTCGAACCGTATGGTCGTCTGCGTAGGCGGTGAGAAGTATCACCGGCACGCCGTACCGCTGCTTGATGATTCGGGACGCCTCGACGCCGTCCATCTCACCCTGCAGACGGATGTCCATGAGGACCAGATCGGGTTCGAACGCCTCGAATTTCTCGACAGCCGTCTCGCCCGAGGCGAATACGGCCATCACCGCATGCCCGGCCTTTTCGACATGACGACGGATGTCCAAAGCCACGATACTCTCGTCTTCTACAATCATTATCCGGGCCATATACGATTCCTTACATCGGTGCGTACTTCATGAACTTCCCAAATTTCGTTTTTCCATCGGCAGAGACATCAGAGATTCATCTTCTTCAACTCTTCTTCTATCTTCTTGGCGGTAATCGGCTTCACCATATATCCGTCGGCGCCGCCCTCCAGAAATGCCTCAATCACGTTCTTCGGATCCTCCAATGCCGTCACCATGAGGACTTTCACGGCATTGAACGGCTTCACTCCGTACCCCTTCTCGATCTCTCGAATCTCCCTCAACGCCTCCTGTCCATCCACCTTGGGCATCATTATGTCGAGGCAGATACAATCATACGGCTCGTTGTCCTCCCAACTGAGTCGAAAGGCCTCGATGGCCTCGTCGCCGTCTACCACGACATCCACTTTCCCATATTGTGCCATCATCTTCTGCATCAGGCGGCGACTGCCGAAATCGTCTTCTACGATCAAGATCCTCATCTCTTCCTCCGTTCACCCTCGAGGAGGGCGTATTCTATCTGTGACAACAGTGATACCGCCTTTGGGGTATCGTTTTTCCGACACGCCAACTGCAGCCGGAACAACATCTCATCAAGGCCGGCGTTTCCCTCGAACCGTCTCCGCAGTTCTCTCACCATGCCGGTGACACCATCCGCGCCGCCGGATTCGATTCTGCTGCGAAGCCGGTCCCACTCCTCCCTAATGGAGATATCCGAATCGGCCGTATCGGGATTCGGGGCAGTCGGACTCCCTTCCACCGAGACAGCATTTACCTGTCCCGACTCGACTCGGCCGGATATGCTCCCGATAGGGATCGGTCCGTCATCCACGATTCGTTGGGTTACCGGGCGAAGCGGCAGACGGAGGAGTACGGTCGTTCCTGCATCCGGATTCGAATCCACCCGGACTCCCCCCCCCATCAGATCGACGTACCGCTTTACCAGCGAGAGACCGAGCCCGACTCCGCCGAACCTTCTCGTCGAAGATCCGTCTACCTGGGTGAACGGTTCAAAAATAGTCGCCAGCCGATCCGGTGGAATTCCGATGCCCGTGTCCACGATCCGAACAGACACACAACCCGATTGTCCTCCGATGACGGTTATTCGGATGCTCCCATCCTCGGTAAATTTTACCGCGTTTCCTATTACATTAGTCAAGATCCGGTGGATCTTATATACGTCACCCTCGTATCCAGTATACACGCCATCGGCAACTTCCAGAAGCAGATCGACACCCTTTTCATTCGTCTGAAAGAGATATTTCTCGACTATCTCGCTGAGGGCGTTGACCAGGTCGAATTCCGACAGCTCAATCTCCTCGGTCCCATATTCGAGTTTCGTATAATCCAGGATCGAATTGATCAACCGCAGAAGTTCCTCTCCGGCACTGCGCGCCATCCGTAGATAGTCTCCCACTTCGGGATCGGAGATCTCCTTCTCGGCAAGAGCGGTCATTCCGATGATGGTGTTCAACGGAGTACGCAGCTCGTGACTGAAATTCGCGAGAAACTCACTCTTGGCCCTGGAAGTATTCTCCGCCAGTTCCTTTGCCTCGCGAAGCCTTCGAGAAACCTGATGCTTGTAGAGGGCCAGCTCGATGTTGGAATGGAGTTCTCGCTCCTTGAACGGCTTCAGGATGTATCCGGAAGCCTCCGTACGCTTGACCCTCTGCAAGGTTTGCCGGTCTGCATATGCGGTAATGAAGATGACCGGGATATCGTATCGATCACGAATCACCTCTGCCGCGGCGATTCCGTCAATTTTCCCGTGAAGGTGGATGTCCATGAGTACGATGTCCGGTGCGTGCTCTTCGATCTCCCGTATTGCGTCCTCACCGGAGCGAGCCCTTCCGACGATCCTGTATCCCAATCGGGAGAGTCGTGACTGAATGTCTGCGGCTGCGATCCCCTCGTCTTCGACGATCAGGATCGAATTCCGGCCATCGGTATTCTCATCCATTGGGAACCCTTTCCGAAACACGATGGGTACCGCGCGAACTCAGCATTTGTTCTTCAAGGTCCACTCGACGGCCGTCTGCATCAGGGCGGTGGAATCTTTTAAATTCAGTTTAATCTTCAGGTGTGAGCGATACGTCTCGATTGTCTTGATGCTAAGATTCAGGGTGTCGGCGATAGCGCTCGTCTTCATCCCCTTGCCGATCAGTTGGAACACCTCGAATTCCCGATCGCTGAGCTGCTCCACCGGAGTACCCGAATCTTGATACGATACACCCGTAGTCAGTTTCTCGAGCAGTTTGGTTCGCATTCTCTGGCTGAGATAGATGCCGCCGCCGAGGACCTGACGGATTGCCGTCATCACGTTCTCCGTAGCCTCGGCCTTCATAATGAATCCCTTCGCGCCGGCTCGCAAAACCCTCTCGGCGTATACATCCTCGTCGTGAAGAGAGACCACCAAGATCGGCATATCCGGTATCCGCCGACAGAGATCCTTGATCAGTTCGAGTCCACTCGAGTTCTTTAACGAAAGGTCCACTAAAGAGATGTCGGGAGTCGTCTCGAGTATCAACCCCAAGGCCTCTGGGGCATCTTCGGCCTCACCGATAACCGTTAGGTCCGGTTGTTGGTTGATCAACTGGACAAATCCCTGCCGTACGATGGGATGATCATCGACGATGACGATTCGCTTCTTCACTGTCGTCTCCTGTTCACCCGTGAGGGATTGAACCGTCTCCGTTCGAGCGGCGCCTGTGGTTCGCGGATCTTCTCCTCATGGATGGGAACTCGACACGACACTACGGTACCTCCCTCGTCCGGGCTGAAGATCTTCAATTGGGCGTTCAACATGTTGGCCCGGTACTGCATGATACGGAGACCGATACCCTTCTCGTCATCTTGAAAACCGATACCGTCATCCTTGACCTGAAGAACGAGTTCGGAGGAATCTCCGGTAAGCACGATCTCCACCTTGCGGGGCTGTCCGTGGCGACCGGCGTTGTTAAGGGCTTCCTGGGCTATGTGGTAGAGCTGCCGTTCGATCACGGAACTTACCGAACCGCAGCTCTCCTCGGCATGACACTCGGTGGGGATTCCGTAGAGGGTTTCCGAGAGGACCGCGAGCTCCCTGAGTGCTCCCGCCAACCCCTCCGAGCGCAGCGTGATCGGAACGAGGCCCTTTGCCAGCTCTCGAGTCTGGAGTACGGCGTCCTTGACCAGCCCGGAGATCTCCACAGTCAGGGCATGTTCCTCTTTCAAGTCCGTAGAAGCGAGTAAATTTTCCAGTACCTTCACCTTGAGCGAGATGCCCGTCAGTTTCTGGCCAAGACTGTCGTGGAGGTCCTGCCCGATCCGCTCCCGTTCTCTCGCGCCGATCTCCAATACCTCTTGTTCCAGCTTCTTTCTGTTGGAGATATCATGACAGATTATCGATACACCGGTCACGGTGTCATTTGCTCCACGAATAGGAAACACACGAAGGAAGAGGTTGATAGGGGTACCGTCTTTTCTTCGTCGGATCGTCTCATACCCCTCGATCTTCTCTCCGTTTTCCACCTGCTCGAGAATCTCCGGCATCTCGTTCGGCAGATACGATGGGGTGAGGATGGAGAGGTTCTTACTCTTTACCTCATCCTCATCGAACCCGAAGATCGACACGGCACCTACGTTCCAGCTGATAATAGTCCCGTCCAGAGTAGCACCGATGACGGCATCGCTTATGCTTCGCAGGGTGATCGAGAGCAGCTCCTCCTTCTCACGAACGGTTTTTTCCATCCTGTGCCGATAGAGGGCCATCTCGATGGTCGAATGGAGATTGTTGAGGTCGTATGTCTTGGTGACATATCCGTATGGCTCAGTACGCTTCGCTCGAGAGAGTGTCTTCTCATCGGAGAAGGTCGATAGGTAGATGAATGGCAGACCGAACCGGTCGCGAATTTGTTCGGCGGCGGCGATGCCGTCGAGTGAACCCTTTAGCTGAATATCCATGAGGATCAGATCGGGAGATGTATCGGAGATGGTGGTAATTGCTTTCTCCCCTGTATCGCAGATGCCTGACACCGAATATCCGAGCGATTCGAGCGCCTGTGCGATGTCGATAGCCACGATAGATTCGTCTTCGACGATGAGTATGGCCGCCTTGTCCTCGGTAACGGGTTCCTTCATCTCCCTGGTCCTCTTCATCCGCCGCGACTCACTTCGCGCCGGCGAGCATCTCCGCCGCGATATGCTCCAACGGAACAATCTGGTCGACTGCATTGCGTTTGATCGCCTCGTTCGGCATCCCGAACACCACACACGACTTTTCATCCTGGGCTATGTTGTAGGCACCGGCCGCCTTCATCTCACTCATTCCACGGGCCCCGTCGTCACCCATGCCGGTCATGATGACTCCGATGGCGTTCTTTCCCGCGTACCTGGCCGCCGACCGGAAGAGGACGTCTACCGAAGGCCGGTGCCGGCATACCAGCGGTCCGTCACGAACCTCTACGTAGTATCTCGCACCGCTCCGTTTCAAGAGAACGTGCTTGTTCCCGGGTGCGATCAAGGCACGGCCCCGCAGGACCGTATCATTATTAGCGGCCTCCTTGACCGAGATATCACAAAGGCCGTCCAGACGCTTCGAGAAGGCGGCGGTAAAGTGCTCAGGCATATGCTGAACGATCACGATGCCCGGAGAATCGAGGGGAAGCTGTTCCAGGAACAGCCGCAGCGCCTCGGTACCCCCGGTAGAGGCCCCGACGACGACTACCTTCTCGGTGGTATCGATATTGATCCGCCCGGACGGCTTGGCCAGGATCTCATCTGCGGTGAGTTTCGGAGATACCGGTTGTGACGTAGTCACAACCGAACGTTTTCGCTGGTCCGTGGAGAGGTTCGCCGCCTTCACGGCGTCGCAGATCCGTACCTTCGACTCTTCGAGAAACTGCTTCGTCCCGACCTTCGGCTTCTGGATGATCTCCACCGCACCGTACTCGAGGGCCTGCAGCGCGTTCTGGGATCCCTCTTCGGTCTTGCTCGAACAGATGACGATGGGAATCGGATGTTGTGACATGATCTTCTTGAGAAAAGTCAAGCCGTCCATCCGCGGCATCTCGATGTCGAGAATCATCACATCCGGAATCCTGGTTTCCAGTTTCTTCGCCGCGATAATGGGGTCTGCGGCGGTGGCGATGACCGTAATGGAACGGTCCGCCTCCAAGATCTGACTCAAGGTTTGTCTGACTACCGCCGAATCATCGACGATCATCACCGCAATCTCAGCCGGCATTGGGGTTTGACCTCCCGTCGGGTTTTCTATAGATCGTCGCGGCGACCGGTTGCAGCCGTAAGTGCATTCCGGTCAGCGTCTCCGAGTGACCGAGAAACAGATGCCCTCCCGGTTGCAGGTGCGCATACAGCTTCCGCAAGAGTGCCTCCTGGGTATCCTTGTTGAAATAGATCAGCACGTTCCGACAAAAGATGATGTCGAAACGCTCCCTGATACCGAATGCAGGCGACATCAGGTTGAGACGCCCGAAGGATACCCTGTTCCTGAGCATGGGCTTCACTCTCGCCTGGGGATTACTCCTATCCTTGCTCCGCAACAGGTATCTTCTCCTGTACTCATCCGGAACCGGTACGATCCGCTCCTCGGAATATACGCCGCGCCTGGCGACCTCGAGCACTCTTGACGAGATATCTGTCGCCAGGATCCTATACTCGAAGGAACCATACCCCTCCCGTAACGACTCCATGACCATGGCCAGTGTATACGGCTCTTCCCCGGTAGAGCAGGCGGTGGACCAGATCCTGACGGTATCGTGTATTCGTCCGTTCCCGCGTGCGGCCATACCCGGAATGAGCACATCCTTCAGATAGGTGAAGTGGTTCGGTTCTCTGAAAAAGTCCGTCTTGTTCGTGGTGACGCAATCGATCAGGTTGACGAGTTCCTCGCGCATCCCGTCCGGACTGAACACGAAGTCACAGTATGCCGAGAACGAGTCCATGCGGAGCTGCTTCACCCGTTTCTGAAGCCTGGATTCGAGCATGACTCTCTTCTCTTGGGGCATCTTGATGCCCAGCTCCTCCTGGATGAAGGCCTGAAGTCTCAGAAACTCCTCATCCTCGAGAGCATAACTATGCAGAACGATTTGATCCATCTCTCGATTGTTTCCTTCCGGAAGATGCGAGACCCGCGATCTTCTCCAAATCGAGTATCAGCGCGACGGCGCCGTCACCGAGAATTGTGGCTCCGGAGATACACTCGACTTCGGCGTACAATCGACCCAGCGACTTGATCACGGTCTGATGCTCTCCGATTACCTGGTCCACCACGAGGCCGAACGGACCGTCCTGCGTCTCGACGACGACGATCTGCTCTATCTCCGGCAGTTCCGAGGCAAAGTCGAACAGGTCTCGTATCCGGACGAAGGGGAGCAGACGGCCCCGGTAATCGACGATCCTTTTCGATCCCAGACGATCTCTCTCCTTGGCGGTCAGTTCGATGCAGGCCTCCACCGAGGAGAGGGGCACGACGAAGGAATCGCCGTCGATGCGGATCAGGAGCCCCTCGATGATTGCGAGGGTAAGCGGCAGGGTCAACACGATCTCGGTGCCCTTTCCCGGTGTGTTGCGGATATCGACACTCCCCCTGAGCGTCTCGATCTGTCTACGGACTACGTCCATTCCCACGCCTCTTCCGGAGACACTGGTCACCTCTCCTGCCGTAGAAAATCCCGGAGCAAAGATGCAGTGGTAGATCCCCTGCTCGGTCACCTCCTCATCCGGCGAGAGGATGCCCCGCTCGAGGGCCTTCCGATAGATACGCTCCCGATCGAGGCCGGCCCCGTCGTCGGCTATGGAGATGAGCACACTCGCCCCGGAGTGTTGTGCGGAGAGTCTGACGGTTCCGCATTCGTCCTTACCGGAGGCTCGCCGCTCCGCCGGCAGCTCTATGCCGTGATCGATGCAGTTCCGGATCAGGTGGACGAGAGGATCGTTCAGCCGTTCGATCACCGTCTTGTCGAGTTCCGTCTCGGCCCCTCGGGTTTCCATCTCCACCTGCTTGCCGAGATCGGCGGACAGATCACGAACTAACCGGCGGAATTTACTGAATGTAGAGCCGATCGGGACCATCCGGAGGCTCATCGTATTCTCTCGCAACTCTGACGAGAGCCGTTCGAGCTGTTCCGAGGCCGCCGCCAGCCGGGTGTCCTCGGCGTCGTTCGCCAGTTGCGATACACGAGCCTGAATCGTGACTAACTCACCCACGAGGTCGACCAGGCTGTCGAGTTTTTCCGAACTCACCCGTATCGAGGCCGATTCCGAAACATACTGTTTGACTCTGGTCCTGCGGACGTGATTCTGTTCCTCCAGGGCGGTATTCAGGTCACTCTCCGAGACGACCTTCTCATCTACCAGCACCTGCCCGAGTCTCTTCTGACGGTTGAGTGCCCCTACGATAGACTCCTCTTGCGTTACACCACGTTCGACCAGGATCTCACCGAGTCGTTTATACTCCTGATCCTCGGAAATGGCTGATAGGTCGTCGATCATCTCGATGGATACCTTCGAATCACTCTCGACGAAGATGAAGACATCGCGGATAGTGTTGTAAGCATACTCGGTGGTGAGGAAAAAATCCCAACTCACATAGGCTCGTTCGGGATCGAGACCGTCCAGGTCGGGGATGGAGGAGACGTGACAGATGCTTGTATATTCGCCCAGTTCCGTCAGCTCCTGCAGCAACAGAATCGGTTTCGTGCCGGAAAGAAAGATGTCTTCCTTCGGTTCGAAGGTAATTCGGTAGGTTACTTCCCCTTCCGGATTCTCCTCACGCTCGACATCGGCGGCCACCGGGGTCGGTTCGGGTGCCACCTCCGCCGCGGCCGAATGGGTAAGTCGCCGAAACCCGTCCAGGATCTTCTCGGCCTTCGCCTCATCCGCCCCGACCTCATCTTCCAACAGCTCTCTGATCTGGTCCTTGGCTTCGAGCGTCAGGTCTATGAACTTCCTCGTGACCAAAACCTTGCCCGTGCGGACGTCATCCATGATGGACTCGATCTCGTGGGTGAAGGCGGAAATTCGGGAATACCCGAACATAGCGGCCGATCCCTTGATGGTGTGCATGGCGCGGAACAACGAGGCAAGGAGTTCCGGATCCTCCGAGTTATCCTCCAACTCCAAAACGTCATGCTCGAGGGTTCCCAGCAGTTCATAGGCCTCTTCGCGGAAGGTTTCCTTGAATTTATCGATCATTCGGACGCCCTCGAGCCATCGGAACGGTCGAACTCGACGAGGGCGGCCCCCAACTCGGTCCCATCCTCAGGAGGAGTCTTACAAAACCCTCCGACAGCCAGCGTCGCGGCGATCTCAGGGGTCACAGCGCCGTTGAAGACCAACTCCTTTCCCATACCGTCGGCCGTCTTCTTGGCGGCATACAACACCTGGATACACGCGAGATCAATCCGCTCGGCGTGTCCGATGTCCAACACTACCCTGTCCGCCTGGTCCAGGACCGACTTGAGCTCATCGGCCAGACCGGAGGCCTTCTGAATGGAGAGATCTCCCTGCAGGGTGACGACCCGTATTGTTCCGCTTGTGTTTTCCGTCATATTCTCCTTCCTTCAGATAGGGTCTGTGACCACATAGTACCAATTATAGGTCCACATGTCTCGAAAGCAAATTCGTACGCCGCCATAAAATTTGAGCGACGCCATGATGACGAGAAGACGATTTCCGCCGATTGTCAGATGAAGGTGTCCGTGTCCAGGTATGCACCGAGTTGTACACCGCTCTCGAGAAAACCCGCCTTGCGTTTCTTGACTCGAATTTCGAGGAGCACGACCCGGTTCTCCCTGTCTACCTCGAATGCACGAACCACCAGCGGATCGTTCGGAGACAGACCGGTCTCGTCGGCAATGGTACCGTCGAAGACCTTCGTCACCAGGTAATTCGGACTCCAGGATACGCCGCCGGCCGGTTCCAACGCCATCCCGAAGAGCGGCGGAATCAAATTGTCTTCCACATCCCGCGCCAGGGAGTACTCTACCGGTGAATATGGGCGTTCGGTGAGCAGGACCAATCCGGTGGACTCGGTACCGTCCCGCATCCACGTTATCTCTGTCATCGCGCCGATACCGCGGTCGAGGATCCGATCCTGGATCACACCTAGATCATCTACCGGCGATCCATCCATGGAGACGATCACATCGCCCTCCTCGAGGCCGGCCCGATGGAGAGGTTCTCCCGGAACGAGATAGGTTATCTCGAGTCCGGCCTCGGTCTCGAAGACGGAAGCCCCCAACCAGGGATGCTTCGTCTCTCCGCCGATGAACAGACTCGGCAGGATCTTTCTAACCCAATACATGGGAATCGCGAAGTTTACTCCCTCGAATTGCTCGATCCCCGCGAATACGACGCCGATGATCTCTCCACCGCCACCGACCAACGGACCACCGGAATTCCCGTGATTGATGGGAACATCGACCTGCATCACGTCTCCCATCTGCAGGAACCGTCGGCCCGTCGCGGAAATAATCCCGGCGGTAATGGTATTCTCCAATCCACCGGGTGAACCGATGGCATAGATCGTGTCGCCCGGTTCCAACTCGGTCTCACCATAGAGTGGAAAGTACCACTTCGGCTCCCGCTCCACCTTGAGCAGTGCGATATCGAAGTTGCGATCGTACCCGACTACCCGCGCAGGGACCTTCTGAGAAATATCATCGGAAAATCGCACATACGCCCGGCTGTAGCCCTCGTATTCCGGGTCCACCTCACTTGCCACCACATGATAGTTGGTAATCACGTAGCCCCGGGGATCGATGAAGAAACCGCTCCCGATGACCTGTTCGAGATACCCCACCCCCCCCCGGATGCGCATACCCCGATTCACCCAGATCGTGACGGTACCCTTGAGATGATCGCTCGGGCGGCCGGCATCGGCAACAAGGGGAGCCCACCCCTCCGGGATGGGATATCCGGCCTCCACCATGAATTCCGACAGGGTCTTGAGCGCGTGGACACTCCCCTTCTCGAAGGCAAACCCGCCGTACCGGAGATACTCCTCCTCCGAAAAGGATCTGAGTTTGAGGAGCGTCTCCAGGCTCAGCGAGGCGAGTACGTATTCTCCCCGCTCGAAATGATACCGTACCCGAGAGTCGAGTATCTCCCCCCTTCCGGGACCTTCGAGAAGGGCGGATCTCCCGATCACCTCCATCGACTCCCGAATCCTGTAGGCGGCGGAATACTCCTGGGCGGACAACGCTTCATCGAACTGCCGCTGCACCTCGGCGTAGGCCGCGTCGGTGAGTGTCTCATATCGTTCAACCGGTATACCAACCCGTTCCCTCTGCAGGGTATGAAGGTCCTGCAAGGCCAGAAAGGGATTCCCCGAATCGATGGAGCTCCTAATCTTGTAGCTGGATACGTCCTCGATGGAGGGCAGATCCAGCTCCTCGTGAACGGTCCGGCAACCGTATACCGCGACGAGAGTGCAGCATACACATGCTATGCGACCCAAGACAGCTCTCCCCTTCACTTCACCACCTCGGCAAATACAGTACCCGTAAGACTGAAATATCGTACCCTCACGCCCGAGAAGAGACCCAAGCCCTCTCCATCGGTTGGAATCTCCGGCTCCGGCTCGGGAATCGTCCCGATCCAGATGACACCGCTACTCGGACTCGAGGCCACACGCTCCCTCACGCCGGCACGCTCGAGATGGCGTACTCGCCCATCCCGCGATTCGACGGCGATGGGCGCGTCGTCCCCGGAAAAGAGGTATTCGCGCCGAACCGCACCATCCTCCGTCATATACTCCCTGCAGTCGACGGTACCATCCTCGTCGAAATCCCACTCACTCATGGGAGTATCGCCGTCACTCCGTCGAAACTCGATGACGTCGTTCCCGTTCAGATCGTATGCATGCAGCCAAGAGTTCGGCGCCACATACTCGCTGTACATCTCGTATACTCCGTCCCCGTCGAAATCACGCATCCTTCGTTCGACGGAGCCGTCCGGGGAGAAGATCGTGCGTGACTCTCCAATCTCATCCCGACTCTCCAGGACCTTCCTCCGTTCGCCCCGCAGGTACAGCACGTCGTCTTGTGTGAGTCCGACACTCACAGCCTTCGGGATCAACGAACGGATCAGGGCCGACGGCACACCCCTTCGAACCTCGACGAAGGGAGAGGATGGAAAGCCCGGGAGAAAGACGCACGCATAGCCGAAGGTCCCTGCGCTGAAGGAGGCGGTCATCGGTTCGGAGATGAGAGGGGTATTCGGACTCCGCCGGTTCCCGACAGAAATACCGTCGGGTACGATCGGATCAAGAAATGCGGCAATGCCGGATACTCCGGAATCACTCTCACCACTTTCATCGGAAGATGTTGCCGCATGAAGCGATGGAAACTGAGGAGCGAGTCGGCGAAGACCAGATGAGTCCGGTGAATCGACAGTTTCCATCATGATCTCGAGGGTCATAACCTGAGGATAGGGATCGAACGTCATACGAAGGCTGCAGCCGGGACATTCTTCCAGAAAGGAAACCTCAGCCGGGGTGCCCTCTCGGAATGTGATATCTATTTCAGAGACACCGTTTTGGTTCTCGTCCATCACCACCCTGCGGACATCCCCCTGTAGGACCGTTACCCTCCGCTCGGGGAATCCGTCCCGATCCTTGTCGCGAACCATCTCTCCGGAAAACTCGAGAACCGCGGACTCCAGTACATGACGGTTCTCCGGTGTGAGAATTCCACGGAAGATCTCGAGGGCACTCATGTTTTTCACCCAGCCCGAGTCGATAAAGGTATGAACGTCCGCGGCCGTGACCGATTCGGCCTGCCGCAGTGACTCGATGAAAACCAGGGGGTGAACCGCGGCTGTCCGCGGAAACATCTCGATCAACATGCGCCGCGTCGCCTCTTCGGGAGACGCCAGAACCATCTCGACGATAGATTCGAGGGCCGGTTTAATTCGCCCGGCCATCGTCAGCCTCGCGAGCTCCCGGCGATAATCGGGATCTATGCGGCAGCGAAACGTCATGAGACCGACATGGTCG
>CAZAKE010000017.1:0-47380 GCA_964485495.1 uncultured Spirochaetales bacterium
GATGCGTTTGGGAAGGAAGATATTGAACACCTCAGGAACGAGAGGACTGTCTGCGACCCGTTTCTTGAGTTCGGCATACTCATCGGAGGCGAGTTCCGCGGTCGGCGCCAGCGGTAGTTCGATGTAGTCGTATCCGGCATCGGCCAGAACGGCGGCGTTTTCGATTCCTGTACAGACTCCAAATTTCATCTCTCTTCTCCTTCTTGCTTTTCTTTCTCATCAAATGCATCACCATACCCACGTTCGTGGATAAGACCGGAAAGTTGCTCGAAACTCACGCCGTATTTCGCGGCGATCTCGGTGGCATAGCTGTGGCCCATGGGAGGACCCGGCACGATCTTGTATGTTCGTCTTGTCACCCCCTCCCGCATCTGACTGTCGGGATCTACCCCGGCGACCAGACTGATCACGCCGGTAACGCCCTCGGATTCGCATGCGAGTCTTCCGGCGCGGTTCGCCAACTCGTGAAGATGGGTTGCAAACAGGACCCGGCATCCCAACAGGCGGAAGGCCCGAATCAGATCTTCCGCGATATACATGCTTTCGTCCCCGCTCGTGCTGGAGAGTGATTCGTTCATCAACACCAGGCTGCGGGGTGTCGCCTGACGGAAGATGTCCGACAACCGCTTGGCCTCGTCTCCGAACCGTCCGGTCCGCCCTTCGGGCCGTTCCTCGATCTGAAAGTGGGTCAGGACGCGATCAACCGGTGAGATCTCCGCCGACCGTCCCGGCATGAAGAGTCCCGCCTGCCCCAGGAGCAGCGCCAGCCCGACGCTCTGCACATAGACCGTCTTGCCCCCCTGGTTCGGTCCCGTCAGGATCTGGATACCCCGGGACGTGTCGAACTCGATATCGTTGAGCACAAGTTCATCCGTCACGGTGTAGGGGCTGTCCGCCGTACCGGATCCGTCCGCGTCGGAGATGAGCGAGAGTGCCAACAAGAGGTTATAGGAATCCCGGATCTTGATCACCCCGTCGTCCGGAGGCAGGATCGCCGGTTTACAGAAGGGCAGACCCGCGTCCGTCATCTTCCGGATAAAATCCGCCGCCTGCAGGTAGAATAGGATCTCGGGCCTGAGACCCGAGAACAGGCCGGCGCCGATAGACGCATACCGCTTCAGCTCCCTGATGATCGGAAGCGCGGTCTTGTTCATGATGTCCGAAAGGTCCCGAAAGAGCGGCATCAACAGCGGGTCGTACTCGTACTGCGGCCGTCCGGCGATTACTCTGCCGGAGGCTTTGGCCGGAACCGAGTGCATCGGGCCGATCCCCTGGAGTCCGGAGCCCTTCTTCCCCGTGAGTAGGTCGAGTAGTCCACCCGGTTTGGTGCCGAATCTCTCACGGTCCACGGACACCAGAACGGCTTCATGCGGTACCAGCCGCGCATCGAGATTGATCCCCACGGTGATACTCCGTACCGTACGGGCCCGTCGATCGATCTCGGGCAACTCCCGGACCAGTCGCCGGAAGGTTTCGTCTTCGGCGATGGCCACGATCCGCTCCCTGAGAGATCGGAACCCCTCGGAAACGAGCCGCTCCCCCAGCCGGGCCAGCTCCTTGCGCAATCCCTCGACACACGTCACGAACGCCGTCAGCTCCTCCAGCCGGAAAATCATCTCATGAAACGCCGTGGAGCCACCGAGACCACCGTAGAGATACCGGTCCTGCACCTCGATGGAAGGATACAGCTCCCGCAGGCACTCCATTAACGACGGATTCGCCATGATGTCCTGGAACACGTCCTGGCGATAGACGATCACATTCGGATCCGACGGGAGCCGCATGAGAACTTGTTCGATATCCCGCGGTTTGTGGCGTCCTCCGGTGAAGGCCTCCAACAGCACGGAAATTCCGAGGTCGGCGGAGGCGTCCGCGGAGATCTCATGGGTCTCTTCCGGCACCGCAGGCCGACCGTCGACACTCGGCCATAGCAGGCTGAAAACGCCGCGATTTTCGCTTCCTTTCCTTCTCGATCGTATCAACCGCTGATCCTCCGAAATGGGTCATTGGACACCATACACGTGATTGTACTCATGTGCAACGATGAATGGAATAGCTGGGAATAGCTGACCGCCTGCAGATTGCCCTTTCCTATCTCCGGTGAAGTTTGTATACTTTTCGTATGCACGAAGACCTTACGGACCTACTGCGGAAGTGGGAGTACGATCCGTATGACACCGTCCGGTTCCTTACCGCCGATGACGGACGGGAGATCATGCAGGTGCGTTTGCCCCTGGGTGTGGAGCAGTATGAGCTGGATGGAAGGCCCGACGGCAAACGTCCCTATGGAAAGGAGAGTGCCCTTCGGGAATACCAGGACAAGCTCGAGCAGGCACTCAACGAGGAGGGTTCCTACACACTCTCGGAGGACGATTTCGCGGAATTGCAGAACGAGGGGATTCTCTTCTATTACCGTTATCTGGTCCTCTTCCAGAAGGGCGACTACCGGAGAACCGCGCGGGACACCGACCACAACCTGGCCATCACCACACTCGTGGAAACCTACTTCGAGGACGATGAGAAGAAACAGCTCCTGCAATACAAGCCGTATATCCTGCGAGTGAATACCATCGCCAAGGCGATGATCGCTCTCGAGACAGGCAAGGCCGACCTGGCCAAGGAATACATTCACTCGGCGATGAGCGCCATTCTGGAGATGCCCAAGGTCGACACGCCGGTGTTCGAGTTCGAGAAGATACGGTCCGTCCAACAGCTCCAGGAGATCCTCAAGCAGCTTCAGGAACACCATCCCGACCCGAAGGAGGAACTCGAAGCCCAACTCCGCCAGGCGGTGGAGGAGGAGAACTACGAGCAGGCCGCCCATCTGCGGGATCAGATCAGGGAAATCACCCGGGAGAAACCGTCGCCTGACCACGGCGGGTTCGGCATGCACACGGAATTCACCTTCGATCCCCAAACCCTGGACGAACTGACAACATCCTCACGAGAAGAGCCATCCGCGGATGATTCGGACGACGCCTCCAACGACACTCACGACAATCCGGAACCACACGCCGACCGATGACGGCCTCGCGACCGGGATAATCCACCGTTGTCCGCTCCGAAACACTACACCCGATCATTCAGATCGACCCGGCAGTATTTCCCAGCAGCTTCTCCGCATTCCTGTAGAGCAGAGACTCGAGGAGTTCCGAACTCAGCCCCAGCGTCGACACCCTCTCGACCGCGCTCTTCTGATCCTCCCAGGGAGAGTCTGTGCCGAACAGGAGCTTCTCCTTCGGATGGCGAAGCAGTAGCTCCCGCCCACGTTCCGGCGGAAGGGTGTTCAGCGAGAATGAGATCTCGATGAACACCGGAGTACCGATGAGATGGCGCTCCGCCTCGTCCCAGTCCTCCCACGCTCCCAGATGGCTGCAGACAAGACGGAGGTCGGGAAAGGCGTCAAGGACCCGGCGCACCCGAACGGGGTCGGCGATCCGGTCTCTCGGAAAGGCGATGTCGAAGCCCGTGTGGCTGAGTAGGATGAGTCCACGCCGTGCGATCTCACCGTAGATCGGAAACATGGCCTCGTCGTCGAAGACGAATCCCTGGTAATAGGGATGCAGCTTGATGCCCTTGAATCCCGCCTCATGGATTTCGGCCACCCGTGCCTGCGGATCGGGATCGGCCGGATGCAGAGAGGGAAAGGGGACGATACGATCAGAGGCGATCCGCCGCGACCACTCGAGGATGGGGGTGAATTGGCCGGGTTTGGTGGCGATGTTGGCGATGATGGTCGTTTCGATATTCGCCCGGTCCATGGACCCGAGCAGCGCGCCTATGGTACCGTCCAGACAGGCATTGACATCGTCGGTTTCGGCCTCCAGGGCCCCGATGGCCCTGGAGGCGAGGGAGTCCGGGAAAGCATGCGCGTGAAAGTCGATTATCTTCATGGCCGCATAGTATATCCTGGGGGTGCGATTTTTTCCAGATCGTATCCGTCCCGACAACGATTCGAAAAGTAGGTAGCGTTGTGACGTCTCGAACAGAGAGCAACACGGTGAGGAGCGGTATGACGAAAGACAGACCGATACCGGTGACGGCGGCGGTGATATGGAAAGACGGCAGAGTACTACTCGCCCAACGCCCTGCCGGCGATCACCTGGCCCTCAAGTGGGAGTTTCCCGGCGGAAAGATCGAACCAGGGGAGACCCCGGAGGCGTGTATCGAACGCGAGTTGGCCGAAGAGCTACACATACGCGTCAGGGCCGGTCGGCGGATATTTACCACCCTCTACCCATATCCTCACCATACGGTCAGACTCATCTTTCTCGAGGTGCATCTGCTCGAAGGCACGCCGCACCCTACCGAACACGCGTGCATCGCCTGGGTTGCTCCCGATACCCTGTCGGCCTACGACCTGGCACCTGCCGACATCCCCATGGCCGGGAGGCTCGCCCGCGGCGACGATCTCTCGTAGTACAGGACTCAGCAGTTTAAATTTTAAACAGAGTAATAGCCGGATATCAGTTCCTTTTCTGCGATATCGACTTCGTACCTCGTCGAATCGCCCCGAAAAGGGCAACAATAAGGAGAAATGTGGCACATTCGAAATATGGCGGTAGCCATATTTCGAATTGCTGTACAGGACTATTCCTCTGGTCAGAATTAAATTGCTGCTCGTAGTATGCGAACCGGCGGCGGTGCGGTACAATAGGAGGAACCGACCGACTACGACATACTACCCGGAGATGAGAAACGATGAAGAACCACAGGTTTGCCGTACTCGACGACGATCCCACCGGAATTCAGACCGTCCACGGATGTTTGCTGATCACCGACACCGGACCGGAGACGGTGGCCGCGGCGTTGGGAGACGCGGTACCCTTCTTCTACGTGCTGACCAACACCCGGGCATACGACTCGACGGAAGCCGACGCCATCATCGAAAATGCGGTTCGTGATATCCTGGACGAGGCCTCGGAACGGGAGATGGAGATATCGTTCATCAGCCGGTCCGACTCGACCCTGCGCAGCCATTTTCCGGTAGAGATCGATGCGATCGAACGAGTCATGTCGGAACTCGGAACCCCGGCGCCCGACGCGATATTCCTGATCCCCGCCTTCTTCGAAGGAGGGCGGCTCACCAGGGACGACACCCATTTCA
The DNA here is from genome assembly GCA_964485495.1 of uncultured Spirochaetales bacterium. GTDB lineage: Bacteria > Spirochaetota > Spirochaetia > CAZAKE01 > CAZAKE01 > CAZAKE01. The sequence goes on from CAZAKE010000017.1 coordinate 5,108, forward strand.
TGCAGACAGACTCGGGGCTCATCCCTACCAGCGAGAGTGAATTCGCCAAAGATTCGGTATTCGGTTACTCCACCTCGCACCTTCCCGGATATATCGAAGAGAAGACCGGCATCTCCGCGGCACGCGTCGAGACCATCTCGCTCGAGGAGATCCGCGGGAACGGCGCCGCCCTGACCGGCCGCCTGATGGGGCTGTCGAACCGTCGATTCGTGGGGGTGAACGCGGAGACCTACGATGATCTCGCGGCGTTCTGCCGTTCCCTCAACGAAGCCCTCACACGGGGCAAGCGCTTCCTGTTCCAGACCGCGGCCTCCTTCGTGAAGGCGGTGACAGACACACCGAACCGACCGCTGCTCACACGGGACGACTTCCATCCGGCGGTACCGGACTCCGACTCCACCACCGACCCAGCCGTTGAGATGGACGGGGAGAGGCCGGCGGGAAACGGCATCATCCTGGTGGGCTCTCACGTGGCCAAGACCACACGGCAGGTGGAACGGCTCCTGGAGGAACCCGGCGTCCGCGGTGTCGAGATCGAGGTAACGGCGGTCCTCGAAGGCGGGGAGAGCTACCTCCGGGACACCATCGATCGAATCGAGAAGGCCCGAGCAGACGGACTCACCCCTGCCGCCTATACATCCCGCTCGGAACTGATCTTCCCGGACAGACATGCACGGATCCAAGCCGGCAAGACTATCTCGTCCTTCATAGTCTCGCTGGCCGCCGCGGCGATGGAATCACCGGCGGGACCGCCGGCATTTATGATCGCCAAGGGGGGCATCACCTCCCACGACATTTTGACCCACGGCCTCGGGGTTTCCCGAACCCGGGTCGCCGGACAGGTACTGCCGGGCATTCCGGCCGTACGCATCGAACTCTCGCGCGATGTCGCTGCAGACCCCGGGAGCGGTATCGCCGGGGCGGATTCACCCGGCGCGGTCATGCCCTATGTGATCTTTCCCGGCAACGTGGGAGACGATGACGCCCTGGCCACGGTATTCCGGAACCTACAGCACGTGTAAAAACGTAGTTTTTACACGTGCAAAGACCGTTCAACCCCTGAGGCTCGGTTGTTTCTATTCCCGTTGCAACAGCCTGTCGACCTCGGCCAGGATGGCCCCGGCGGAGATGCCGTACTTTTCGAGGAGGTCCGGATAGGGCCCCGACTCGGTATAGGTATCCTTCACCCCGACACGCCGTATCGGCACCGGGCACTCTTCGGCCAAGACCTCGGATACGGCCCCGCCGAGGCCGCCGATCACCGAATGCTCCTCCACGGTTACCACCCGCCCGGTCTTCCGCGCCGACTCGACCAGGCCGGTGGCATCCAGCGGCTTCAGGGAGGTCACCTGCACCACCTCCAGATCGATTCCCCGGGCCGCCGCGCTCTCGGCGGCTTCGAGTGCTATGTATACCGGTACACCGCAGGCCACTATCGTGCAATCGCTGCCCGATCGGAGAATCCGAACCCGATCGATAGCTCCCAGCTGCAGCCACTCCTGCCTCGTGCTGATCACCGGAGTCGGGTTTCGGGATAAACGCACGAACGCGGGTCCGCCGCAGGAGAGCGCCGCCTTGACCACACCCGGCACCGCCGCAGGATCACCGGGCACGTAAACCCGCATCCCCGGCAGTGCGCGCATGATCGCAAGGTCGGACACGGACTGATGGCTGGCGCCGTCATAGGAGTCGGACAAACCCGCGTATCCGCCCGCCACTACCATCGACAAGCCGTTGTAACATACGACGTTGCGCAGCTGGTCGGTGGATTTGGTGGCGAGAAAGAGGGCGAAGGTGCTTACCACCGGTACGAATCCGCAGGTGGAAAATCCGGCGGCCACGTCGACCAGGTTGGCCTCTGCGACGCCGATGTTGTAGAAACGCTCCGGGTGCTCCCGGGCGAAGTAGATGGTCTTGGTGGATGAGGAGACGTCCGCATCCAATACCACCATCCGCGGAAACTCGGAGGCGAGGTCTACGAGGCTCTCCCCGAACGTCTCGCGCATGGCGATCTCCTGGTGTGTGTCACTTGCACTCATAACCGCTCCTCCAATTCCGATAACCGTCGTTCCAACTGATTTTTGGCTTCGGCGTAACTCTCGTCGTCCACCGGGGCGCCGTGCCACCCGTGCTCCCCCTCCATGAAGGAAACCCCTTTGCCCTTCACGGTGTCGAAGACGATGACCTTGGGAGCGTCCGATTCGGTCGATCGGGCCCACGCGAGGGCTTCGGAGATTGCGGCCGGATCGTGGCCGTCGGGTGTTCCCGCGTATACATCCCAGCCGAAGACGGCGAATTTCTCCGTCACCGATCCCATGGGCATGATCTCCGCGGTTGTTCCGTCCAGCTGCACATGGTTGCGGTCCACGAGGACGGTGAATCCCGGCGGCCTGAACTTTGCCGCGGCCATGGCCGCCTCCCAGGACTGCCCCTCCTGCAGACAACCGTCGCCGGTCAACACATACACACGGAAACCGCCTCCCGGACACCCCGCCTGCACGGACGCCATGGCCATGCCCAGGCCCACCGGAATGCCGTGCCCCAGGGCCCCGGTGGACAGGTCCACCCCGGGCAGCGAATGCATGCTCGGGTGTCCCTGCAGCCTACTGTTCAGCGCCCTGAAGGTGGCCAGTTCCTCCCGCGGCAGAAAACCCCTGGCCGCGAGAACGGCGTATAGCAACGCCGAGGCGTGTCCCTTGCTGAGAATGAACCGGTCCCGTCCCGGCCACACCGGCTCCCTCGGACGGACTCGCAGTTCCTGAAAGTAGAGCACGGTGAGGATCTCGGCGGCCGAGAAGGCCCCGCCGATATGACCGCTCTGCCGGTCATGCAGCATCTCCAGAACGTCGAGGCGCAGACTCTGGGCCAGATAGGCCAACTCGGTGGGAGAGAGTCTCCCCTGCCCCTTCGGTTCCGATGGCCCTTCTCGCGAGGGCCGCTCATCGGACAGCCGTCCGCAGATCCGTACGGCCGTCTCTCTCTGTTGTTCAATCATCTGTCACTCCGTTCGGTGAAATCGAAATTCGTACTCCGATGTACGGTATCTATATACTCCGTCGTACCTGTGTCTTCAATCGACGGGAGGCGGCCGTCGACGGCGCTTGATCTCGCTCCGGTGCCGCTTCGCGGCGAGGCGCCGCTCCTTCGCGGCCCGTGACGGTTTCGTCCGCTTCCTCTGCCTGGGTTTGCGCAAGGCGCCTGCAATCATGGCCACCGCACGCTCCATGGCCAGCTCCCTGTTGACCCGCTGGCTGCGGCCCTCACTAGAATGGATCACCAACTCCCCCTCGGTGGTGAGCCGAGTATCGAGTTTCCGCATTACTCTGGCCGCGTCCCCATCCGATACCGGCAGGTCACACAACGGGAGGCGAAGGATCGCCTTGGTGTTGACCTTGTTTACGTTCTGACCGCCTGGGCCGCCGGAACGGCTGAAGGTGAATGATCCCGCCTGTTCGATCCAGGCGAGAAGCTCGTTGCGATTCATGGCACCAGCATGAAGGATCCTCCAAGATTTCGCAATATGTAGTGTTCCCATTTGTGTGGAATTTCAGCCACAGCGCCGATCTACGTATCGAAATGCGTCATCTATGGGATTTTTTACCGGATAATGGCCCGAAATGGGGTGATTTATCCTGCCGTGTGACGTTTCCACAATTTTCGGACCACTACAGACTGGTCACGCAGGCCCGTATCCGGGTACTATGCCCGGATACGACACTACACACAAGAGAGGTACGATATGGTACAGGTAGGAATCATCGGCGCGGGAGCCATCGCCAAGAGCGGGTATAACGGGTTTACCAAGAGCGGACAGGCGGAGGTCGCGGCCATCTGCGATATGAACGAGCGGCGACTCGGCGAGTTCGCCACGGAATTCGGCATCCCCAAGAAGTATACCGACCCCAATGACCTGATCGCCGACAAGGACTTGGACGCCGTATACGTCGCCGTCCCGAACAAGTTCCACGCCCCCCTCGCGAAGGCCGCCCTGGAGTCAGGCAAGAACGTGATACTGGAGAAGCCCTTCGCCATGAACCTCAAGGAGGCCCAGGAGGTCGAGGCGGCGGTGAAGGCTTCGGGGAAGGTGTTCGCCATCGGCATGAACCAGCGTTTCAACGAAGACTCACAGAAGATCAAAGCCCTCGTCGAGGACGGGGCCTTCGGGGAGATCTACCACGCCAAGGCATACTGGTTCCGCAGGTCCGGAATCCCCAAGGCGGGAACCTGGTTCGGAAACAAGCAGCTTTCAGGCGGCGGGTGTCTCCTGGATATCGGCGTTCATATGCTCGATCTGGCCCTCTACACCATCGGCAATTTCGACGCCGAAGCGGTCTCCGGCGCCACCTACTCCAAATTCGGAAGCCGGGGCCTAGGATACGGGGGATGGGGAAAATCCGACTCAGAAGGCCTGAAATTCGATGTAGACGATTTCGCCACCGCCATGATCAAACTCAAAGGTGGCGTCACCGTGGCGTTGAACGTCTCCTGGGCCATCCATCAGAAGCCCCTGAACGACCACAACGTCGAGATATTCGGCACCGAGGCCGGCGCGACCTGTTACCCGGCGGAGGTATTCAAGTTCGACCCCGTCCTGAAGACCCCCTACGAGATCGACAAGATCTCGGCGGAATTACGGTACCCCCACACCGACAGGTTCGTGAACTTCGTGAAGGCTATCCTCGGCGAGGAGGAGGTCTGTGCCGACGTGACTCAGGGAATCGCCATCCAGAAGATCCTGGACGCCATCTACGAGTCCGGCACATCCGGGAAAGAGGTCCGGATTTAGGGAGCCTGACCAAGGAGAACCGGGACTCACGGTGAACACAGGTGACACGGAGCCGGCCATCGACAGAGGCAGCCCGGTGCCGCTCAGGCACCAGGTATACGACACGCTGAAGCAGTGGTTCACCGGACAGTTCGAACCGGAGACGGTCCTGCCCCCCGAGACCGAGATCGCCAGGAAAATCGGCGTCGGAAGGGGCACGGTTCGCGCCGCCATGGAGGGGCTGGTGGCCGAGGGGTTGATCAAGCGGATCCCCGGCCGCGGCTCTTTCCTGAGTGAAGATTTCTACATCAGACTCACCCGCTATCGGGTGGGAGTCATCCTCTCCACCGCCGAATTCGAGGACCCGGACGCGTGGGAGTATACCTGGGTCCACCATCTGGAGATGCTGAACGGCATCATCGAGGGCAGCGGCCGGTACAATCTCTCCTGCGAGATGCTTCCGGAGGTGGTCCTCACCCCCGAATGTGACCGTCACTTCGACGGCTTCATCTCGTTCCGGTTCGTCGATGGAGACGCACTGGAGGCCCTCGGCCAGCCGGTGGTCCCGCTCCGCTACGAGATCAAGCTCCTCGAAGGACTCCGATCGGTCATCCGTCACGCGGTCGCCGTAGGGTATAGGCGTATCGCCTACATCGGCTATCGGCGGAACGGCCGAATCGAGGCGGTGAATGATGCGCTCGAGGCGGAGGGGCTCGAACCGTTGGATCCTGCGTATGTCAACGAGTGCCAGGGTAGCCAGCGGGACGGATACGAGGCTGCCCGAACCTTCATCACCGGGGGCGCGACTCCGGACTGTATCGTATGTTCCACCGACCTCCGTGCGTTGGGCGTGCTGGAATATCTGCACGAGGCGGAGATCCGGGCCCCTGAGGAGATCGGGGTGTACGGTTTCGACGGAATACGGGGGGGGGAAGTACCACCCCCGCCGCTGACAAGCTGCGAGTTCGACTGGACCTATCCCGGATTGTTCGCCGCCCGGTACCTGCGCAGTCTCCTCGATCGCAAGCCCGCCCCCGCATATATCCTGCCGGAAGGAACACTCGTCGAACGGGAAAGTACGGCCCATCTATAGACGGCCCGTCTATAGAGAACACCGAGAACCCCCGGTCACCGTCGAAAGGACCGAAATGTGAGTTTTTCGTAAATGTTCGAACATTTCTTGACATGCAGCGGATTCGTTGAGTATGATTGAAATGGAGGTACACGATGGCACACTCCGGATCCCTCTCGAACGTAGAATCGAAGGTCCTCGAACGGGGGTCGTATGAGTTCCGATACGAGCCCGATGAGAAGATGGGCGTACTGATCGCCGAATCCTTTCCCGTCCTCGGCACGATGACCGCCGCCAGGTTTCTCGAATGGGTTCAGGCGAATCCCGAGGGAGTGGTTTCCCTCCCCACCGGCAAGTCTCCACAGTATTTCATCGAAGAGGTGAACAGGTTTCTCTCCGGATGGAACTCGGCGGATGGTATATCTGAACTGGAGTATTGGGGCGTCGACCCGTCGATGAAACCGGAGATGCGGGGTTTGCAGTTCGTACAGATAGACGAGTTCTATCCGATCAATCCCGCCCACCACAACTCCTTTCATTATTATGTAAATAAATATTATCTCGAAGGATTCGGGATAGGCCGCGACCGGGCCCTGCTCATCGACTGTGAGCAGATCGGGCTACCTAAGGGGATGGACCTCGAAGATGTGTGGGGTGACGAGGGGGTGGACCTGAGCCTGCGATATCGCTCTCCCCGGGATCGGAGAGAGCGGATCCGCAAGGACGTGATCGCCGGAATCGATCAGTGGTGTACCGAATACGAGGACAAGATCAGGGAATTGGGCGGAATCGGCTTCTTCCTCGGCGGTATCGGCCCCGACGGCCACATCGGCTTCAACATGCGCGGTTCGGACATGTACTCCACAACCCGGCTCTCCGAGACAAATTACGAGACACAGGCGGCGGCGGCCTCCGACTTAGGGGGCATAGAGGTCGCCCGAAAGCGGCTGGTTATCACCATCGGACTCTCCACGATCACCGCCAATGCCGACTGTGTCGCCATCATCATCGCCGCCGGCGAGGCCAAGGCGAAGATCGTGGCCGGCGCCATTCAGAAGCGAAGGAATAGAGAATATCCCGCGACGGTGCTTCAGTCGTTGCCGAACGCCCGATTCTATCTCACCGATGGGGCGGCGCACGGTCTCACCGCGCGGAGACTCAGCACGATATCCCGCTTCGAAGAGGTGCCCGATCGCGATCTGGAGCGGATCGTGGTGGATCTCTCCATCGACCTCGACAAGGAGATCATGAAACTCACCGCCGACGATTACAGAGGTTCGCAATTCGGCGCCTTCGTCCTGGAACGGACCGGCAAAAAACCGGCGACACTCAACCGGATGGTGGCCGACAGCCTCAAGGAGAAGATCAAGAGAGGCATGACCATCGATACCGACACGCGGTTCCTCCATACCGAACCTCACCACGACGACATCATGCTCGGATATCTTCCCCTGGTAGTCCGGCACATCCGCGAGCACTCCAACTACCACCATTTCGCCACCCTGACCAGCGGATTCACCGCCGTCACGAACGCCTACATGCTCGATCTATGCCTCAGGATGAAACACGAGTTGGAGACCGACTCATTGGGATTCAACAACCGGCTGGAGCGGGGATATTTCGACCCACAGGACCTTCACTACCGGGACCGGGACGTCTGGAAATACCTGGAGGGCGTGGCGGAAGACTCCGAGGAGGCCATGGAGGAGGGCGGCCTCAGACGGCTCCTCCGGAACCTGATCGAGGTCTTCGACGAATCGGACCTGGAGAACCTCCTGGACCGTGTTAACGAGTTGATCAACTACTTCGAAACCCAGTATCCCGGCAAGCGCGACCTGCCGCATATTCAGAAGCTCAAGGGGATGTGCAGGGAGTGGGAATCGGCCTGTCTCTGGGGATACTTCGGGTGGAACCATTCATCCATCGAACACCTGCGCCTCGGATTTTATCAGGGCCGGATCTTTACCGAGGATCCGACCTTCATTCGGGACGTGATTCCCGTGCTGGATCTCATGCGACGGGTGAAGCCCGACGTCATCACGGTGGCGATGGATCCGGAGGCCTCCGGTCCGGATACCCACTACAAGACCATGCAGGCGGTTTCGCAGGCCCTGAAACAGTATCAGGAGGAGACGGGGCGGGACGATATCGAGGTGCTGGGGTACAGGAACGTCTGGTATCGCTTCCATCCGAGCGAGGCGGATGTCTGCGTGCCGGTCTCCCTGAACATGTTCAGCCTGCAGAAATCGTCCTTCATGAACACCTACGTCTCGCAACGGAACGCCTCCTTTCCCAGTTACGAATATGACGGTCCCTTCCCGGATCTCGCGCAGCAGATCCAGGTAGATCAGTATACCGCCATGCTCACGTGTCTGGGGAAGGAGTTCTTCTACGACCATCCGAGCGCCCTGATCCGGGCGACCCGCGGACTCGTGTTCGTCCGCCGCATGGATGCCGACGAGTTCTTCCGCCTCTCCGAAGAACTGCGGGTCTTGACCGAAAGCACCTCCGGCTCCCCCGCGGAATCGAATGCAGGCGCGGACACGGACGAATCACACTCATGAGAACGTACCCGTCAATCGGGCGATTACGGAACGACACACTCAGGACGGCGGAGGATCACGCCGACACAGTCTCAACCCTCGGGACGGCCTTCGCTGCCTCCTATCCCGCCGATGAAGGCTTCCGGACGACGGTACCACGATATCTACAACTCCTCGACACGTTCCGCTCTCGGTTCGGCGAAGGGGAGTGTTTTCTCGCCCGGGCGCCCGGCCGGATCAATCTGATCGGCGAGCATACCGACTACAACGGGTGCCCGGTCCTGCCCATGGCGGTGGATAGGGATATCGCCGCGGTGGTGCGTCCGAGGCGGGACCGGAAGATACTCGTCGATTCTATGCAGGAAGGGTTTGGTCGGCGGGAGTTCCAAGTCGACACGACGATTCCCGCCTTCGAGACCGGTGACTGGGGTAACTACCCCAAGGCGGCGGTACAGTGGCTCCTCGGCTCGACCATGCTCGGCGGGAGCTCCCCTCCGAGCGGCGCCGGCAGCCTGCACGGCTACGAGATGCTGATCCACGGTACGATTCCTGCCGACGGCGGCATGAGTTCCTCGTCGGCGCTGGTGGTGCTGAGTGCACTGGCCCTCCTCGCCTCCAACGACGTTTCGGCCGACAGGCTCGAACTCGCTCAGGGAATGGCCGAGGCCGAACGGTACGTCGGCACCCAAGGGGGCGGGATGGACCAGGCCGCCTCGTTGAACGGAGTCCGTGATCACGCTCTCCGCATCGATTTTCACCCACTCTCGGTAACGTCGGTACCAATGCCCGCGGGATACTCCTTCGTCGTGACTCACAGCCTGGTTCGTGCCGCCAAGACCCAGGGAGCCATGGACCGGTATAACCGACGAAGCGCCGAATGCCGCATGGCCACCGCCCTGATCGCCAAGGCAATAGCCGGTATGGCCCGGAACGATCCGCGGATCCATCTCATCGGAGACCTTACCCCCGCCCGGACCGGCCTCCCGGCAGAGACACTCACCACCGTACCCGACACCGCCGTTAAACCGTCTCCCTACTCCATCGCGGAGTTGGCGGAAGCCCTGGGTTGTACGGAAGATACGGTGGTACGCCGTTTCTGCACCCGCCGGGACGGCTCCCGGTGGCCCATACCGGCCGAGGGATTCAAGTTGAGGGAGCGGCTGCGACATGTCCTGGAGGAGTGGTCCCGTGTGGAGCAGTCTCATTTCACGTTGCAGGACGGCCGGATGAAGGAGTTCGGACGGCTGATGGATGCGTCGCATTCGAGCTGCCGGGATCTGTTCGAGATCAGCTGTCCGGAACTGGATGCGCTGACGGAAGCCGCACGGAGGATGGGAGCCCTGGGATCGAGGCTTACCGGCGCCGGTTTCGGAGGTTGCGCGATTAGCCTGCTTCCCGACGATGCGGTGGATGGATTTCTCTCGGACCTGATCGACGAGTACTACGGAGAGAAGGTTGTGACGCTCGCGGCGCAGGCCGGCCTGCCCGACCCGAAGGAGCTCTCACCCGCGGAGCGGCGTGCCGCGTACGGCTCCGTGGCCTTCGCCGTCAAGGCCGCGGCAGGGGCGGAAGCGATTCCCCCGACGCCGTCACCAGCGCCAAGGTCACCGAGAATGAAGAATCCGCCGGGTTTGAGTTCAGAAAGATCCCTATGATATCGTGGCGCTTCGTATACGCCCGAAATATGGACGTGCGAACGGGCTTCACCGAATTCCAAGGTCATGCAACTTTCGCTCGAATCCTTCGGGCGTGTTGAGGGTATGCACGAAGTTTCCATCGGACTTCCGGTAAGAGATAATTCCCCCTCCCTCATCGAAGGGGTACACACAGACAGGATCCGGAGCAGGGGTATCGACATGTTCGGTGACATCGACGAGAACATCCTCTCCCAGCAGATCTGAGATGGACGGATTCTCACCGGTTTTCAACACGAACCGGCCCGGACAGTTCCTGATGGGCTTCCATGTGTATGCACGCTTTAACGTTTCGAAGTCTGTATCCATGCTGTTCATCTCTCGATCGATCCGTTATAGTATCCGATAATGATCCACTCGTGTAGAGCACTCGAAAGATTAGCGGGAGTACTCCTTTCCTGCTCCCTTGTCGGTACCTCGTCACTACGGCAGTGGAACATACCCTACGGAATTTGGAGCACGCAATGAAGAAACCGAATGTCATCATCATCTTGACCGACGACCACGGATACGGCGACGTGACCGGCTACGGCGGGCCGAACATCCAGACGCCGAACCTGGATGGGCTGATTCGGGACGGCATGAAGTTCACCCGCTTCTATGCTAACTCTCCGGTCTGTTCACCCAGCCGGGCGTCCCTCATGACGGGACGCTACCCGGACATGGTGGGCGTACCCGGAGTGATCCGTACCCACGAGACAAACAGCTGGGGGTACTTCGATACCGGCGCCGTCACCCTGCCCGAGATGATGAATCGCGCGGGGTATCGCAGCACCATCATCGGGAAATGGCATCTGGGCCTCGAACCGGAGAACCATCCCTGCAGCAGGGGATTCGACTCCTTCCGCGGGTTCCTTGGTGACATGATGGACGACTACTACACCCACCTCCGGCACGGCAACAACTACATGCGGCGAGAACAGGAGACTATCGATCCGGCGGGGCACGCCACCGATATTTTCACCGACTGGGCGGTCGAGGAGATCGAGAATCACGCGGCCGGAGACAAACCGCTCTTCCTCTACCTGGCCTACAACGCGCCTCACACGCCGATCCAGCCGCCGGAGGAGTGGTTCGAGAGGGTCCGAAAGCGGGAGCCGGAGATATCCGACCAGCGAGCCAGGTACGTCGCCCTGGTGGAACAGATGGATGCGGGTGTCGGCCGTGTGGTGGAAGCATTGAAGGCGAGCGGCACGTACGAGAACACGCTCCTGGTCTACTGCTCCGACAACGGCGGACAGCTGGACGTGGGGGCCTACAACGGCGAGATAAGAGGCGCCAAGCAGGAGATGTACGAGGGCGGCATCCGGGTGCCGATGATGGCGGTGTGGTCGGGCCGCATCGAGGCCGGCTCGGTTTCGTCGCAGATGGGGATGATCATGGACCTCTTCCCCACCGCATGCGAGGCCGCCGGCGTCGCGGTGTCCCACGAAATCGACGGCCACTCGATCCTCCCCACCCTCCTGGGTGAGGAGCAGGACTTTTCAAGCCGCCTCTACTACTGGGTCCGCCGCGAAGGAGGCCGAAAGTATTTCGGACAGGACTACCACGCGGTACGCCGCGGCGACTTGAAGCTGCTCCACAACACGCCCTTCGACCCGCTGGAACTGTTCGATATGGATGGTGACGAGAAGGAGACGACCGATCTGGCCGGCTCGGATCCCGCGGCTTTGGAGGAGCTGATAGGGGAGATGCAGGAGCGAGTGCGCCGGTCGGGAGCGATCCCCTGGAGAAAACGGCCGGAAACCGACCGTGCGTAGCCGGTGAATCCGGTCCGCCTGATTCACCATTTGTCTCGATTATGCACGAAACACGGACGAAACCTTCATGAGTAGCGAAGCAATCAGGGCATCCTTTTTGGATTTCGACCAAACAAGTATCTCGGTATCCACCACTTCGGCTCCCTTCGATTCACATGCACGCACGATCTGTGCGATTCCGCGATTTCCACCGGTCCACCGGAAGGGAAGCTGTTTCGTAACGAAACAGGCGATCTTCTTTCCCTGAATCTGCGGTATCCGCTCGAGGTAGCGCTGCATGGGAATTGCCAGGGAGAAGGCCTGTACCGGAGATGCGAATACCAGGGCGTCGAATTTCGTCGGGTCCGGTTGGTTGGTAAATGTGACATCTTTCGTTCCGGGTCCGGCATCACCGGAGATCCGTACCCGCTCGAGAGAGACAGTGTGACCGTCCGACGCCAGTCTCTCCTCGAGCTGTTTGGCGACAGACAGAGTATTACCGGTCTGGGAATACACGATTATTCCGATGTTCATGATCTTCTCCTATTGAGCTTACTGCCTCGGATTGTACAATAATTTTACCGGTAGATGTGGCGTATTGTGAAAAAAATTCTGTATATTATTGCTGGGCGCCGTTCTATGGCAATTTGTTTGGTAGTTCGATGTGCCTTAGTGGTTTCGTATCCATTGATCTGATGAAGATCGACACAGTTAGGAGGAGATTCTATGAAAAAGATTACCGCGTTCTGCATTCTGCTGATCGTACTGTTCCTCGTGGCCGGCTGTACCGCCGGTCCGAATCGACTCGCCGGCACCCCCGACGGTGGAGGCGAAGTCGCACGATTCCCAATGGGACTGTGGCACGGGCTCATCGCCCCGGTGGCGTTTATCGTCTCCCTCTTCTCCGATACGGTAACCATCTACGAAGTTCACAACAACGGCGGTTGGTATAATTTCGGATTTATCCTGGGCATGATGATCATCCTCGGCGGCGGCGGCGGCGGTGCAGCACGGCGCAGGCGGTAACACTCTCTCGCGGCACGACCGACTTTTACTGAAAACACATATTTCGATAACCATCTCCTAGCAATCAAGCCTTACATGAAAAAAAGAAAAAATGCGGGAGAGTGATTATGCAAAATGAGAGACGAGAAGCTGTAAAGATCGGTATGTGCACCGGGGAAAGCCGGATCGATGATTCCTCCTTCCTGTTTTCCGCCTGGAACGGCTTGCGGAAGGTGCGAGAACTTCTTCAAGTCAAAACAAGCATCATCGAATCTCAGAAGGACGAGGACGGTCTCGAACACTTGCTGTACCTCGCGCAGGAAGGATACGGACTGATCCTCGCCGTGGGATTCTACATGAACGAGCAACTCGTCGATGCGGCCTGTAGGTATCCGGGAAACATCTTCTGCGGTATCGATACGACTGTGGAGTATCAACCGTCGAATCTGGTCACCGTCCACTTCCGGGAGCAGGAGGGGTCGTTCCTCGCCGGTTATGCCGCGGCGAAAACCAGCCGAACCGGAAAGATCGGATTCCTGGGCGGGCAGAACGTCCCGCTGATACGGAAGTTCCTCGACGGCTACACAGCCGGCGCCGACTATTCGGACCCGGGAGTCGTCGTCGAAACCCGCTATGCCGACTCGTTTCTCAGCTACTCCACCGGCCAGATGGTCGGAAAGGAGATGTACGACGCCGGCTGCGACGTGATCTATCATGCGGCGGGGACAGTCGGGAAGGGCCTCATTCGGACGGCGAAGGAAGTCGGTCAATTGGTAATCGGCGTAGACATCGACCAGAGTTTTCTCGCCCCTGAGAACGTCCTGACATCGATGATCAAGAACGTACAGGAGGCTGTTGTCCGTATCGCGAAGGATTTCCTGGACGGCACCATCGAACACACAAAAACTATCGAGTACGGCCTCAAAGACGGGCTCATAGATCTCGCCCCAATTACCCTCACACGCGCTCCAGATGGTCTCGCAGAAGAGATTGCCGATATAAAGAGCAAGATCATCGCCGGAGAGATTATTGTCCCCTCACGCTGAGTTCTCAGCCGCCTGAGAAGCAGGTGCATCCCATCGTAATCGGTGTTACAATTGACGGCACACCAACTGAGAGGAGATTTCGATGGGCTACGATGCGTACAGGGTATTCGAGAACCTAGGGGCCTACAACCGCAGGGCCAACAGGGAACTCTATGAGTCCGCCGGGTCACTGACCGACCAGGTGCGGAAGCGCGATACCGGCGGATGGTTCGGATCGATCCACGACATCCTGAATCATATCCTGGTATGTGACATCAACTGGCTGAAGCGTTTTTCGCCGTTGGCACCGGAATCCCCCGTGCTCTCCGATCCACGCCTTTCGCCTCCCGGACTCTCGTGGGAGCGCCACCTGCACGAGGAGTTCGACGAGATGCGAGACACCCGGTCAGGCCTCGACGAGTTGATCATCGCCTGGTTCAGGGAATTCGACCCCGATCGATACGATGAGAGGTTCGTGTACGCCGATTCGAAAGGCACCGAGCGTCCGGCGGTCGCGGGAGAGGCGTTCGAGTTTCTCTTTCTCCATCAGACCCACCACCGGGGCCAGGTCGGTCAGATCCTCGACTACCTGGGCCAACCGAACAACATCGCAGACAACGATGCGTATCTCGAGCACGTGGGAATGTCGGACATCACAGCTCGATAGGCGCTGCCTGTTCGGCCGACTCGGCCAGTGCGTCACATACCTTCATGGTGTCCAATGCGTCACGAATGTAGCGATCCTCCACCGTTCCCGACTCGACCGCCGAACAGAAGTGTTCGACCATCATGACCTCCTGTACACAAGGTTCGGTCTTGAACAGCTCGATGCCGTCGGGAGCCTTCCTGACGACGGTGTACTCGGCCCCGTCCTCGGAAGGCAACACGAACCGGTCTACGAGCATGTGCCCCTCGGTGCCGGATACCTCTAACCACTGCCTTGGATGGGTGTTGAAACTGCAATAGAGCGTTGCCGTGCGATCGTCATCGAATTCCAACATGCCGGTTAGGTCGATACTCACTCCGTTCCGGTATCGTGCCGTAGCCGACACCCTACTCGGCAGCACGCCGAAGGCCCACAGGATCGAGCGCACGCAGTAGTACCCCAGATCACCCAGGCAACCGCCGCCCAGGCTCTTGTCCGCCCGGATGTTTCCCGACGGAGGGGTGTCTCCCCAGTTGAAGGTGAAGACCGAACTCACGTGCCGAAGCCGCCCGAGGCGGCCGTCATCGATTACTCGTTTCATCGCGCCGGTACGATCGTGATGCACCCACATGACGCCGTCCATGAGCTGCACTCCGGCGGATCGGCATGCGTTCGCCATCCGAGTAGACTCATCTGAGTCCATGGCCAACGGCTTCTCGCAGAGCACATGCTTCCCCTTCTCAGCCGCCTTGATGGTCCACTCCGCATGCAGCGAGGGTGGGAGGGGAATGTATACCGCGTCGATATCCGGATCTTCGAGGAGTTCGTCGTAGGATCCGAACCAGCGGGGCACGCCGTTTTCAGACGCCCACTCTTTGGCCCGTTCCACCCTCCGACTCGCCACGGCCATTACCGCTGCACCGTCCGCCCTGTGCATGGCTTTCACGACCTTTGCGGCGATATTCGCCGTCCCGAGTATTCCCAATCTGACCGACATACCACCCTCCTATCACACAACTTCCATACAGTTTTGATGCCCTCCCTGCAGTGTACCGATAGAAGAAGGAATGCACAAGAGATTCGAGTCGGCGGCAGAAATTCGCCCGCCGATTACCCTATCTCTCCCTCCGGTGACCCGAGGGCGAACTCCAGTCCGAGGAGGGCCGCCTTCCTGTCCCGCCCCCAACGGTACCGACCGATGACTCCGAGAGTTCGGATCACCCGGTGACAGGGAATCAGATACCCAACCGGGTTCCGCGCGACGGCGGAACCGACCGCCCGTGACGCACCCGGCATCCCGATGTAGTCGGCGATGCTGCCGTAGGTGGCGATGCTTCCCTGGGGTATGCTCAATAAGGCCTCCCACACCTTGATCTGGAAGTTCGTGCCCAGAAGCAGGAGATGGAAGTGGCGTTGCCTGCCCTTCGAGACCACCTCGGTTGGGGGTGTGGCATGATGGACGGAAGCGGATGGGTGAAGTGTCGAGAAGATATCGATGACCAGTTGTTCCGTCTGTACCGGATCGATCTTGATCTCTGCATCGGGAAACTCCAGGCGTAATGACTCCACGTGTTCCTCCGCCTCTTTCGGCGATTCTAGAAAGCGCAAGGTTACGATTCCCCGGTCGGTGCCGGCGATGAACACGATACCGCACGGCGAGGCGTGGACGCCATACCGGATTTTCAAACCCGCTCCCCTGCGGCGATACTCGCCCGGGCTCATCGCCTCGTAGGTGACGAACAGATCGTGCAGCCGGCTCGGATTGGAGAGACCGGCCCGGTAGGTTGCCTCAATCAACGAGGTCTCGTCCAGCCGCCGGATTAGGTACTCCTTCTTCAGATATTTAAAGAACCGTTCGGGAGTAGTGCCCGCCCACTCCACGAAGAGCCTGTGGAAGTGATACTCCGAGAGATTCACCGCTGCGGCGGCATCGGCGAGGGTGACTTTTTCGGTCCTGCGTGATTGGATGAACCCGATAGCGCATTCTATTTTTCGGTACGTCTCGACCTGTCGGGCGTTTCGGCGAGTTGGATTTTCCATAGTAGGACCCGCGCCATTCGAAATACCCGCAGCCGGGTTCTTCACCTCTCTATTCATACAATTCATACTATTCATACAGTCTCTATTGTACAGTCTGAAATGGCCTTGATATAGTCACCCTTGGCGACCGGTTTGCGGCTTCCGCCCATGTACATCTTCTGCCAGAGGTATCCGATCCGCCCCGGGTCTTCGCCGACCAGCTTCGCCTTGATCGGGCCTTCGATGAAATGCCGGTCACCGCCCCCCGCCGGGGCCATGCCGGTGATCCCCTCGTCGGTCAAGATCTCAACACGCCCCCCTCCTCTGCCGGTGGTGGTGACGATGGAGTTCCAGAACGGTTGCTCCAAAGGTCCGAGTGATACGGTACGGACTCGGATGTCGGTTATCTTCATTGTCGTCGCCTCCTTTGGGTATGTAACGAGTAGACGGCAGTATTCGATTTCATTCTCCGGTATGTCCGGTTCTGTTCTCCTCTTGGATCGTTTTCCATTCAGCAATGATTCTCCGATCTCTCTGAATCGCGTCGTCCCTCGCAAATTGAAATCCGCCTCGGAGTTTCCTTATTGTATCCGCGAGAGAAAACACCTTCGAAAAGGCTTCGGTGAAATCGGGTAGTCGGGAATCACCCATCGCCCTTCTCCAACTCCGATATATCGACCTTATCCTGTAGTCGATTCGCTCCACGCTTCATCTGAATCAAATCTTCTTTTGACGCGACATAAACCCGGCTTCCGGCCACAGTACCTTCTATTCGATGAGAGAGCATGTCTTTTTTTTCCTCCGGCGGTACAAGCAGATCGACTACGAAATACTCATCTCCGGAAATCTTCACCCGCCTATGCAAGGTAAATCCATCGTCGAATTTGATAGGAGCCTCGTTGATTATGAAACCATTCTTTCCGAGGATGGGATCAATTTTCTGTAGATCCTCCTCATCGATCACGATATCGATATCCTCGGTAGCACGAATGTATCCATGGATACCCACAGCAACTCCGCCGACAAACATCCAGCGCAGGCCCGACTCATCGAGCAGAGTACTGATCGCCAACGCTTCGGTGAGTAGATCCATGTAGAGAGTGTATGACCTCAAATCCTTCAGGTCAAGGCGGATACCGCAGACCGAAAACCGATGAACTAGTCGGAACACGGAATCGGACCGCATCGAGCGGTCAGCAGATGATGAAATTCACGAGCCTCCCGGGCACGAAGATCGTTTGACTCACGACTGCGCCTTCGAGGTACCGGGTGACATTCTGGTGTCCTCGCGCGGATTCGACGACCTTCTCCTCTCCCGCGTCTTCCGGAACGGTCACCTCGCCGCGTTTTTTCCCGTTCACCATGACGGCAAAGGTCTGCTTCCTGCGGACGAGGTATTGTTCGTTGACGACGGGCCACGCTGCGGAGAACACCGAAGCCGTTCCCCCTGCTCGTTCCCACCACTCCTCGGCAAAGTGGGGTACGAAGGGAGCCAGCATGATCACCATTGCGCGCAGCGTGTAGGAAAGGAGCGTATCATTTCGCTCGTGCGGCGGAACTGTCCTCAGGTAAGTTCCGGTATCCGAGACCAACTCCATCAACCGGGCTACGGCGGTGTTGAACTTGAATGCGTCTGTATCCCGCCCCGCATGGAGGACGGTGTACTCGATGCGATAGGCCAGATCACGGTCCATGTCTGTCTCGACGGTGTATGGGATCGTCTCGAGATTGGGGTTCTCGGCTTTGTGGTCTGCACCGGTTTTCGTCCCTTTCAACAGATCCCGGTTCTCCTCCAGCAGCAGCCATATCCGGTCGAGGAAACGGCAGGCGGCGGCGAATCCGCCCTCATCCCAGGGGCCGCCTTCGGTAAAATCGAAACTGAAAAGGAGACACAGCCTGAGGACGTCGGCCCCATACTCTTCGACATACGGATCCGGGGACACGGCGTTTCCCCGCTTCGACATCTTACGCCGATCAGGTCCCAGGACGAGACCCTGGTGGGTGAGATGCGGGAATGGCTCGCCGAACTCGATGTACCCCGCGTCACGCAGCACCTTGCAGACAAACCGCGCATACAGGAGGTGCATGCAGGCGTGTTCCGGCCCCCCGCAATACCTGTCGACAGGCAGAGTCTTCCGGGTGAGATCCGGGTCGAAGGGAACGTCATCACGATCGGGATCTGGGAAGCGCAGGTAGTACCAAGATGAACAGACGAAGGTGTCCAGGGTGTCCGATTCACGCCTCCCGGGGCGGCCGCATACAGGACATGGAGCGGACATAAACTCCTCCGATTCACCCAACGGCGAGACACCGGTAGGTCGGAACTCGATCGCCTCCGGCAGACGGACCGGCAGGTCCTCCTCCGGCACCGGCACCACCCCGCACTCCGGGCAATGTACGATCGGAATAGGAGCGCCCCAGTACCGCTGCCGCGAGATCAGCCAGTCTCTGAGTCTATACCGCACCAAAGGACCGCCCTTGCCGGCGGCCGCGAGATCAGCCGAGACACGGGCGATCATCTCCCGACTCGTCATCCCGGTATAATCGCCGGAATCGAAGACGATTCCATACCCTGTGAAGAGTGCATCGGGATTATCGGAAGCCTCATCGGCTCCCCGGACGCTGGTGCCGATGCCGGTGTTAGTGCCGGAATCGGAATCGGGGTCGAAGCCGGGAGCAAGGAAGTGAGTCCGTGTACCCGGGTGTGCGGCCTCAGGCGTAATCACCGGTCGGATGGGAAGGCCGAAGCGGCGGGCGAACTCGAAGTCTCGCTCGTCGTGGGCAGGCACCGCCATGACCGCCCCGGTTCCGTATCCTGCGAGGACGTAGTCGGCGATCCAGATAGGCAGGAGTTCACCGGTCAGGGGGTGGACGGCCGATCCCCCAGTGAACACCCCGGTCTTCTCCTTCGAATCGGAGATCCGGTCAAGCTCCGATCGCGCGGCGCTGCGGGTTATGTATTCGCGTACCGCTTCGAGTCTGTCCGATGTCGTGATCTCCTCGACCAGGGGATGTTCGGGGGCGAGAACGATATAGGTCACGCCGAAGAGGGTATCGGCCCTGGTGGTGAAGACCCGGGTTTCGCATCCTGATTCTGCGTTCTCGTTCTCCATCGAGTCCGCGTCATGAACGGCACCTGCGACACTTCCTGCAACACGGAATACGATGTCCGTTCCGCTGCTCCTGCCGATCCAGTTGCGCTGCATGGCCTTGGTCTTCGAGGGCCAGTCCAGATTTTCCAATTCCGCACCGAGCTCCTCAGCATATTCGGTGATCCGGAAGTACCACTGCTCGAGTTCTCGTACCGTCACCCGGGTGTCGCAGCGTTCGCACAGGCCGTCCTTCACCTGTTCGTTGGCGAGGACGGTTTTGCAGTCGGGACACCAGTTCACCGGGCCGCCGGCCCGATAGGCCAATCCGCGCCTGTAGAGCTGGAGGAACAACCACTGGGTCCAGCGGTAATAGCCGGGGTCCGAGCTGTCGATGGTGTGCTTCCAGGCGTAACCGACCCCCATCCGTCTGTATTGATCGGTCATGTAGGCGACGTTTTTGGCGGTTGATTCGGCCGGATGTACTCCCGATTTGATGGCGTAGTTCTCCGCCGGAAGACCGAAGGAGTCGAACCCCATGGGCTGGAACACCTCCCTCCCCTTCAGCTTCTGGAAGCGCGCCCAGGTGTCCATGATCCCGTACTGATACCAGTGCCCCATGTGCAACCGCTCCCCCGACGGATACGGAAACATCGTGAGGACGTAGAAGGGATCCTCCATCTCGGATGGTGAAGTATCGAACACGTCCGATTCCTCCCACCGGGCTCGCCATTTAGCCTCGATTTCGTGTGGATTGTAATTCATCGTTTCTCATGCCTCCTTGTGTGTGAGAGCCATGAGCCGTCCGTGCAGGTCCCCGGCGGGTGGGAGTACTTCTACCGGATCGACCGGCGGATGACACCCCATAAAAAAACGCCACGGGACGAGGATGGCCCATGGCGTGTATCTTCTGCGATCCGATCCGAATCAGGTCACCACCGATCCGGCCGACGCACACCCTGGGCCCGTTGATAGCAGTAGGGCCGATAGGGTGAGTAGGTTCTGTCCGAATCGATTGGTACTCATTTCAGTAATAATTGTAAGTCCGTCGGCGGTGGTTGTCAAGTTCGAAATACTATTCTATCCTCAGCTTCCAGTTCCTTTGACCACCCTCTCATGATACGTGTACCGTCCGATTACAAACGAGTATGATTACCGGGTGTCTTACTCCGCGGCATACTCGTACATCAACGCCGAGAAGTTGCTCATCACCTCCAGCATCGGCCGATGGAAATTCCCGAACGGATCCTGCAGGCCCCCATGCTGTTTGTACACGGGTGACTCGCCGACGTGCCATTGATCCAGCCAGCCGCACCAGCTCCAGCCGATGAAATCATCGCGACGGAAAGTATTCATCAGGAGCTCCTGCGTCCGTTCGGCGCGTAGTTCCTGTGTGGCGCAGTGGGGCCCGTAGGGATCTGGTATGTTTCTTGAGGGAGTGTTGACGGCGGAATCCCCCATGAAAAAGGGTTTCTCGGTGAACTCGGACCACCTGTTGAGGAGGGTCCGTTGATCATCCCAGAAGGCGTAGTACTGGTAGAAGATGAGATCGAAGTACTTGTCCGCCAACTTGACGATCTCGTCGGGGGTATCCGAGTTGCCGTTCAGTTTGTCACCGAAAATCAGGTGGTTCGGGTCGACCTCACGGATGGCGCTGGTATGAATCGAATAGGCCTTGTCTACGATGACATACAGGAACTCCAGGTTGTCCTGTACCTCCCGCTCGTTCTGGTTATCTACCCCGGGACGCCAGTTGGGTCTCTTCCTAATCTCATCGAAAGAGGTGTAGTTGGTATCATACACCGCGTTGAATTTAGCGAAATCATCCCCATATCGGGTTTGGGGGAAGCACCTTCTCCTGCACTATCTTCCTGCAGTGATCCCGGTACGATGGGTCGAACACATCGTGGAATTCTTCTTTCTCAGGCTGCATGTAGTGGCAAATATCGACAAACCGCACCTGCATCACATAGGGGATGAACCTGTCGGTGTACCACTCGTGATCAGTATGACAGCCGAGTGTATTCAGCCCTACCAGGGCAACGTCGGCCTTGACCTTCTCCTGGAGTCCAGGAAAGAAATCCTTCGGATCCGAGTCCGGCGATATCCCGAACCGGTTAGCCCAATGGTTTCTGTTATAGGTATGGAGGACTCGATGCCTCTCGATATGATTGATCCCGAAGGACAGAAAGGCATTGCCTTCCGGGTCGACAAACCACCATCTCTTATCCTTGTGCAGGTAGAAGTAGCCTTTGGCTTCGAATGAGAGGTCGGTGTACCCGCCATATGAATCCCGGGTATTCTGAGTTCGATGGTAGTTTTGTGCTTTCGTTGGTAATCTCATGTGAACTCCTTTTGTTCAGTATAGTACGCATCGCCGATAATCCTATAGAAAGAATTGACAAAAATATGTATTATTTCGACATATATGACCGACTCCGCCGGTTTTCCCTATGCGTATATCGCTCCCTGAATTAAAATCCTCCGGGTGAGTATTTTCCACAATCTTTGGAACTTCACCAATCTGTTGGTACCGTACTGGAGATTGATCTGGCATTTGGAAGGCAGAGCGGAGATCAGCCATGAATCACGACAAATTCCATTGTTTCCGCAAAAACAGATACTGATTACGCCGCAAGCTCCACTCTCATGCCACTCATCACAACCGGTGAGGCAGTTGTTTTTCTATTTTACGATTGACGGCAGGGCGGAGAAAACCAAGCCGGGAATATTCGAGATTGAAAACCATACCGGGATTGAGTATCTCTTTCACGACATTCTCATTGCATCACGAGTGAATGAGCAGCTACCGATCGATGTCTATCAGCAGGTTGCCGCGCTGTGTCAGCTATCCTTGAGCAGGTTGCCCGAATCCTATTATTCCGGTCGGCGAATTATCGATGACCGGATTTCCAAGGCTGTCTCCATGCTATCCGCGGACCTGCACAAGAGGATCAAGATGCAGGATGTTGCGGATTTTTGCGGTCTGAGTATCAAATCCCTGGAAAGGAAATTCCAGGCAATCTTCCTAGAAAGCCCGCTTCAGTACCGACAGGAGCTGAAGATAGAACAGGCATGTGCGATGCTTCACTTCTCCGATTTCAGCATCGAGGAGATTGCCGAACGGTTGGGATATTCAGACAGATTCCACTTCACCAAGACCTTCACCAAACTCAAATCCATCAGCCCCGGCAAATTTAGGAAGGGTTGGTATGAATGATCAATGCTCTCGGCGAACCATATCCGATATCCCATGTGCTATTACATGCAATTATTGATAGCACATGGAACGGACACAAACCCCGAGGCGAATTATTTCTTCCCCGTCACCTTGATGATATGATATCCGAATTGGGTTCGGACGGGATCGCTGACCGAACCGACGCCGAGTTTGCTGCAGGCATTTTCGAATTCCTTGACCATCTTGCCGGGACCGAACCAGCCCAGATCGCCGCCGCTGGATTTACTCGGACAGGTGGAGTGCTTCCGGGCCAGCTCCTCGAACCGGGCACCCTTCTGGATATCCTGCTTGATCCGCCGCGCCAACCCCTGGTCCTTCACCAATATGTGACTCGCCTTCCATTCCATGGTTGTCTCCTCGATTCCTGATCTAGCATGTGTTGTCGACACTCTTGTGTCGGGATGATCGGCGCGAAGTATATTCGGTTTCCCGGTCTACTTCAACAACTCCACCGCCTTGGCGTTGGAGCGGACCTGTTCGGGATTCTTACAGCCCGGAATCACGGTGGTCACCGCCTCGTTCTGCAGGACCCAGGCCAGGGCCCAGGAGGCCATGTCGAGGCCGTCGGGTACCTCCTCTTTGGCGATCTTCTCGACCTCCGCCAAGGTCCTGTTCACCTGTTCGGCGTCCCTACGGGAGCGCACGTCGTTGGGATCGGTGAAGCTGGTTCCGGGTTTATACTTCCCGCTCAGGAATCCGCTTGCAAGCGGCACCCGGGCCAGGACGCCGAGGTTCTGCCGCGTGCACTCCGGCAAGAGGGCGTCCTCCGGGCTCCTGTCGAGGCGGTTGTAGATGACCTGGATGGCGGTCGCGCCCACCTCGGAGGCCCTCTTCACCTGCTCAAGGTTGCTGCTCTTCGATACCGAGATACCCAGGAAGCGGACCTTCCCCTCATCCACCAGCTTGCGGCACTCCTCCCAGAGCCCTTCGGTCTCGAACTCCTCGTCGCTGCCGGAGTGGAACTGCAGCAGATCGACGTAATCGGTATCCAGTGCCCTGAGGGATTCTTCCAGCTGTTTCCGTACCCCCGGTCCGGTGAAGTCCCGGTCCCGCTCGAAGCGGCCTGTGAACTTGTGGCCGAACTTGGTGGCGATGATCCACGACTCACGATCACCCCGGACGGCACCGCCGACCAGGGATTCCGAGAGGTGATCGCCGTAACACTCCGCCGTGTCGATCAGGTTGATCCCACACTCCTTGGCCGCGTCGATCACACCACTCGCCTGCTCCTGAGTGTAATCGACGCCCCACTCGCCGCCGAACTGCCAGGTTCCGACGCCGACGACGCTGACCTTCAATCCCGTTCTCCCCAATGTCCTGTATTCCATGTTTCCTCCAATTCCTTCCATTCGCTTCTATCGTTTCTGTTCGCTTCTGTTCACTTTCATTCGCTGCTCAGTTCTCATTAATTTTCATCCGCGGATGACATCCACGGTCCGACCTAACTATTATAGATCTCACGAACCGACGCACACCGCCAGAGAATAGTATGTGCCGCCGTCCGGTGAGACCCAACGATCCAGGATAAAGAACCCCCGCACCGTTCCCGCGGATAGATGTGCCCTGCCCGAGGTGGTTACTGTGCCGGGTGCGGCTTCGGACCGTGCACCGGATCCGGCAACAAAGACGGCCGACCGGGACAACAACGCAGCCAGGGCACTCCGGTCGGCCGCCTCGATAGAATCCGTGAAGAGCCGCTTCCGCGATGCCGTCCCCACCGCGAGCCGATATCCCTTCAACACGGGCGTGTGCACCGTCCAGCTCGGCGGTTCATCGTCTGTGCCCAGGAGATCGCTGAGATCAGGAACTCCTGCCGGAAGCTGGATTGACGGAAACCTGACCAGCATATTAGTCCCTTCCGCGTCCCGATACTCCTGCACTATCTCCGCCTCGGCCGCCAGATTCCCCGCCGACGCCTCGTCGTATCTCCAGACCGTATTCTGCAGCGTGACGGCGGCTCCGGAACGCTCCGAACCAAGGATCAGGTCGAGTCCCGAAACCTCGAGGTACATGGCCGCCTGTCGAGCCGCTCCAGCGATACACGCTCTGCGTTCGGTATCGAGGTCGGTGACCCGAGGGGTGGCGCTGAAAAACCGGGGCCATTCGTTGCCCGACGGATCCGGCAGGGTGGAACGTATCATCGCCCCACGAACATCCGATGCGAGATTCTGCTCCTTTCCGCCTGTACCGGAGACCGAAGCACACCCCGCACAAACGCATAGGACTCCGAGGCTCAGAAACACCTCTCTAATTACTCTCATTACTCCAACGCTCGATCTGTGGATGTATCCTCTTCACGCCGTGAATTGTAGCACCCCCGTACGGCATTGACAACGGCGGAACGCCCCTGAGAACCGGTTCACCATTCATAGGTTTGCGCGAAAATTGACTTGTCCGGCTACCTCAAGTGGGTATATTGTATGGGTATGACCGGATTCGGACACGCGGCGTTCGCCATGGCATTCTCAGAGGCGTCGGGATACAGAAAGCCCGAACGGATTGCGTGCGTACTCGGGGCTATCTATCCGGATTGGAGCCGCATCTTCTACTTCATGGCCCGGGCCAGGGGAATAGACGACATCTTCCTCATGCGTCCGTGGTGGACCCATGGGCTGCTGGGACTCGTCTTCGCCACGGCGGCGGCGGGACTCGGGTACCTGTTGATTACGCGCCGGATGCCGCCTACCGGTCTCGTGGCGGCGTTCGCCCTAGGAATATTCTCGCACTTGGTACTGGACAGCTTCATATTCGGGTATTTCGGCACCCGGTGGCTCGGTCCGTTCGTCCCGGAGCCCTACTCCGTCTTGGGGTTCGAGACGCCACTCATCCGCTCCGGCGGGCCTGCCGACCTGATCATCACAGTGCTGTTGTTCGCAGTCTACTATGGCCTCCGATGGTTCAGACGTCGGCACAGGCGACAACAAACGACAGGCGGAGAAATCAGATGAAAAAAAGGCGCAACAGCGATGCCCCTATCGCCCTGGTGATCTCCGGAGGCGGAAGCAAAGGGGCTTTCGCGGTAGGCGTGGTGAAATACCTGTTCGATACCTACCGTTCAGACGGCTGGTTCTCACTGGTCGGCGGAGTCTCTACCGGCGCACTGATCGCTCCCATGGCCGCGCTCATGGCCGGCCCCGAGGAGATGGCCAGGGATGCATACGAAACCCTCATCTACTTCTACACCCATGTCTCGACCAAGGATGTCCTGCAACCGAAGGGGGTGGTAGGACTCGTGCAACGGCAGGACAGCCTGAATCGGACGGCACCACTCCGACGCTTGATCCGGCACCTCTTCTATCCGGAGTGTTTCGAGTGGCTGCAACGACCGGAAGCTCCCGAATGTTTCGTGGTGTATACGAACTTCATCACCGGTGAAAAGGTCGTCACCTCTGCGAAAGACCCGGGAATGACACGGGAACGGTTCATGGACGCCATGCTGGCTTCGGCCAGTGTGCCGGTAATCATGGAGCCCACGAATATCGACGGAGACATCTGCTACGACGGCGGACTGCGGGACATCATCCCCTTCGAGACTGCGGTACGCAAGGGGGCGGAAGTCATCGTGCCTATTTTTCTCGACCCGGTCGAGTTGGAACGGAGCAGCGAACACTACGACCGCTTGGACAAGGTCATCTACCGCAGCCTCGAGATCGTGATGAGCGAGACGATGAGTAACGACTACCTGCTCACGAAACAGGCCGAGATCGCGTTACGGGCAAAACGAAGAATTCTGCAGGAGATAAAAACCCACCCGCTGCTCAGCCGAAGGATTCGCAGAATTTTCGAAAGTGTGGAGTTTTGTGCGTTGTTCAACCAAGAGTGCCGTGTTGACCGGATCGTCGAAGGTCTCAGGCCGGACTCGGTCCTGACCACCGACTATCTTACCTTCGATCCAGACGAGATGACCGGGTGGCTACGGGCGGGAGAGGAGAAGGCCTCACGGGTATTGACGACGTCACCCTTCTTGAATCGATTGCCTTAGTCGATCCGTAGCTCCACGCGATCGCCGGAATCAGAGTCGGTTGATCTCGATGTGCAATCTGGCAGCCTCTTTTGTCAACTCTTTCGATATGTCTCCGTCGGTCACGAGGAAGTGGTTCTGCACTCCCCGGACAGACTTCAACAGTTTATTACGGTCGGGCCCCTCGATGGCGATGGTGTTTCTGCAATGATTATTGCTGTTCGGACATGCGACCACAGTTCCCGTGGCGAGATCGAGACGTTCGGCATTCGCCGTCAATCTGGATACCGTTACCCGGTGCCCTGCGGGTATCCTGGTCCATACCGTAGGGGACTCCTTCCTGCCGTGGTAGTTGCTGATCCGATAGGGCTGTAATTCCGGCCCGATCATCCTCCGCGAGAGGACACAGTGAGAGACTCCGAACACCCCTTGCGTTTTCTTGCCGCCGCCCATGAAACTCACCTTTCCGGTTACCCGCCGGACCAAGACCATGAGGGTCATGGCGTCCGCGTCGACCTGACAGGCGGCCGGAACACCGTAATCCTGAAACAACATCAATGCCACACAGGGAGTGGGGAGCGTTTCATCATGTATCCACTTCGAGCACCCGATCGAAACCGCAGCACCGTCGAGGGTATCTCGAATAGCGTCCATGGCGGTAAAGAGGGCCGTGGCCGCGAAGATCTGCTCCAGCGGTGGTGCCGGCGCCATGCCTGATTTTTTCGGTGCATTCTGTCCGAGGATGAGTTCCCGTGCGAGGTCCTCGGCCAACGATTTCGCCGCCTTGTCGTCGCCGGACACAACGCGCTCATACCGTCCTACAAGCTCCGTTTCCGGTACCTCGACGAACTCCATCTCGGTCTTGCGGCCCAACTCCTCGATCTCTTCGGTGATTCCCCACTCGGAGGAGTATCGGCGGCTCCTCCCTCCGAACAGTATCACCCGTTCTCCCTGCGCACCGGTACCCATTGCTATCCTCCCCGCACTCCCGAAACGGCCCCGCCGATCGGTCGCGGCAACCTCTCATTGTATCATGTCCCGGATGCGAGTCAATAACATTCCTCGAGTCTCCATCAAAATGCCCAATTCAATACACATCGGGCCACCATTACAATAAGTTGAAAAACGTAAAAACACCTTGCAATACCTCGCACTTCTATGTATAATGGCAATATACATAGTACTATTAGGTATACAACGAGGCGAAAGATGAACATAGAGAAGGACCTGGTGGCGGCATCCTCGATTCCGCTGGTGCTTTCTATCCTCGACGAGGGTGACAACTACGGGTACGCCATCATCAAGCGAGTGAAAGAATTATCGGATAAGGAGCTCGAATGGTCAGAGGGGATGCTGTATCCGGTACTCCACAAACTAGAACGGCAAGGATGGATAGCTGCCTACTGGGATAACCCCGAAGGAGGAAGACGTCGTAAGTATTACCGGCTCGAACGGGCCGGCCTCAAGGGGCTCGAGAACCTCAAGAAACAATGGGACACGGTGGACTCGACTCTACGCAGTCTGTGGGACCGGCACTCGTGGATGATCTCGCAGGAACATCTAAGAAGGCATCTCATAAGCCTGCTGCATCTCACACTCAGGTCTTCTGAGGCCAATCAACGAGAGGATTTTCAGATAGGCATCGAATCAATAGACGGTCACACGGAGGCACTATGTACGATCTAGAGACGGATATCGAGGCGTGGCGTGAACGGCTTGCAGGCAAGGGTGGGATCGACAGCGATGAAATCGCGGAATTGGAATCTCACCTGAGAGACGAGATCGATGATCTCATCAGGAAGGGACTCAAGCCGGACGAGGCCTTCCTAATCTCGATAGGACGGATCGGTAATGCAGACGAGGTTTCCCGGGAGTTTGCCCGGACCAGGAGAGAACAGCTGTGGAAGCAGCTCATGGTCTCACCGGTCGATGGGAATTTGAGACACAGAGAGATCGCTCGGAACGAACTCATCTGGGTGATCACCCTAGCATTGGTCGCGGGAACCCTCGGGAAGATTCCGGCGCTATTCGGCATCGGCGTCTCCGAGGGAGAGATGATCTACCTCAAGAACGCAGCCATCTTCATAATACCGTCGGTGGTGATCTACTTCCGATTGCGTCACGGAACCCCGTTTTCCGTACTCGCGGTGGTACTCGCCGTCTTTG
Source organism: uncultured Spirochaetales bacterium (assembly GCA_964485495.1). Taxonomy (GTDB): domain Bacteria; phylum Spirochaetota; class Spirochaetia; order CAZAKE01; family CAZAKE01; genus CAZAKE01. Next base: position 34,073 of record CAZAKE010000017.1, read on the forward strand.
CGGGATGTGCATTGGCAGTGAACATCTACCCCTTCGCGGAGGAGGGACAGACGGTGTTCTTGACATCTCTGCATCTCCCGTTGTTCGTCTGGTTGGTGGCCGGTATCGCATATCTGAGTAACCACCGGCGAAGCAGCCGGCGGCGGATGGATTTCCTCCGACTCTCGGGGGAAGCATTCATCTACGCGGTCCTCATCGGATGCGGCGGAGTGGTGCTTGTAGGGTTCACGATGGAGCTGTTCTCGTCCATCGGCATAGACGCCGGTCCGTTCGTGGAAGAGTTCCTGGTAATCTACGGAATCTTTGCGATTCCGGTGTTCGCGGTATTCCTGGCCGAGATCAAGAGCAGCATCATCGAAAACATGGCACCGGTACTCGCCAAGATCTTCACGCCCCTCTTTCTCTTGGTTTTGATCGCGTTTCTCGGCGTGATGGGGATCACGGGAACGAGCCCCTTCGCGGAACGGGAATTCCTGATCGGGTTCGACGTGATGTTGGGTATCGTACTCGCTCTTACTATCTACATCATCTCCGCGCGTCAAGCAAATGAGCCGCCTCAGGTGTACGACTACATCACATTTGCCCTTGTCATCACCGCGATGCTGTGCGATATCACCGCCCTTTCGGCCATCATCTTCCGGATTTCTTCCTACGGGATGACACCAAACAAGATGGCCGCTCTGGGAGAGAATATCCTGCTGCTGGGGAATCTCGCCGGTATCGCGATCCTGTATGCACGGTTCTTTCTGCGGAAGGGATTCTTCCAGGCGGTAGAGCGTTGGCAGACCGGGTACCTGCCGGTTTATCTGGTCTGGCTCGGGTTCGTCGCGCTGGGATTCCCACCGCTCTTCGCGTTCGGGTGAACCCCGGTGCCGCGTCTATCAACGGCTCAACCACCGGCGTCGAGTACAGTCCCAACATCGTCTTCTATGTCGCGGTCTCTATCCACACTCGATTTTGCATAGGTGCGTATCTCTTCGGGCAGGTCCGCCCAGGCCTCTCGACGAACCGTCGAGAGGCCCACCCTGTCAGGCGATTTCCTCGACGCCGGCAGGGCTTGTTCCGGGGCCTCCCGTTCAGGCAGCATATTCGACCTCGTCAGCTTATGGATCCAGGCGTGTTCCCACCGGTGGAGTTGTTCAGGCTTGAAGTACCAGGTCTCCTGCTCCTCTCCCAGGACACACAGTAATTCAAACACGGTGACCGGCTCCTCCTTCCCCTTGACCTTGAGCTGGTCCAGTTCTCTGACCATGACGCGATCCTGCACCTGACGGTAGGTCGACTCACTGATGAGAATACGCGTGCCGTACTCCTTGTTCACCCCCTCGAGCCGCGCGCCGAGATTGACCTGGTCGCCGATCACCGTATAATCCATCCTGGCCTCGCTACCCATGTTCCCGACCGTCATCATCCCGGAATTGATGCCGCAACCGATCTCAACTCGAGGGAATCCGCGTGTGATCAGCCTGGGATGCAACACCCACCATAGATACTTCATCTGCACACACGCAGCCCTGCAGGCGGCCAACGCATGGTCATCCCTGCCCACCGGGGCGTTCCAGAAGGCCATGATCTCGTCTCCGACGTACTTGTCGAGGGTTCCGCCGTGTTCGATGATGATACGGGTCATGGATGAAAGGTACATATTGAGAATCTCGATGACCCGCGAAGGCTCGCCTAGGGCTTCGGAGAGGGTCGTGAACCCGCGGATGTCCGAAAAGAAGACGGTCATCTCGCGATCGTCACCACCGAGGGCCAACAATTTCGGATTCCGCAGGATCTCGTCGACCACCTCCTTGGAGACGTAATTGGAAAATCGGTTTCGAATGTATCTCGATTCCCGCTCCTCCACCAAGATCTTGTAGGTCGCGGCGGCGATAAACGCCACGAGCGCCGCCGTCAGAGGAGCCGCCGTCGGAATCAGCCGATAGGAGAGAAACGCGAGGTATGTGAGTATGGGCCACGCCACGAGCAGCACCAGGAACACCGCCGCCGAGTGGCCGATCCTTCTCAGCATCACGGCACATGCGGCGCCTACGGCCATCACCGCAATACAGATAATCCGAATCCACCAGGCGGAATCCCTGAAGTAGGTTTGCCGTATGAGAGTATTTAACGCGGCGGCGTTGAATTCGATTCCGAACATCGGCCCGAAGGGCGACTGCCAGATATCATGGGACACACCCTGGGCGTATGGGCCAACCAACACAAATGCGTCTCGATACACCGCGGGATCGACCCGCAAGGCGTCTGAGTAGGAGAGGTACTGACCATTCCGGAGATACTCTCCAGGACCACCGGCGAAATCGATATACATGCGGCCGCGGTGATCGACGGGAATCCCGAGTGGAGAAAGCGTCGACCCACCGTTCGCCGGGAAGATCCGATGCTCCCACAGGCCGACGGACTCGCAGATCATCGCGAATACCGCATGTGGCGCCGTGCCCTCCCCGATCCGTGCCGCCGGAGGAATTCTTCGATACGTCCCGTCTCCATCTGCGGTCATGGCGATATATCCCGGCAAGACCCCCGCGTCGAGGAAGCGGAGCAGCGGCAGTTTCACGAAGTTGAACGAGGTGAGATGGACGCCGGGATCATCGTTCGCAAGCCGCCACCTGCCAAGATACTCCCCCGGGATCGGTTCACGCCCTTCGATCATGTCGGCCGTCCCGGCCATCGGCTTGATGTCGGCGGGATACCCGAACAACACAGGCACACCCGCGTCTCGAGCACCGGATACCGCCTGCTCGAGAAACCCGTCGCCGCCGCTGTCTCCGGCGGTGACGATCGTGATGCGGCCGTCCTCGACGCCGACGTCTTCCACGAGAAGCTCCGGCTCTGTGAAGATCACATCGAAGAAGATACTCTTGGGCGCGCCTCGTACGATGTGCTCGATCAACCTGGCATGCACCACCCGCGGAAAGGGCCACGGCCCGATCGCCGTGAGACTCGCCTCGTCAATGCCGACGATGAGTACGGAGGGATCGAGCCTGGGATTCACCGACACCTGACCGCCGTTCACCGGAGCCCGGAGGCCGAAGAATCCGTCCCGTACCGCGTACTCGGCTCCGTCGAGGAGCACCGTGAAAACCGAGACCAGGACGAGGAGACTCGCCGCGGCCAATCCAATGAGGAGATATACGAACCGGTTGGACATAGATCCTCCCAACGATTACCGCAAGGATTCCCCCGATAGTTACTCCCTGACGAGGAAGTGGATCTTCCCGACGGTCCAGGAGTTCACTCCGGCGGAGAACGCCTTCACCCTGAGTCCCCGGTGCAGGTAGGCGTCCGCAATGGACCCGAGGAGCGGGAACACCTCCGCCCGGATGCGCTCGCTGTCCGCCGGCGAGAACGGCTCTCCGGTCACGATCCCGATGACCGCATTCTTGCCGGATATGCCGTAAACTTCCAGGGCGTACTCCGCCCCTTTTCGCGGTACCGAATACACCACTCCGGCATCGATCCGGTTGTCGCGCTCGAAGTCGTTGGGGAAGAGCAGGTTGATCTCCCCCTCCGGACCCACCGCGAAGAGGTTCATGTAGAGATCGCCGGAGTGTCTGTCGCCGGATTCCCGACCGGGCCCGGACTCGATGGTGTTCACCACGAAACTGATTGTCACCGTCTCGCCGTTGCGGTATTCGGGTGAAATCCCCGGCTTGTCCAGTCCGAGTGAAAGGACCACGCCGGGCATCGGTTCGAATCCGGCTGTTTCGGCGAAATCATCCAACAGATTCTGCCTGGGAATATCGAATCCCGTGATCGTTTGATGGATATTCGAGGCCATTTGGGCGGCCAGATACTCGATTTGACCAACGGCTCCGTCGATCGTCCAGCTCCGAGGTTCCCCAACCAACCCTGCGCCGGTGGATGTGTCGGATGTCAGACCGACCGTAAGCGTTGCCGTGTTCGACGAGAGTGATACGCCGCCCTCAATCGAATAGAGTGCGTCCCCATCGACGACGGCAAGCATACCGGAAATCGCCAGCTCTCTCCGCAGATATTCGGCCACCCGGGCTGCGGTCTCCGGATCGCCCGAGAGGGGCGGTACCGATACTGAGATCCGGGAAGCCTCCAATAAAGCGGCGGTAGTTCGCGCCTCCGACAACCTCTCCGCCGCGCCGACGACGCCTTCGGCTGATCCGCGGTCCGCCTCCCTCTCCAAGAGACCCAGGATCGACATGGCCCTGCCGAAATCGCCGCTCCCTGCCAGCAGGGACGCCTTCACCGAGAGCAGCTCGAGACGCGTCGCGGGGTCGGTCTCGCGTGAGAGGAGTTCCTCTACCACGGGAAGGCTCTTCTCGACGCCGTTCTCGTCCATGATGCCCCTGGTTCCCATGCACGCAACCATCATGCCGGTATCGCCCTTCTTTCGCAGGAGTCTAGTGAGGGCCTTCCAGGCACCACCGGACTTGGCCTGAAGCGATTCCCGAACCATGTCCGCGACAGCCACACGCGTACCGGCGGGCACATTCACCACGGAACCGTCGGCCAAGGTCACGGAGCATCTGGCACCGGCCGATACCTCGAGCGAGTCACCCGGAAAGAGGAGAGCGCCGATGGCTGCCGATGTGTACGCTCCGTCCCGGACGAGTTTCGCCTCACCGACCAACAGCTTGATCCGCCCGGTGACCTCCTCCCGGGCACCTACCTCGGCTCCGACTACTGCTCCTGAAAGCAGCACCGCGGCACACACGAGCACCCGGAGGAGAATCGAGTTTTCTTTCGGTCGTTGCATGATCACTTCCACTTCTAGCTATATGTGCGCCCTGTATGTACGCCGTTCCGACACGAAGGTATTCGGGGAGTCTACACGGTCACTCTCTGATGACCAGGCGGAACCCGACGTCCTCGAATGCCTGATAGGGAGGCTTGTATACTACATACTCATTCTCGAATTGAGAAGGCTTGCGGTAGGCCCACCCTCCCCCGGCGATGGCAGCCAGCGGCCTGCCGCCGGCCACCCGGCCGTCGGAACACCACTCCCGGACGTTCCCGGCCAGGTTCGTCACGCCGTCCAAGGTGATATCCTTCACGAAGTACTGCACCTGGATCGGACCCGCTCCGCCGGTGATCGGCAGCCGGCCTCGGATGCGGCTGTTCGCGTTTACGCAGAGAGACGGATCCCACCCATCGCCCCAGGGATACACGCCGCCGTCGCGGGATGCGGCGGCCATACGCCACTCGGCGAGGGTCGGCAGGTCAACCGCAACCCCGTGCTCCTCGGAGAACCATTCCGCAAAAGCCAGACAATCGTCCCGGCTCAATCCGCTGACAGGATAGTAGTCGTAGTTGGTGCGGAAGAACTGGTCCCACCGGTGGTTGCTCCTATACCCGGTCGCCTCGACGAAGGCGGCGAACGCCCCGTAGGGAACCTCCGTCTCGCCGAACCAGATTCCGCCGCCGAGCCCCCGGACGTACACGAAGTTGAGCCCGCCCATCGTGCGGATCTCCCTGACCGAATCCACCACAAGGTTGGAGATTTCCGTGATCGCGTCCGGTTCGATGATCACCTCGCCGCGGTAGGTCCCGTAGTCGTGGCCGATCTCGACGAAATGGCTGCCGCCGGTAATGCGCTCGAGTTCGAAGAATCCGCCGGCCGCGACGACCCCCTTCCGCGAACCGTCCAGCCTGATGGTGCCGTCGACGTTGGAGTAGATCCGCACACTCCCGAATCCCTCCCGCTCCGGAGTACCGCCGCGGGAGCCGTCGGCTGCCGCTCCGCCGGAGGTCCCGGCGACGGTACCCGCCGCTCCGGTGCGTAAGACCCGCGATCCGGTGTCGATGCTGCCCGAGTAGGCCGAGAGGGCCAGGTCGCCGAAGGTCTCGCCTCGGATGTCGGTGTAGGGCTTCTGCTTCAGTCCCAGGGCGAGGGCGTAGTTGGCCACCGCCTCCTCCACATAGGTGGAGAGTTCCTTGAAGGTGACGATCCCGTCGCCGTTTCCCAACTGGTAGTCGGCTTTGCCGCCGACCCCCTGAATCACGTATTTGGTGAAGACCCCGTAGTCGGAGTCGACGTCCTCGTAGCTGTACCAGCCGCTCCTGGTGGCGTAGAACACCGCCGAAACCTCCGCCTCTTGGAATTTCCGCGCCTTCAGCGACGGACGGCCGAACCCCCTGCTGGTCTGTTCTGTGACGGTCTCCCGGCACGCGTCGATGAGGAGCAGAGACTTGCGTACGCCGTTCTCCTCCAGCCATCCGGTCAACTCGGCCATAGGCAGGCTGGTGCCGAACACGTCGCCGTAGTCTGTGTCACTTACCAAAAGGTAACCGTTGCCGTCACCGTCGGAGATGCCGTGGCCGGAGAAGGAGAAGACCACCAGGTCCTCCGGAGAGAGAAAATCCGACAGGTAGGAGAGCCTGTCGCGGATATTCCTGTAGCGGGGATACGCGCCTGCCTCGTCGAACCTGGGGTCTACCTCGTCGGTCATCAGGAATACCCGGTCGAACTGGCCGTTCTCCATGAGCGATGCGGCCAGTGCCGTGGCGTCGTTCCGGGCCTTCTCCAGGTCCTGGATCTCCGGATGCTCGTATCCGTTGATGCCGATGCAGACGGCGATCCGCCTGCCCTCGTTCCCTGCAATCTCCTTGATCTGGGAACTCCGCACCACCCGCAAGCCCCGCGCATCCTGAGAATGAACCCCGACGCCTCCACACAGGCACAGCAGCGCGATGATCACGGCCGCCCTGTACAGGTGGGGACCTCTCCTCGTCATCACTGCCCTCCCCTCACAGACCTACCGCAGCCGCCCGATCTTCGGCAGGATCATGGCCTTCCGGAAATCGACGATCACGATCCTGTCGTACCTGGTGGTGAGTTTCTCGGTGGGCAGATCGACCCTGAAGTAGCGCAAACCCTGCCGAAGCTCGTAGCGTATCTGCAGGAGACTCTCCCACTCCTCCTGGCTGTATTCGCTCTCGACGATGAGTTTCTCGGTATCCTGCAGCAACAGGTAGCCCTCTCTGAATCCGTCCTTCACCCATATCTCCACCGGGGTGCCCGAAAAGGCCGGGTGCATCAGGAAGGTGACCCGGGCGGTCTCGAAGGGGGTCACCCCCTCTACGGCGGCCATCCCGAAGTCGGCGACGTCGAGAACCGTATCCTTCTCCGTTTCCAGGTCGATGAGCACCGGCTCGGAGGTCTCGATGGCGCGGCTGGAGAGTCTCACGATCCCGGTGATGCTCTCCTTACTTACCGACTCGGCCACCGGCGTCATCCGGACGTCGTAGCGTGAGATCATCATATCCTCTACGAGGATCTCGTTACGAGCGGGGTTGTAACTCCAGGTAGGGCCGTCCTCGGCTTCGGAGGCCGAATCGAACTCACCGCCGCGGAAGGTGAAGCGGATGTCCTGGAGGATCGATCCGAGGTCTTTCCCTATCTCCCAGATGTACTCGGCGTCCTTCTGCTTCTCGGTGAGCTGGAAGCTGTAGGCGTCCACCGGGAAGATGCCGCCGATGGTGAGACTTCCACGCTCTACCTCGAAGTGCTCCGCCACCAACGAGACCAGTTTTATCTCCCGCGGCCCGATGGTCACGGGAATCTCCCGGACCGCCTTGCTGACCTCATTGTAGAGGGTGAGGATGTAGTCTCCCGGCAGGATCCAGTAGAAGGTATCCCGGGAGATGTCTTTCTTGTAGGTGTCGTTGGTGGTGATGATGGAGTTTACGTTGTCCTTCTCCTGCCTCGACTGCAGGAAGAGCGTGTAGGGCGTCTCCTCCGGCACCGTGTCGGTCTCCTTGACGATGAGCTGGGAACAGTAGTTCTTGAGGATGTCGATGATGATCCGCTCCGCGATGTCTTCACACACCTCATACAGGTTGGAGAGGTCACGCCGGATGAATCCGGTATACGAGTACAGCTCCTCCGCCCGGTAGGTGTTCAGGAGCCGGACGTTCAGGCCGATGTAGGGACGCTCCCTTACGGTTTCGAACACGTTTCCGAGGACGACGAAGTCCAGGGCCGTGAAGTCGAAGGCCTCGGGGCTCTTGGTGTAGAGATCCGGCACACCGTAGTTGTTCTCCTCCAGGGCCTTCTCCACGTATTTCTTGTCGTAGATCTTCAGGAGCGGCGGAAAGTAGCGCGCCATATTCGACTCGCTAAGCACTACCGCCCCCTTTCGGTCCACCGGCAGCACGCTCGCGAGTTTCTCGGGGGGGAAATACTTGGCCAATTCGATCTCTATCCCGGTGGAGGCGTTCTTCCGGATCAGCACCGTCACTAACGCGTGGTTTATGAGTTCGCCGTAGTAGTTACGATTCAGCACCGTATCGTTCACCGCGAACTCTTCGATATTCACTTCGAAATCCATCACCGAGATCGTCGGCGGCGCGAGGTAGGAGTACTCCTTCGCGACCAGCGCCGTGCCGGTGCAGATCGTCACCAGGCACACAATGGCTATACTACAAATGGTTCTGCGTTTCATGATCGCCCTCCCTCACAACTGAAAGTTCTTGTTGAAGACGTAGTCACCGGTCCGCACGTCCAGGATGGACAGCATGAACTGCCCCAGGTCAAAGTTGAGAATCGGATAGAACTGCGAGATCTCCGCAGCATCGTCGGTGTAGTCCTCGGGGGTGACGAATTCTTCCGGCGAGGCCACCTTCTCCAGGGGAATGTAGTAGATCACCTTGTCCAGATCATAGAAACTCTTGATGTTGGTGCCCCAATCCTTCAATAACAGGGGGGAGAGGAAGATCGTGTCGTCCAACCCCTTCTCGTTATACTTCTGTGCGATCAGATATCTGGAGTAGATCGACTCCATCTTCTCGTACACCTGATACCCCGCCATCACCAGCTGCCTGACGAGTCCGGCTTCGAACCACTCGTTCATCATCAGCGCCGCCATCAGGTAGTAGCCGTCACCCTTGGAATCCTTGCGTTTCTTCTCGTCCGGGCCGAGGAGGGCGTAGGCCTTATCGTACTCGGTCAGGAGTTCGGCATTATCGGCGGAATCCACGGTTTCGTAGACTGCCTCGGCCAGGGAATCACGGTTCATGATGTAGTTCTTGAGGATCTCCATGCGCTTGTTGATGACCACCACCCGTTCGTCCGGCGAGACGACGGCCATCTCGGCGATCTCATCGATTAAGACACTCTGTTCATGCGCCTCGGTGAAGCACCGGTACAGGAAGTTCCGTTCGTAGTCCTTGCGGCTGCCGAAGGGGATAAAATCGGCGAACACGATTCGGGCGCCGTCGTTCATGTCGATCAGCGTTACGTAGGCACCCTGGACATGGTCGGTGATGTCGATGATGTCATCGCGGATGTCCTCCAGTATCTTGGTCTGTTCGCTCCACAGCACCCGATAAGTCATCAGGTAGTTGGTGCCGTAGTACTGTTGGAACGAGTCGAAATCTCCACCTGAGAAGGGATTGATGTTGTAGACGGCGTTGGTGAGTTGCCACTCCGTCTTGTAGTGCCGTTTGAACAGCTTCTCGACGATGTCCACCGATTCCAGGGCGGAGAGGGCGTTGGAGAGCTGTTGCTCGATAGCGAAATCCTCGACGGTCAACGGATAGTGGCCGAATACCGGGATGTCGTCGACCTTCATCAAGACCGCCTTGAAGGGTGTCTCCAGGCCGTCCTCGGTCATCTTGGCCGCGAGGCTCTCCTCGTACCCCGACGTCGCGTCGTTGGAGATGGCCAGATCGATCCTGTCCAGGAGCTTCATCTCGTTCCCGGGATATCCACCGCTGGTCATGTTCTTGATGCCGTTGTAGAGTACCGCCCCGTCGTCGGCCACGTCGATGAACTTCATGCCCAGTTGAATGCCGACGTAGTCAGACTCCTTGTCCACCACCCGATGCACCGAATAGATCAGCAGCTTGTTGATGGAGAAATCATCCTCGATCTCGCTCCACCAGTCGTATTGAAGCAGGCTGGTGTTGAAGATGTATCGCTCCTCCCGCAGACGTTCCACGTAGTCCTTCATGTATCCGGCCAGGCTCATCCGTTCGAAGCCGACCCCCTGGTTATCAAGAAAGGACCGGATGAAGCCGTCCTCCAGGTATTCGGTGAAGAAGGGATGGTCCGCGAGATATGTGGTCAGGTCGAAGGGGTCCCCCTCGTACTCGTAGCCGTACCTGGCGGCGACGCCCTGGAGCCACTGCCCGTAACTCACGATCAGGATCCGGTCTCCCGGCTCCACCGACACCTCGGCGATGGGATTGAACGCCTCGTACCCCAGGTCGTACACCATGGAGTAGTAGGTCGAGATCTCCCGTTGGATCTCGCCCCCACCGCAGCCGACGCACAGCGCGACGGCGGCGGCGAGGACGACGACGAGGATGGTCTCACTCCTGTTCATAGGACTGCCTCCTGCTCTTTGTGGATTCTTTGTAGAGTCTTTGCCGATCGAACGAAATATGTGTCGGGACTAGAGAATATGTATAGACAGAGAACGATTCGGGGGTATCTGAGGAGGGAAACGCAGACAACGATCCTTGGATAACCATCGAGAGTCCTTTTTTTTGCGCGGCACGTGTTCGAATATCAGGCCGACAGGGGGTGAGTGGTACCTCTTACAATAGATGAACGTGCAATAGATGAGGGTACAATAGATGAGGGTACATCTGATGAGAAATCAGCGCATGTCGGCTGCTGAGCCGTTCCTGCCTCACGCAGCCAGTATACGCCGGATTGGTTGGTTTTTACAAACGTTTTTTTCCGGTTATCAGTCGTTTTCTTCGGTGGTCGCGGGAAGTGCGGGTCTCTCCGCCGTTTCTGTTTGAGACCGGGCGTCCGCATTATCGGACCAATCCTGCTGCCGATATCCCTCCCCGATATTGAAGAAGGCAACCGTCGAATCGAGCTGTTCGGCCTGGGCGGCCAGCTCCTCGGCGATGGACGCGATCTGTTCGGAAGCCGAGGCGTTCTGCTGGATCACCGAATCCAGCTGTGAGAGGGCCCCGTTGATCTGTTCGGCACCGGAGCGCTGTTCATTGCTGGATGCGGAGATCTCGAGCACCAAGTCTACGGTCCTGCGTATCTCCGGCAGCAGCTCCTCCAGGTTCTTCCTGGCACGTTCGGCCACCTCCATGGTGGAGGTCGACTCCGAGCCGATCTCGGATGCGGCCTCTCTGCTCCGAGAGGCCAGCTTCCCCACCTCCGAGGCGACCACGGCGAAGCCCTTGCCGTGCTCCCCCGCCCGGGCCGCCTCGATAGAAGCGTTCAACGAGAGCATGTTGGTCTGCCTGGCGATATCGCCGATGATTCCGGTCTTCTCGACGATCCGTCGCATGGCCTCGACCGCCTCCAGCACCGCTTTACCACTGATCTCGGCTTTCTCGGCCACCGCCTGGGCGATCTTCTCGGTCTGGAGGGCGTTATCGGCGTTCTGCGTGATATTCGAGCTCATCTCCTCCATCGAGGCCGAGATCTCCTCCACCGAGGAGGCTTGCTCGGTGGCACCTTGTGACATCTGTTCCGCGGCGGAACTCATCTGCTGACTGCCGGAAGAGACCTGCCCGGAGGCCGACTTCACGTCCGTGACAACCGCCTTCAGCCGGGATACCATGCTGTCCAGGGCATCGGCCAGCTTGCCTACCTCGTCTCCCCTGTCGATTCCCGTGCTGACCGAAAGATCACCCTCCGACACGACTCCGGCGAAGGTGACCGCCTCGGCGAGGGGCCGAGTCACACTCCGGGCGAACAGGGCAAACGCACCCATGGAGAGGAGAAACGCCACCGCGCCGATGATGAACACGAAATTCCGCACCGCGTAGATGGCCGCCATAAACTCCGAATCGGGTAACGACAGAACCACGCCCCACCCGGTCTCCCCTATTGGCGAAAAACCGGCCGTCTTCGGCTCCCCTTCGTACACATACCCGGTGACTCCGGCCCGGTCGGCCAGTAGTTCTCTGGAGATTTCCTCCATGCCGGATATCTCCCTGATATTCAGCTGAAAGATCAGCTCCTGATTCGGGTGTGCGATTATCATGCCGTCCGCTCCCACCACGAATGCGTACCCGGTTTCGCCAATCGTGGCATCGAGGATCAGCTCCGACATGAATCCGAGGTCCATGACCCCGGCGACGGCGCCGACGATTGTGCCGTCGTCGGAGTAGACCGGCGATGCCAGGGGGACGAAGGGCTCGCCGCTTACCTTGTTGAGGCCGGGAATCCCCACATTCCGCCGACCTGCGATAGCGTCCTGGAAGTATTTCCGTTCCGGGATGCCCACCCCGATATAGCCGGCTGCAGACGCCGCGACCACGGTGCCGGCGGGATCTAAGACCACGATCACCTGATAGTCGTCTCCGAGGCCCTCGATGGACGCGAACCGCTCCAGTCCACGCGAGAGAGAGGAGAGTATCGCGGCGGCCGATCCGCTCTCGCCGTCACGAAGCCCCTCAAGGGCCCGGATCGTCTCATTCCCCGACGATATCTCCGTGATGAGCTTGAGCTCGCTGTGAAAGACGTTCTCGATGCCCATCGCCAATTCGTGCGAACGGGATTCGAGCTGTTCATACTCGAGTCCGCGCAAGCCTTCCCCGGCCTGTATCACCGCAAAGAATCCGATGGTGATGATAGGAATGAGCAGGATAACCGCACCTATCGTGATGAGCTTTGTCCCTAAATTGAGATTTTTCATACAGACTCCCTCTGGTTCGGTGTGTTCCCGAATGCACGTGGTATCGGCACAATTATAGATTTTTACTTAATTTTTACGTTTTTTACTATTTTTGTCAAGCGACTAAAGCAATTCCAAATGTAGCAGTAGCTACATTTGGAATTGCATGATCTCTCTCTATAGGATGCCTTTTCGAGGCGATCCGACGAGGAACGAAGTCGGTATCGCAGAAAAGTACTGATAAACGTCTTACTCTCTACTTACTTTTCGAATTACTGAAGCGACTAACCGAGTTCTGACATTGAAGTAGGGACCGACATGCGCGCACTGTGCACACATAGGCGATTCGCCCAGTTTGAGTACAAATTGAGTGGAAAAGAACTACAACAGATCCGCATATTCATTATCTATTCGATGTAGGTCCGATTCCAATCCGATCTGCTTATTCCTTAATTGGGTATAAAGGTCATGTATTTCATCTGACATCAAACTATTACAGAGGATATTCGCAGCTTCCTTTTCATCCCAGCTTGTTTCCGCTATGTCTAACAAGGCTCTAAACCATCCCGCATTGATCTCGCTTAAAGCATCTAATAATTTTTTACTGGATTGCTTGTATTCCCTGACTATGGTCAGCTCCTCGTTCCGTTGATTATTCTCGAAATGTCGAAGCAAGGGGCCGAAAATGGGGTAATACCAGTCCCTGACCAATACATGAGTATCCTTTATT
>CAZAKE010000018.1:0-17264 GCA_964485495.1 uncultured Spirochaetales bacterium
GGTTCGGCCTCGGTTCCTCCGAGTTCACCCCCGCCATGATCAAGGGCGTCTTCGACAACCTGGAATCCTCATCTCCCAGGAACCACTTCACGGTCGGCATTCACGACGACCGCAACAAGACGAGTCTCGATTGGAATCCGGAGTACATCACGGAATCCGACGACACTCACAAGGCCATGTTTTACGGCCTCGGATCGGACGGTACCGTCGGCGCCAACAAGAACTCCATCAAGATCATCGGAAAGGCCACCGGCTACAACGCTCAAGGGTACTTCGTGTACGACTCCAAGAAAGCGGGATCGGTTACCACCTCTCACCTGCGCTTCGGCAAGGAGCCGATCCGTTCCAGCTATCTCCTGCAACGGGCGGATTTCGTAGCCTGTCACAACGAGAGCTTCCTCGAGAAATACGACATGCTCTCCAAGATCAAGAAGGGCGGTACCTTCCTGCTCAACTCCCACTACTCCGCCTCCGAGGTGTGGCAACACCTGCCGGTGGAATTCCAGAAGAACATCATAGAGAAAGAGCTGAAGTTCTACGTCATCAACGGATTCGATATCGCCGCGGAGGTCGGGCTGGGCGGACGCATCAACGTCATCATGCAGACCGCCTTCTTTAAAATCTCCGGCATCCTGCCCGAAGACAAGGCCATCGAACTCATCAAGAAGGCCGTCATCGACACCTACGGCAGCAAGGGGCAGAAGGTCGTCGACATGAACATCAAGGGCGTGGACAGTGCCCTGAACAAGATCGAGAAGGTGGACTATCCCAAGCAGGTATCCGGCGATATCCATATGAAGCCGCCGGTACCCAAGGATGCGCCGAAGTTCGTGCAGGAGGTCACCGGAGAGATCATCGCCGGTCGTGGAGATTCGATCCCCACCAGCAAGCTTCCGGACGACGGCACCTACCCAACCGGAACCACCAAATACGAAAAACGCAACATCGCCGAGAATATCCCGGTATGGCTCCCGGATGTGTGTATCCAGTGTGGAGACTGTTCCGCCGTGTGTCCCCATGCGGTCATCCGCATGAAGGCCTACGAGCCGAAGCACCTGGACGGCGCCCCGTCGACCTTCAAGAGCGCCGACGGCAAGGGCAAGGGCTTCGAAGACACCAAGGTCACTATCCAGGTGGCCCCGGAAGACTGTACCGGCTGCGGCGCATGCGTGAATATTTGCCCGGCTTTCGAAAAGAAAGACGGAGAGAAGACCGGCCGCAAGGCGATCAACTTGGAACCGCAGATCCCGCTTCGGGCACAGGAGGTTGAGAACTGGGACTACTTCCTGAAGATACCCAACACCGACCCGGCCCTCATCAACCGCAAGGCAACCAAGGGCGTGGCCATGCTCGAACCGCTGTTCGAGTTCTCCGGCGCCTGCGCCGGCTGCGGCGAGACCCCCTACGTGAAACTGCTCTCGCAGCTCTTCGGCGACAGGGCGGTTATCGGCAACGCCACGGGATGTTCATCCATCTACGGCGGAAACCTGCCCACCACCCCCTATACCCAACGCGCCGACGGCAGGGGACCTTCCTGGTCCAACTCCCTCTTCGAGGACGCCGCGGAGTTCGGATTCGGCATGCGGCTCACGGCCGACAAGCTGACGGTGTACGCCAACGAGCTCCTCGATGTCGTCTCCAAGGACGGCGTAGACAAGGCACTCCTGGAAAAGATCAAGAACAACTCGCAGGAGTCTCAGGAGGAGATCGAACAGCAGCGCGGATGGGTGGCCGACCTTAAAAAACAGCTCGAGAAGAGCTCGATGAAAGAGGCCAAGAATCTGCTGGCCGTTTCAGACTACCTGATCCGCCGGTCCGTGTGGATCCTGGGCGGCGACGGCTGGGCGTACGACATCGGTTACGGCGGCCTGGATCACGTGCTGGCCTCGGGCCGCAACGTAAACGTCCTGGTGATGGATACCGAGGTGTACTCCAACACCGGCGGACAGATGTCCAAGGCGACCCCCGTGGGCGCCATCGCCAAGTTCGCCGCCGGCGGAAAGGGAATCGCCAAGAAGGACCTTGGCATGATGGCAATGAGCTACGGCTACGTGTATGTGGCCAGGATCGCCATGGGATACAACCGGATCCAGACCATCAAGGCCTTCCAGGAAGCCGAGAGCTACGAGGGTCCCTCCATCATCATCGCCTACAGCCACTGCATCGCCCACGGCATCAACATGACCAAGGGCATGGATCAGCAGAAGGCGGCGGTCAACTGCGGCCTCTGGCCCCTGTACCGATTCGACCCGCGCCTCTCAGAGGACGGTAAGAACCCCTTCCAGCTCGATTCACGAGAGCCGAGTCTGGACGTCGAGGAGTACATGTACGCCGAGACCCGCTTCAAGGCCCTCACACAGGCCAATCCGGAACGGGCGGCGATGCTGCTCGAGAACGCCCGGAACGGCGTCAAGAAGCAGTACAAGGAGTACAAGTACCTGGCGGACCGGCCGTTTTAAGCGGATCGTCAGTTCAACGTGACTCGGTCGTTCCGGCGTCCGAGTCACGAACATCGATCGATACCGGACATGAGGATGGAATGCCGAAGGACTGTGCCGTCAACTGTGACCATCTGCAGACCGTCCTGAAGAAGAGACTCGGTCCACTCATCACGATGGTGTCTCCCGCACACCTCGATACGGTATCCGAAGCAATCGGATTCGCGCTGGATGTGTGATCAGTCCAGCATCTGCCGCAGCCGATCGGCCAGATTGAGGTTGATCACGTCGGCCCCTATCAACCGACCGGCAATGGCGGGATAGGTCAGGTGGGGGGCATGGGCATCGAACCCATGGGTGATGGAGGTTCCGTAGGCGAGATATCGCAGATTCGGCAGCTCGGAGGGGTCGGGAGGCCGGACCTTGCTGCCTTCGACACCATGAAAGACGACGGAATCTCGATTGTTCTGATCACGCCCCCCAACAAAATTCGAACGACCCCAGGTGAAAACGGCAGATCCTGCGCGTACCCTTCGGCCAGATTTTTTAGACGATCGGTCGGTTCGATCTCCAGGACCGTTTGATCACGCCCCACGGTTCGGCTGATCCTGCCTTCGAATGTGCCGAAAAACACCACCGCCTCGGTGGAGCCCAGGGAGGAGAGGGTCACACGGGCCGGACCGTCGGCGACGAACCTGATCTCGCAGCCGTCGGGCTGACGCACCCGCATCTTGGCCCCGTCGTTTAACGCCTCCCGCACCGGCTCGGGAACCCGCTGCAATCGTACTCCGCCACCGCGCATGGGAGGAGTCTCCGCGACATTGTGCAATTCGACATTTTCGTACATCATGACCGGCCCTGCTTCCACAACGGTGAGGGATATACCTTCTGCCGGGAGAGAAGCCGGAACTGGTCCACCACCCGAGGCTTGTCCTCCTGATAGGTCACACCGAACCATTCGCTTTCGGTAGGCAGGACCTTCACCGAACACGTCCCCTCGGCCACCATCTCTCCGATGGCTCCCGGAAGATAGATCTCCCCGGTGGAGGGGTCGTCCCGGTTGGACAAAAAGGTGCGGAACGCGGCGTCGAGATACCCGAAGACCGCCGGCGTCAGGCAGAAGAAATTCATGGAGACGGTGCTGTCGGCGGCCAGTTCCACCGGTTCGGCGTCTGGCCGGCGCGAGATGATCCGCCGGCCCTCCCGCTCGATACGCACGTGCTCCTCGATACTCTCGAGATACCCGTCACCATTCACCTCGCAAACGCCGCGAGACACGGAGCCGTGCTCGGAGAGGGTATTCTCGAGCCGATACCCGGCCATGGCGAAGTCGGTGGACCCCTGGTCTACCTGGCGCAGAAACCCTGCCACGTCGTTGTACACGTCGACGCCGTAGTAATCATCGGCATTGATCACGGCAAAGGGACTGTCCAGCGCCTCGCGGGCACACAGCACCGCGTGGGCCGTACCCCAGGGCTTCTTGCGGCCGACCGGCACCGTTGTGCCCGGAACGGAGTCGAGTTCCTGGTACGCGATTTCAACGGGGATATCGGACGGAAGCCGATCGAGGACCGCGGTCCTGAAGTCCGACTCGATACCATGGCGGATGATGAAGACCACCTTGCCGAAGCCGGCCCGTAGGGCATCGTAGATCGAATAGTGTAAGATCACCTCTCCGGCGCTTCCAACCGGATCGAGTTGTTTGATTCCTCCGTACCGGCTTCCCATGCCGGCGGCGAGTACGAGTAACGACGGTGCGCTCATTTGAAGAATCCCCCATAGCGAGTTATGTTGCTCTGCGTTTGTGACGGCCACCACTGTACTGTAAAATCCCACCCATGCAAAGGGTCGTTGCCTACTCACTCCAGTTTTAGTACACTTGAGGGTATACGGTTCAAGGGAGTAGGAATACAGTGGCGATAGAGAAGAGTGCGATCATCATACTCGGGGCATCAGGTGACCTCGCCCTGCGGAAACTCATACCGGCCCTGCGCAGGCTACTGGAAACCGGCGGAATCGATTCCTCATCGGTGATCGTCGGTTCCGGCCGGACCCCCTTCACCGATGAAGAATTCAGGAAGCGGTTTGATGCGGGTGGAGAGTTCGCCTCCATGCTCCACTACCATGTCGGTCTCGACAACATCCGCGGCTACATCGACTCCCTCGGCACCTTCACCCGGTACATCTTCTTCATGGCCCTCCCGCCGAAGGTATACGCTTCCACGGCGGAGGCGCTCTACAACGAAGGATTCAAAGATCGAACCAGGCTGGTCATCGAGAAGCCCTTCGGATATGACTACGATTCGGCCAAAGAACTCAACACCGCGCTGCACCGCTATTTCCGGGAGGAACAGATATACCGTATCGATCACTACCTGGCGAAGGAGGCGGTCCAGAACATTCTGGTCTTCCGGTTCGCCAACTCCCTCTTCTATCCGATCTGGAACTCCGGATACGTCGAGTCGATACAGATCAACGCCTTCGAAGAGATCGGTGTCGAGGACCGCGGGGCCTACTTCGACGGGGCGGGCATCATCCGCGACATGGTCCAGAACCATCTCCTGCAGATGGTGGCGTTGATCACCATGGAGGCACCGGTCTCCCTGGAGGCCGAGGACATCCGTTCGCAGAAGATGAATATCTTGAAGAGCATCGAGGTGGCCGACTGCCGTAGATTTCAATACCGCGGCTACCGCGATGAGAAGGGCGTGGCCCCCGATTCCACCACCGAGACCTATGCGGAGCTCAAACTCTTCATCAACACCTTCCGCTGGACCGGAATGCCCATCTACATTCGAACCGGCAAGGCCTTAGGCCGCAAGGGCACCGAGATCGGCATCAAGCTTAGGTCGCTACCGCGGCTTCTCTTCAACAAGAGGGGGACCATCAAACCCAACGTCATCGTGTTCAAGATCCAGCCGTCGGAGGGCATCGTCGTCGACCTGGCCAGCAAGACACCCGGAAGCGACTTCGGCATCACCGGCACAATGATGCAGTTCTGTTACCACGACGCCTTCGACATGGAGATTCCCGAGGCCTACCAGAAACTCCTCCTGGATGCGCTGAAGGGAGACCGGACACTCTTCGTCGGTGCGGAGGAGACGGAGCTGGCATGGCACAAGTTTGCCCCGATCCTGAACCAGGAGACGAGTGAGAAGCCGGGTATATACGAACCCGGCAATCCGCCTGACGGGAAGATCGGCGCAGACTGGATCGAATTCGACCGATACGGCATCGAGTGCCAATGAGCGGCCGGCGTCCCACGCCGATTTCCGGCAGACGAGACCGACGATACGAGTGCCCCAAGGATACACCTATGCAACTGAACGGATGGATGAACGATTCGATTCCGGCCATCGCCGACAAGATGGAGCGGAGCATCAATGCCGACTACCATGTGCAGACCGACGACGGGCTGGGCATGGCCGGGCGGCTCGAGATATTCGAAATCCTCGACAAGATCCTGGCGGTCCTCTTCCCGGGGTGCTACTGCAAGGATCCCATGTACAAGGAGGATCTGAACTTCTTCCTGAATACACTCCTCCGGGAGATCGCATACGACTTGAATCGCCACCTGACAGACGCGTTCATGCAGCGGTGCGACCGAGAGCAGTGCGAGCACAAAACCTGCCAGGCCAGGGCCAAGGCGGTGACCACGAAACTGATCCTGGAGCTGCCGGAGATACGCGACATGCTGCTCCAGGACATCAAGACCGCATTCGAAGGCGATCCGGCCGCCGGATCGATCGACGAGATCGTCCTGGCGTATCCCTGTGTAGACGCCGTATCGACATACCGAATTGCTCACCTCCTCTACACCGAACACGTCCCCATCATACCGCGGATCATGTCGGAGCGCGCCCACAGCCGCACCGGCATCGATATTCATCCTGGCGCGCTGATCGCACCGGGATTCTTCATCGACCACGGCACCGGCGTGGTAATCGGCGAAACCTGCACCATCGGCAGGAACGTGAAGCTGTATCAGGGCGTCACCCTCGGGGCCCTCTCGCCCTTCGATAAGGACGGCCGTCCCAGAAAGGGCGAGAAGCGGCACCCGGACATCGAGGACGACGTGATCATCTACGCCAACGCCACCATCCTGGGCGGCAAGACCGTGATCGGGAAGGGCGCCATCATCGGAGGAAACACCTGGATCACCAAGTCCGTCCCCCCGGGAACCGTGGTCTATCGGGACTCCTGAGACGGGTTATCCCATGCCGGCCATCCCATGCCGGCCATCCCATATCGAAAGAATCCGTATCGTCTACTCCCGCATCGAACGAGGATATAAAGACTACATTTATGTATATATATATCATGTTATGATTACATAATTGTACGATATAAAAATCGTAACGACCTTTGCGTGGATGTTTCTCGGCGGTATCCGCCATAGTTTTCGTGAAACGCTGCACTCATTGCGGCTCGGTTCGGCTCGGAGGAGGGCTGCCGCGGCCCGTAAGTCTCTGTGAAACGGCACTTTATCGGCGCCGGTGGCTGAGAACTCCCACGATCACACTTTTTTTCATCATTTTCCTCAGGTCCACGCGCCTTTTGGCACGAGGCTTGCACTATAGGTGGGAAATTATAGTTTCCTGGAGGAAAACATGAGAAAGCTTCTGGTAATCCTGATTCTAGTAGCATCGGGATTTGGGATCGTGTGGGCCGACGAGGTATCTGATACCCTGAACCTGCACGCTCAGGCATTCGACATGATCTGGCTGGTACTGGCGGCCGCGCTGGTATTCTTCATGCAAGCCGGATTCGCGATGGTGGAGACGGGGCTGACGCGGGCGAAGAACGCGTCCAACATCCTGATGAAAAACCTGATGGACTTTTCCGCCGGTGCCCTGATCTACTGGGCCGTCGGCTGGGCCGTCATGTACGGCAGCTCCGCGGTCGGCATCTTCGGCACCGATCAGTTCTTCCTGAGCGGGGCCGACGCGACCATGTTCAGAGACTGGATGTTTCAGGTCGTGTTCGCGGCCACCGCCGCAACCATCGTATCCGGAGCCATGGCGGAACGGACCAAGTTCAGCGCCTATCTGGTGTACAGCGTCTTCATCTCGGGGCTGATCTATCCGGTCTCGGGACACTGGATCTGGAGCGGTGACGGTTGGCTGGCATCCCTCGGCTTCCACGATTTCGCCGGCAGTACCGTCGTCCATTCGGCCGGCGGATGGGCCGCACTCGTCGGGGCCATCATGCTTGGCGCCCGAAAGGGAAAATACGTCAAGACCGGCGGCACGGTGACGGTCAAGGCCATTCCCGGTCACAACATGCCGCTGGCCGCGCTGGGCGTCTTCATATTATGGTTCGGGTGGTACGGCTTCAACGCAGGCAGTACCCTGTCCGGAACCGACCTCAGCATCGCGGCGGTGGCGGTGACCACCACTCTGGCGGCGGCCGCGGGAGCGGTAGCGGCCATGTTCACCTCGTGGGCCTGGTTCGGAAAACCCGATCCCAGTATGTCCCTGAACGGCGCACTGGCCGGCCTCGTCGGAATCACGGCGCCCTGCGCGGTAGCCACCCCGTTCGGAGCGGTGATAATCGGTCTGGTCGCCGGAATCCTGGTGGTGCTATCGGTAGAGTTCTTCGACAAGGTGCTCCATATCGACGATCCTGTCGGTGCCGTCTCCGTACACGGCGTTTGCGGCGCCTGGGGAACCTTGGCGGTGGGACTGTTTGCGAACACCGCCGACATGAAGGGGCTCTTCTACGGCGGTGGATTCGGTCAGCTCGGAGTTCAGGCTCTCGGCGTTCTCTCGATATTCGTCTGGGTGGTTCTCGCGGCCGGAATCCTGTTCGGGATCATCAAGGCCACGATTGGCTTACGCGTGACCGAGACCGAAGAGCTGCAGGGTTTGGATATCGGCGAACATGGAACCGAGTCGTACAGCGGTTTCCAGATCTTTACATCCGTGTAGCATAGGAGGGAGAAGACTATGAAATTAATTATTGCATACATTCAGCCGCATAAGCTCAACGACGTGAAACAGGAGCTATACAAGGCGGAAGTCATGAAGATGTCCGTTACAAACGCCCTCGGCTGTGGCCGGCAGATGGGGTACCATGAGTCCTACCGAGGAGTCGACATCGAGGTCAACCTTCTGAAGAAGGTCAGGATCGAGATTGCGGTGAACGACGGATTCGTCCAGCCGACGGTCGACGCCGTCATACGAGGCGCCCGTACGGGAACCATCGGCGACGGCAAGATCTTCATCCTCCCCATGGAGGAGTGCATCCGCATCAGAAGCGGAGAGACAGGGAGCGACGCCATAGGCTGACCTCTCTCCTGTTCACGAACCTATTTTGTGAACCTCCGTGCAAGCCTGTTTACGAAAACCATCGACCCCGGTCACCGGTTCAACCCGGTAATCGGGGTTTTTAATTGCGCCGATTCCCCGTATCTGATACAGTTATGCGTAGCGTTTGATATCCTTCCCTACCCCTTCCAAGGAGAGATACATGACCTTCCGGCAACACCTCCAAGAACCGAAGCCTATCCTGTTCGACGGCGCCATGGGTACCATGATCCAAGAACTGGAGATCACCCGGGAAGAGTGGGGCGAGTACGAAGGCTGCAGCGAAATTCTGAACATCACGGCGGCGGAGAAGATTCGGGGCATCCACGTCGCTTACCTCACCGCAGGGGCCGAGGCGACGGAGACCAATACCTTCGGTGCAAATGCGGTGGTACTGGCCGAATACGGGCTGCAAGACAGGGTCGAAGAGATCAACCGGAGGGCGGTGGAGATCGCCAGGTCGGCCGTCGAAACTTCCTCGGCGATGAAGTATATAGTCGGTTCCATTGGGCCGGGCACCAAGCT
Source organism: uncultured Spirochaetales bacterium (assembly GCA_964485495.1). Classification (GTDB taxonomy): domain Bacteria; phylum Spirochaetota; class Spirochaetia; order CAZAKE01; family CAZAKE01; genus CAZAKE01. The sequence goes on from CAZAKE010000018.1 coordinate 9,272, forward strand.
CCTGACACTGGGACAGATAGGGTATGAGGAACTCTATCAATCGTATAAGCGCCAAGCCGCCGGCCTCTGTGACGGCGGCGTGGACGCATTCCTGGTGGAGACCTGCCAGGACATGGGGCAGATCAAGTGCTGCCTGCGTGCCCTGTACGACACCCTCGAGGAACGGGGCATATCGACACCGGTATTGGTCTCGGTCACGGTGGAGACCACCGGCACCCTCCTGGTGGGAAGCGATGTCGAGGCCGTCCTCACCACGCTGCGCCCCTTTCCCATCGACGCCCTCGGCATGAACTGCGCCACCGGTCCCGAGCACATGGCCCCGTATATCAGGCTCATCAGGAACCGGTTCGACGGAAGGGTGATCTGCCAGCCGAACGCCGGAATGCCCCGAAACGTGGGAGGAAATACGGTGTATCCGATGACCCCCTCAGCCTTCCGTGATGCCCTGATTCCGTTCGTCACCGAGTTCGGTGTCGACATCATCGGCGGTTGCTGCGGCACCACCCCGGAGTTCATCCGCAGTCTGTCGGAGGGACTCGTCGGCGCGACCAAGGCGGCCATCGAGCCACACGACCAGCCGTCCGTGGCATCGTTGTTCGGCGCGCAGACGATGCGTCAGGACCCGGCGCCCTTCTTCGTCGGCGAACGCACCAACACCAACGGCTCTGCACGGTTTCGGAAGTTCCTCCTGGAGGATAACTGGGAGGGGCTGGTCGAGGTCGGCAGGGAACAGCAGGCAACGGGAGCCCACGGACTCGACGTGTGCGTGGCGTATACCGGCAGAGACGAGGTGCGGGACATCGAAGCGACGCTCAAACGATTCGTAACGGCGGTCGACCTCCCGATCTTCATCGATTCCACCACTCCCGCGGCTATCGAAGCCGCCCTGAAGATCGTGCCCGGCAGGGCCGTCATCAACTCCGTGAATCTCGAGGACGGCGAGGGACGGGCCGACACCATCTGCAGTCTGGCTAAGCGTTACGGGGCGGCCCTGATTGCCCTTACCATAGATGAAGACGGCATGGCCAGGGAGCCGGTCAAGAAGGTCGAGATCGCCCGACGAATCTTCGACATCGCGGTGCACCGGCACGGGCTCGAGCCGGGTGACCTGATCTACGACGCCCTGACCTTCACCCTCGGCAGCGGAGATGAGACCCTGCGGGACGCGGGAGTGAAGACCCTCGAGGGTATCAGACAGATTAAGGAGTCGCTGCCGGGTGTGTTTACCATCCTCGGCGTGAGCAACATCTCCTTCGGCCTGTCCCCGGCCTCTCGGCGGGTATTGAACTCGGTGTTTCTGGCCCGGGCCGTGGAAGCCGGACTCGACATGGCAATCGTGAACGTCCGGCACATCGTTCCGCTGCACCGTCTCGACGACGCCGATATGGAAGCCGCCACCGCGCTGATCGAAGACCGTTTCCCCGCAACCGGGTCTCCGAGCCGGGAAGAGACAACGGCTCCCGGGACAGACTCGCCGAGTGAACCGGACCAGGAGGACTCATCCAGCCCGCTCATGTCCTTCATCCGTCACTTCGAGGCTCGTTCCGGTACGGTAGCACCGGAGGAAGACGCATCCGATTCAACATCGGTACCGCCGGAGGAGCGGGTCTCAAGGAAGATCGTCGGCGGCAGCAGGAAGGGGCTCCGGGAGCTGCTGGAAACTCTCTTGGAGGAGAGGGACGCCGTGTCGATCCTGAACGAGACCCTGATTCCGGCGATGCGGGTGGTGGGAGACCTATTCGGAGCGGGAAAGATGCAGCTGCCCTTCGTGCTGCAGTCGGCGGAGGTGATGAAATTCGCGGTGAGTGTACTCGAGCCGCACATGGACACGTCCGACAGGGAGGCCCGGGGCATCCTCGTCTTGGCCACGGTGCGCGGCGACGTCCACGACATCGGGAAGAACCTGGTGGAGATCATCCTGAGCAACAACGGCTACACCGTCTACAACCTCGGAATCAAATGCGAGATAGAGACGATGATCGACAAGGCGCTGGAGGTCGGAGCCGAAGCCGTCGGCATGAGCGGTCTGTTGGTCAAATCGACGCAGGTGATGCAGGAGAATCTGGAGGAGATGAAACGCCGCGGGGTGGATGTCCCGGTACTGCTGGGCGGCGCCGCCCTGACCGGCGAGTTCGTCGAACGCGACTGTGACCCCATCATCTCCTCGCCGGTACGCTACTGCCCCGACGCGTTTGCCGGCCTCACGGCGATGGACGAGATCACCACGGCCTCGAAACCCAAACCGAGAACGCCCGAGGCGCCGGCCACTGAGAGTACGCCCCTCGGCGCGCGCCCCGGGAAGGAGCACCCGAAGAAAACAGGCTCCGAGAAGCAACCCCTCGAGGAGCGTCCTCCGAAGAATCCGACGCCTCCGGTGGAGATCACGATGCCCGAACCGGTGATGCCGCCAACCCCGCCGTTCTACGGGAACAGGATCGAGACGGAGATCTCCCTGGAAACGATCTTCGAGTACCTGACGGAGCAGGTCCTGTTCAGGGGCCGATGGGGGTATCTGCGCGGCAAGACGACGAGAGAGGAGTACGACACCCTCATCGAGGGCACCGTCAGGCCGCTCTTCGAAGAGTTGAAGGAGAAGTGTATCCGTGAGGAGCTGCTCCGTCCGCGGGTTGTGTACGGATACTACCCGTGCAACGCATCCGGAGACGATCTGATCATCTATTCGCCCGAAGGGGTCCCGGGCGCCGAAATTGGCCGGTTTTCCTTTCCCCGACAGACACAGGCGCCATACCGGTGTATCGCGGACTACTTCCTACCACAGGATTCGGGACGGAAGGACATCATCGCCCTGCAAGTGGTCACGGTGGGGGCGCAGGCCGCCGAATACGCCCGTGAGCTCTACGATTCGGACCGCTACAGAGACTACCTGCAGTTCCACGGCCTCGGCGTCGAAACGGCGGAGGCCCTGGCGGAATACCAGCACGAGGTGATCCGTACGCAGCTGGGTATCGACCGGCATGACGGCTCCACCATACAGGAGTACGTGGTACAGCAGTATCGCGGATCGCGCTACTCATTCGGCTACCCCGCATGTCCCGATATGGGAGGGAACGGCGTGATCTTCGAGATCTTGCAGCCCGACCGGATCGGTGTCACCCTCACCCCTGAGGGCCAGATGGTCCCGGAGCAGACAACATCGGCTTTCGTGGCCCATCATCCGGAGGCCAAATATTTCGCCGTCTGAGGAGATCTGAGGAGAGAGAAAATGGAGAACTATATCTGTACGAATTGCGGGTACATCTACGACCCCGAAACCGGCGACGAGGAGCATGGGATTCAGGCGGGTATCCCCTTCGAGGAGCTCCCGGATGACTGGAGGTGTCCGATCTGTTATGTGGGAAAAGAGATGTTCGACCCGCTGTAGCGTCGCTGATGGCTCACGGATCGATGTAAAAAAACCGGCCGAAGGAACCCCCGGCCGGTTCGGTCACGGGCCGCGATGAATCGGGTCCCATGAACGGGTGAAACGATTACTACTCGGGTTTTCCCGTAGTCAGTCTGTCGGTGAAAAGTCTTCCTTGCCCGCGCCGCACATGGGGCATACCCAGTCGTCGGGCACGTCTTCGAACTTCGTGCCGGGTTCTACGCCGTTGTCGGGATCACCCTCTTCCGGATCGTAGATATACCCGCACACGTCGCATACGTACTTCTGCATCGATTCCCTCCGTCGTAGTACTGTTGTACACGGGGACGCAACGGCCCCCGAGCCGGATTATAGCCTCTCCGGGCGGCGCGTGGGAAGTACGCACCGCCGCCCTGTTCCCTGTTAGAGAAGCCAAGCCGACAAGTCGGACTCATTCGCCCTTCCAGAGGCCGTGTTTGTTGCAGTACTCTCGCGCGTAGACGGCGCCGCCGCCGGATACGCAGAATACGGCCGAAGGCGCGTCGCCGGGTTTCAGGAACTGCCGGTAGGACTTGCCGTCCACTACCAGCTCGATCCACATGATATAGTGATCGGCTTCCATGGGGTGCAGCGTAGTCCCGACGGTTACCGTATACCCGTTGGAGGTCTTCTCTACCACGGGTACGTGCTTCTCGGTGGACTTGTCCGCGGTCTTCTCTTCGAAGAGCTTCATCGGTTCGCCGCAGCACACCAACTCGCCCTCGCCGCCCTCGAGGACGGTCACGATGTTGCCGCACAGGTCACACTTGTACACTTCTAATCTCTTGGCCATTTCAAACTCCTTGGCTGACAGCCGGTTCGCCGTGAGACACGCGAGTTTCTCACGTGCCTTTTTTTCGTTCTACCTACTATCTTACATCCCTCCGACGGCACGGCGATCGACAGACGGAAGGGAGTTTTTTGCGAAGTTGTTTTACCAATTTTCACCGAGAAGCTCGAAGTAACTCTGCGGATGGGCGCAGGCCGGGCACTTGTCGGGGGGCGTGGTTCCTTCGAAGAGGTAGCCGCAGTTGAGGCAGCGCCAGGTCACCTTCTCGTCACGCTTGAATACCTTCCCGGCCTCGACGTTGGCAAGCAGGTCGTTGTATCGCTTCTCGTGCTGCTTCTCTGCAACCGATACCATCTCGAACAACATGCCGACCTCGTTGAATCCTTCATCCTTGGCCTTCTGCCCGAATGCGGGATACAGGTCGGTCCACTCCTCATGCTCTCCGGCCGCGGCGGCCTTGAGGTTCTCGGCGGTAGTTCCGACCACCCCCGCCGGAAACGAGGCGGTTATCTCGAGGACGCCCCCCTCCAGAAAGCTGAAGAAACGCTCGGCATGCTCCTTCTCCTGGTCGGCCGTCTCTGCGAATATTCGAGAGATCTGCTCAAACCCCTCCTTTTTCGCACCACTCGCGAAATAGGTGTAGCGATTCCTCGCCTGTGATTCACCGGCAAATGCCTTCATCAGGTTTTTTTCGGTCTCGGTTCCCTTGACGCTTTTCATTATTTGCTCCTCATATATGGTTTCTTCACCGCACTACATGCGGGATTCACACACTGCTATCGATACCGATCACCGCAACCACGGTTCGAGTCCACTCGGGAACTCAATCACCCTCGCCTATCCGCTTGCCGGCGCACTTCGGACAGTAGCCTATGTACTCTTTGAGTACGCCGACCAACTCCCAGCCGTCGAACGCCGGTTCGGCTACGGGTGCATCGTCGGATTCTCCGGTCACCGCCGTGTTGTCTCCCGTTACATCCTCCATGGCCCCGCAGTCGAGACAGCGAACATGCAGATGCGGCGATGTGTCGGGATCATACCGGAAGGTCGCATCGTCGCTGAGTTCTCGGATGTAACCGTCTTTCGCCATGGATCGCAGGTTCCGGTATACCGTGCCGAGGCTTATCTTCGGGAGTCGCTCCTTCGCGGCCCGGTAGATCTCCGCGACCCGCGGATGGTCGGACCTCTCCCGTAACACGTCGAGAAGGACTTGCCGTTGCACGGTCATTCGCATGGACGTATGCTCCCTGTCGATGGTACGTTCCCACATGATTTTAGTAACTATTCCTAAATATAGTGGATACGAATTCGGAATGCAAATTCCAGCGGATCTTTTCTCGAGATTTCTTCACTCGAGGGGGACGGTAATGGAGAAAGTCGATTTTTTAGGTTCCAGCCGAAGGGTGCCGTCGATCTGTTTGACCAGGTTGTCTACGAGACGCAGCCCCAGAGAATCGGTCCTCGAGAGAGCGAATCCGTCGGGAAACCCGGGCCCGCCGTCGGCGTAGGTGATCAGCAGTTCGTCCGAACCGGACTTCCCATCATTCTCGATCCTGTCGACCCGCAGCGAAGCGGAGATCCCCTCGGCGGTGGCGGCGTATTTATGGGTGTTGGTGAGGAGCTCGGTCACGATCAGGCCGACCGGCACGGTCTTCTTCGCGGGCAGCGAGACCGGGGCGATTTCGATTTTCAGCCGCACCTTCGCGTCGGGACGGGTCAGCGACTGGGTGATATTGTTCACCAGATCGTGCAGGTAGGGACCGAGCGGCACGTGCCGGGGATCGTCGGTCTTGTTGAGACGGTCGTGAAGCACGGAGAGAGAGGCGAGGCGGTGTTTCAGCTGTTCGAACAGACCGCCGTGATACTCGTCCCGGGCGTACGACGCCTGTAGACCCACGAGGCCGTTCACGAGGGCGAGGTTGTTCTTCATGCGGTGATGGATCTCCCGGACCAGGAGTTCGTTGGCCTCCAGGGAGTCGCGGAGTCCCCGTATCAGCTCCAGCTTTTCCAGGCAGCGGTTGATGCGGAAGAACAACTCCTCCTTCCCGCTGGGTTTGAGGATGAAGTCGTCGGCCTGATAGGTGAACGCGTCCAAGGCGTTCCGAAACTCGCCGTATCCGGTCAGCACGATGACCATGGTTTCCGGATCGGTCTCCTTGGCCCTCTTGAGCACCTCGATCCCGTCGGCGTCGTCCATCACCAGGTCGGTAACCACGAGGTCGTACGAGCCCGAAGAGAGCTTCTCGATCCCCTCCGTGCCCCCGCGAGCACTCTCCACATCGAAACCGGCCCCTCCTAAGAGCTTGGTCGTGCCCAACAGGGCCAGGTTGTCGTCGTCGACGATAAGCAGTCGTGCGTGGTTGGTTGTGCGCTTCTCTCGATCTACCATATCAACTCCTCAAGCCATGGATGTCCGAAGCGTGAACAGGGTGAAGCAGATCATTGGGAAAAACCCGTAGGCGAGACATGCATGGTTTTGTTTTTCTGCTGTATTTTCGATAGATAGATTTCTCTACATCTACCATAATTATACCATGAGACCGTATTTCCATGGATTAGTTCTGCATGAGCCGCTCCTGCGTGCGGACCTGGTAGATGATCCTGGCACATCCGGGGGCGATGATCTCCAAGTCCCAGCCGAATCGCATCAACGCGGGCAGGCACTCCACGGGACGCGTCGATTCCAGCGCAAAGAGTCGCCACCCGTCGATCCCGTGAAACGAACCCAGGTCTCGCCCGCCGAGACGCGTGAGCATATCGCGACAGACTCGACTCTTGGCGATGAGTCTGAAGCCGATCGTACGCGGGGAATCCGCGCGCTGAACGTATGGTGTGGCCGCCATACCCCTGCTCCTCTCACCACTCTCCTGATTCGATACGCATATCTCGATCTCGACGATGTCTGAGACAGCCACCGGCAGCGGTTCCGTTCTTCGAGCGCCGTTCACGATCTCATATCCCGTTACATGGAGTGAAATCCTGCACTCTCTCGTTCGCACGAAGGCCACATCGGCGACCTCCATGAGCTTGTCGTTGGGGAAGTCTCCGTCGTGACAGGTTACACGCACCCACTCTCCGGAGATCCAGGCCTCCACCAGAACCGAAAGATTGAGGAGCAGTCGAGAATCATCGCGTCGCTCTCTCCCGTCGATCTTCTCGGCACACCGCGTCAACCCGGCACCCAACAGCGGCTCGGTCTTGCCGACGGTGGCGGCCAGTTTGCGGAGGATGGCCGCCACCTGCGGGACCCGCAGGTCCGTGATGAGCGCGAAGGCCTGGGCGCACAGATAGAGGGCGAGACCATCCCAAGCGCTACAGAGTGCGCCATTAACCGACGCCTCGGAATCGATGCCGATCTTCTTCCCGTTTTCCCATACCGGGAGGCGCAGGCTTATCTCGTCGACATACCGCCCTATGGTGGAACGGTGAACGCCGATCCTGCGGGCTATCTCCGCCCGATGCAATCCCTCGGGATGTGTCATGAGGAGATACTCCATCTGGATGAGACGTTCTACCTTTGTCATTGCCCGGTTCATACATATATTTCGGCTTCACGACGTGATGCTTCTCGATAGATGACCATACCCCGGAGAACACACCCATCACACGTGGAGACTATCGGCAGGATGTTGCAAGTACTGCAACAAAATAGAGATTATTTATACTTTTTCTCATATAAATATATTTTATCTAATACATAAAATAATTTTCATTGCGATCGATCGAATCAAAATGACGATATGAAGCGAATAACCGGCTTGGCATCTGAGATAGGCGGCAGATGAGATAAGATAGATGAGATA
>CAZAKE010000018.1:17364-34725 GCA_964485495.1 uncultured Spirochaetales bacterium
AATAACCGGCTTGGCATCTGAGATAGGCGGCAGATGAGATAAGATAGATGAGATAGGCTAGATGAGGTAGGCGGTACCGGACCCCGGCGGGATTACTCCTCCGGAGCTACCTCCAGGATGCGGATGAGGTTCTCCGGGTCCACCCGGTAGGGGGAGCCGAGACCCTCGTAGAAGCCGTGTTCGCCGATCAGGTGGATCAGGAGCGCGGAGAAGGCGACCTCTTCGCCGCTTTCCGTGTTGCGGACGGAGACGTTGGTCTTTCGATGCAGGCCCCGGTCGCCGAAGGGACACGGCAGCTTGCCCCGCACGGATTCGACCCGCACCTCGAAGTGCGGCGGCACCGAGACGAACTCGCCCAACCCCTCGGCGCCCGCATCCATCAAGGAGCGCATCGCCGCGGCAATCTGTTCATGAGTAACATCCCGGCGGGAGACCCTCGCGTCGTCCTCCACCAGGATATCGATCAGGTTGCGGTGATCGTGGCCGAGAAACCCGTCCAGGGTGAGCACTCCCGGCTGCATCCGCTGCTGAATCTCGTTCATCTCGGGTGTCTGTTTCATTCTGCGCTCCTTTCTGCGCTCCTTGTCGCGCCGGAACTCGTATCAGGCGAACTTGTCGTAGAAGATCAGCTCCTCCGGCACGCCCTTGGCGGAGAGGACCTTGATGCAGGCGTCGATCATGCCGGGGCTGCCGCACAGGTAGGCCTCCACGTTGTCTCCGCTCTCCAGGTGCTTGGCTACCACGTCGGTGATCAGCCCGGTCTCGCCCTGCCACTCGTCCTCCGGCTGGGGCTCGGAGAGGGCCGGTACGAACTTGAAATCCGGCAGCTTGCCCTCCAGCTCGGTCATCTCGTCGGTGAGGAAGAGGTCGCGTTTGGAACGGGCGCCGAAGAAGTACCTGGTCTTACGGCTGATTCCCTTCTCCACCATGTCCAGCAGGATCGCCTTCAGAGGCGCCATGCCGGAGCCGCCGGCGATGCAGATGATATCCCGCTCGCTGTCCCGGAGGTAGAAGTCGCCGTAGGGGCCGTTGAGGGTGATCTCGTCACCCTCGGCGAGGTGCTTGTGAACGTAGGTGGTGCAGATGCCGTTGGGTACCAGCCTGATCTCCAGCTCCACCTTCGTGTGGTCCGCCGGAGAGGACGCCACCGAGTAGGCCCGATAGACCGGTTCGTCGGTGAGTTCATACTCCGGCACCTCGAACTGAACGAACTGGCCGGCGGTGAACTCCATCTCCTTGGGCTCGATCAGCTCCAGGGTGACCTCTTTTATGTCGTGGGTCAGGTCTCGGAGACGGGCCACCCGGGCGCGGAACTCGCGTACGTTGAAAAGCTCCTCGGGGATCTCGATCCCCATGTCCTCCTTGACCTTGAGCTGGCAGGAGAGGCGGATGTTCTGCTCCCGCTCCTCCTCCGATATCCAGGGCAATTCGGTGGGCAGGTACTGGCCGCCGCCGGCGACCAGCTTGACCTTGCACAGGCCGCAGGACCCGCGGCCGCCGCAGGCGGAGGGGATGAAGATACCCTCCGCCGAAAGAGTCGAGAGAAGCGGTCGCCCCCCCTTTACGGTAAATTCCCTGTCGCCGTTGACGGTGACGGTCACCTCTCCGTAGTTGGCGATGGTGGCGTCGGCGATGACCATCAGCAGGGCCAACGTGCATGCCAGCGCGGTAATGGAACCGATACTCACAAGTAGTGCAGTTATCATGCCTCTCCTCTCATCCGGATCGTCTACAGCCGAGTCATATGCATCCGGGTCGGCCGGAACGTCAATTCAACCCTAACATGCCGGTGAAACCCATGAAGGCCAGCGCCATCATCCCCGTTATAACGAGGGTGATGCCGGCCCCCTCCAGCCCCCTCGGCACCTTCGCCCGTGCCAGCTTCTGTCGGATTCCGGCCATCGCCAGGATAGCGAGGAACCAGCCGATGCCGCTTCCGAGTCCATAGAAGAACGAAGCCACGAAACCGAAGTCCTGTATCACCATGAACAGGCTGACGCCGAGGATGGCGCAGTTGACGGTGATGAGGGGAAGGAAGATACCCAGGGCCGCGTAGAGTACCTCGGAGACCCGTTCTATCACCATCTCCACCAGCTGCACGAAGGCGGCGATGACGATGATGAAGACGATGAATCGGAGATACTCCAGGTCGAGGGGCAGCAGCAGGAGGTGGTAGACCAGCCAGTTGAGCACGCTGGTGGTGGCCATCACGAAGATGACGGCAACACCCAGGCCGAGGGAGGTCTTGATCTCTCTGGAAACCGAGAGGAAGGAGCACATGCCGAGGTAGTTGGTCAGGAGGATGTTGTTGGTGAAGACGGCGGCGAAGAAGATCGCCACCGCGTAGCCGGTACCGCTCATTTCGCGCCCTCCTCTTCGGGTTTCATGATCGCGCCCTTCACGACCCAGATGAAGATCGCCAGCATGAAGAACGCCCCGGGAGGCATCACCATGATGGCCCACTTGGTCCACCAGTCACCCAGCACCGTAAAGCCCCAGATGGTGCCGGACCCCAGGAGCTCCCTGAAGAACGCGATGACCAGGAGCACGTAGGAGTATCCGATTCCCGAGGCCAGTCCGTCGATGAGGGAGTAGCCCGGCGGGTTGGAGAGCGCGAACGCCTCGGCCCGCCCCATGATGATGCAGTTGGTGATGATGAGCCCGACGTACGGTCCCAGCTGCTTCCAGATGTCCGGCAGGTATGCCCGGAGCGCGATATCGACGATGATGACGAAGGAGGCGATGATGAGCGTCTCCACCATCATCCTGATCCTGGCGGGAATATACTTCCGCAGCAGGGAGATGGTGAAGTTCGATAGAGACGTGGTGAAGAGCACACCCATACACATGACGAAGGTGTTCTCCAGTTTGTTGGTGACCGCCAGGGTCGAACAGATCCCCAGGATCTGCGCGAAAACCGGATTGTTCTTCCCCAGGGGATCCTTGAATACTTTGGCTGCCTTTCCCATGCTGCGCTCCTACTCCTCTACCAGGTCGGGGGCATTCCGCACCGTCCGGTTCACGAGCTCCAATACGAAGGTAGAGGTCCGTGTCGCGCCCGTGATGGCGTCCAGTTCGTCGGGAGCCGAGGCGGTACCCTCGGGCACCATCTCGAATGGGCCCTGCTTGCCGCGAAACTGCTCCTTGAACCACGGCTCCGTGATACGGGCGCCAAGCCCGGGGGTCTCGTTCTGCTTGGTGAACTCTATGCCGGTGAAGGTCTCCAGGTCCGGCTCGAACCCCACGGCCGCCTCGATCTCACCCCACAAACCGGGGCCCGTGACCACCACCACCCAGCCGTCGAGTGCGCCGCCCTCCCCCGAAATCTTGAAGGGACCGCGATCGCCGTCGGCATCGGCCGCGCCTACCTCGACCACCCGTTCCTGAAACACCGCCTCGGCCTGGTTCAGGTCTTCGGGGATCGGGATGCCCGCCGCGTACAACACCGCCTTCTTGAGGAAGAGCGATTCGTTCAGGAGGACTCTATCCCGGGTAGTCAGGTAGATGCCGGACACGATGGTGATGCTCACGATGGTGACGAGGCCCATGAAGAGCACCGGATACACGCGCTCGGAGAAAAACCCGTCTCCCCTCTTTTCGTCGCTTTTCTTTTCGCCGTTCATATGCACCCACTCGTCATGATGCCGCCTCGGCCTTGGCCTGCCGTGCCTTGCGGCGCTCCTTCAGGAGGTGATCCAGCAACGGCGCGAACATGTTCGCCAGGAGGATCGCGAAGGTCAGCCCCTCGGGCCACACCGAAAACGTCCGGATCAGGCTGGTGAGGGCCCCGATCAGGAGCCCGTAGATCCAGCGTCCGCCGTTGGTGGTCTGGGAGGCCGAGACCGGATCGGTAGCCATGAACATCGCCCCGAAGAGGATGCTGCCGCTCAACAGCCCGCGCAACGGATCCGCCGCGCCCTCGGTACCGGCGAGCCACAGGATACCTTGCAGCAGCACGAACCCGGCGACACACCCCAGAGAGAGCCGGAAGTTGGCGGTCTTCTTGTACATCAGGTACGCCCCGCCTATGAGAATCAGGACCGCGCAGGTCTCACCCATGGACCCCGCCGTCGTGCCCAGCAACAGATCGAGGATGGGCACAGTCCCGCCCCCGCCGAGATCGAGCAGGGGCGTGGCCTTGCCGACCGCGTCGACGGCGGATGACCACGCCGCCAATCCCCCGGGAAACCCGCCCACCGGCGGGGCGAACCCGGTGGTAAGGGGCACGCCGAAACTGACGTATACGAAGGCCCTGCCGGAAATGGCCGGGTTGAAGACGTTCCTACCGAACCCGCCGAAGACCATCTTCCCGAAGACGATGCCGAAGACGATGCCCACGGCGGCGATCCACAGGGGAATCGCCGGCGGCAGGGAGAGGGCGAAGAGGAAGTTGGTGACGAACACCGCCGATGAGACCTGCTGCTTGTAGATCCTGGCGAAGGCGTATTCGCTCAGGAACCCGAACAGGTTCACCACCAGCAGCACCACCAGACTCCGCCAGCCGAAGAGATAGACCGAGGCCCCAACCAGCGGTAGCAGCGCGTATACCACCTGAAACATGGGTTTCTGCTTCATCAGGAGGGGCTGTTTTTTGGTTTCCGATGCCATACCCCTATCTTACTAGTATTTCCGCCGCTGTCAAATGTTTTTCCACCCACAATTTTCGGACCAGTAGGAGATCACCCGACTCGCTGCTTGATCCCTATGAACTCGTCGTGAATGCGGTCGTAGGTGGCGATCAACGCCGGATCGAAGTGGGTACCCGAATCCTTCATGATGATCGAGTGGATGGTCTCCTCCGGAAAGGCGTCTTTGTAGGTCCGTTTGGTCCCGAGGGCGTCGTAGACGTCGGCCAGGGCCACGATCCTCGCCTCGATGGGGATATCCTCTCCCGCCAGGCCGCTCACGTACCCGCTCCCGTTCCACTTCTCATGATGATAGAGGGCGATATTCTTCGCCATCGGATCGATCTGGGGATCGTCGAGCATCCGGGCGCCTAAGGAGACGTGGTTCTGCATGCGGACGAACTCCTCCTTCGAGAATTGTCCCGGTTTCTTCAGGAGCGTGTCGGGAAGCCCCACCTTGCCGACGTCATGGAGCGACGCGTAGGTGCGGATCCGCTTGACGAAATCCCGGTCCATGCCGAACTGCTCCGCCAGCAGGGCCGAATACTCGCTGACACGGCGGATATGGTTCCCGGTATCGGTATCGTTGTAGAGATTGACGTTCTCCAGGGCGTTGACCAGAGAGAGCGTGGTCTGTTCCAGCTTCAGGGTCTGCTCCTCCACGAGCTTGGTGAGGTGCAGCTCCCGGTCGGCGAGAAGCGCGTTCTTCTCCTTGAGTTCGTCCTGCATCCGTTTCAGATCCATATGCGCACGAACACGGGCGAGGAGTTCGGTCTTGTTGAAGGGCTTGGTGATGTAGTCGACCCCCCCCGCCTCGTAGGCCTCGGACATCCCCTCGATATCGCTTACCGCCGTGATATAGAGGATGGGGATATCTTTCGTAGACTCGATCTTTTTGAGCCGCCGGGCGAGTTCATACCCGTCCATCTCCGGCATCATGATATCGAGCAGGATCAGATCGGGCAGGTCCTCCTCGATGAGGGAGAGCACCGAACCGGCATCCGCCGCCAGCATGAGTTCATACTCCGTATTCTCACGCAGCACCTTCGCCAACAGCATCCGGTTGGCCGCGGTATCGTCGACGATCAATATTTTCGGCGCCGGCTTGTCGCCGACAGACATCCTACTTTCGCTCATGGTTCTACCATATTCTTCATCTCTCTCACCACCTCGCCAAAGGCCTGATCGTCGAACTCATCCGCACTGGTCCGGAGGCGCGCCGCGAGACTCGTCAACAGCGGCGAGTCCGCCCTCGCCAGAGTATCGGCCATCGCGGAGACCTGCTCCGGACGGAAGAGCTGAAGATTGCGCGAAGCCATTATCAGGGCCTCACGCAACAACCGTATCTCACCATCATTCAGACCCGAACCCCCGTTCTTCCGGGACCCGCCTCCGCCGACCGTTCCGGCTTCATCATCATGCCCGGGGCCGCCGGCCGCTTGACCGAGAGCACTCAGGATCTTCGCCTCGAAGTCCTTTCGATCTATCGGCTTGGCGATATAATCGTCGCAGCCGAGTTCCAGATACCGCTCCTGATCGCCCTTCAGCGCATGGGCGGTCAGGGCGATAATGTACAACCCGTCGTACGCGGCATCCCCCTGCAGCACCGCCAACAGCTCCTCACCGCTCATGACGGGCATCTGGATATCGAGGAGCAGTAGAGTATACGACGATTCTTGGAGCTTCGCCAGGGCCTCCTGTCCGTTGGAGACGAAATCACTCTCCAATCCCATTCCCCGCAGATACGCCTCTACCAACTCCTGATTGACCATATTGTCCTCCGCCGTCAGTATCCGTGCGTCTCTCATCTGGATCTGCGCCTCCTCTCGTGTTGCAATCGGCCCCTGGGCGGCCGTTCCGGCCTGGTACTCCTCCGGAAGCGACTCCGCGATCTCCTTGAGCTGGGCAAACAGATGCTGAATCTGCGTGTCGGGGGTATCCCGGGAACCGGCGGCGATCTCGATCTCCTCACACAGCCTCTCGACCTCGAACATCTTCAGATTTCCGTACATCCCGCGCATCTCGTGACCGATTCGGCCTATCAGCTGCCTGTCGAGCCTCCGTATGGCCTCGCCTAAGTCCCTGACTCGATCCGGCAGTTCGGAAAGGGCACGCACGGCGATACGTCGGGTGTCATCCTCGTCGAATCGCTTGATCCAGTTTTCCACGGGATGAACTGCCGCCTGCGCCTCCGTTTCCGCGTCGACCGGAGGAAGCGGGAGTATGAGAGTGAAGGTCGATCCTCTTCCTCGACTGTGGGCGAAGAGCTGGCCGTCCATCATATGCGCAAGCTTCTGTGAGATGGCGAGCCCCAGGCCGGTACCGCCGAACCTGCGCTCGGTGGATGAATCACCCTGTTCGAAGGCCAAAAAGATCTTCTTCAACGTATCGGACTCGATTCCGATGCCGGTGTCCTCGACCTTGAAGATGGCGACGTGCGAGTCATAGGTGCACGAGAAGGTGACGCCTCCTTCGGCGGTGAATTTGAAGGCGTTCGAGAGGATGTTCAGGAGTATCTGGTTGAGCCGGAGCTCATCGCCGACCACATCCTTGGGAACCCCGTCACCGATATGGATTCGAAGCTCGAGACCCTTCTCCCGGGCGCGGTAGACGAACATCTCCTCCAGCCGCGCGATCATGTCGTGAAGCCGGAAGGGAACCCGTTCGATCTTGAGCCTGTTCGACTCGATTCGCGAGAAGTCTAGGATGTCGTTGATGATGGAGAGGAGCGAGTCACCGGCGTTGCGGATAACCCGCAGCCGGTTCAAGACCTCCTCGTCGGAGATCTCGTCGATCAATAATTCCGTGAAGCCGATGATGGCATTCATGGGTGTCCGGATCTCGTGCGACATGTTGGCGAGAAACTCCGTCTTGAGGCGGTTGGCTTCTTCGGCCTGCCGTCTCGCCTTCTCCGCGGCCTCTTTCGCCTCGACCAATGCGGTCTCCACCTCTTTCCGAGGGGTTATATTCTCCTTCACCGAGAGATAGTTGATGATCTTACCCGAACGGTCCTTGATGGGAGTGATGACGGCCTCTTCCCAGTAGGTGCTCCCGTCCTTCCGCCGGTTATGGAACTCCCCGTGCCACGGTTGGCCGGACGATATGGTCCGCCAGAGCTTCTCGTAATCCTCATCCTTCAGAGCCCCGCCCTTGAGAATCCGGGGATTCTCGCCGAGGACCTCTTCCCTGGAATAGCCGGTGGAGTTTTCAAACGCCCGGTTGACGAACTCGAGGTTCCCCTTGGGGTCCGTGATGGCGATGGCATTGGCACTCTGCTCGATGGCGATGAAGAGCCGCCGGTTCTCCTCCTCGGCCACCAGCCGTCTGAGTCTCGTCCTGGTGAGAAACCCCGCGGCCGCGATGAGGAACGTCAGGGCCAAACCGAACAGGAGATAATCCGACGGTACCCCCCGCGCCCGCAGGGCCTTCGACGGCAAGAACGACACCAGCTTCCAACAGTTGGTGTGGGCCCCCTCGTCGTCTACGGGAGTTGTCGAATGGAGCCGATAGCGCGTCCCCGAAGCCGGTGACGGAAATTCACCATCCCGGAGCATACTTATGCCGGAGAAGGTCAACAACCCGGACTCGAGTCGGAATTGACCGTTCACCTCCGAGCTGATCAATTCGATGATATTCTCGGGAAACCCGGCGACGTCGACGGCCTCGGTCCCCGAGGCGAAGGTCCACCCGGAACCGCCGCCCGATCCGTTGATGTAGTACCAGATTCCGCGGGTGTTGAAGAGAAGGAGGTCGCCGGCGGAGTTGTTCGAGGCGAGGTCGATCACGTCCAGGAGGGCGTCGCCGAGGTACTCCAGGACGAGGACCGCCGAGACTTTGGCCACAGGATCGTCGCCGTCGGGAGCGGGAAGCGTGAGCGCCACACGAGCCACCGGCTTGATCGAGGTGACGGAGGCTTCGTCGGAGACGGCGTCGAATGAGGTCAGCAATATCTCGTCAGGCCGCATGGCGATCGCGGCGGTGTAGAAATCGGTGGCGCTCAGATCCCGCAGCCGCTCCTCGGCTACCCTGTACGGAGATCCAGAGCCATAGTCGACACGGTAGAGCTCTCTCCCATCGAGTCCCATGACCGACAACGAGCGGTAATTCCGCCGTCGCGTGAGGAATGACCCCCATATCGCGGCGAGTGATTCCCCCCGCTCCGGATCGAAATCGCTCCTCACGAGGCGCTGCAGTGAGGATTGCCCCTGCAGGTAGATGGCGTCTTCGAACAGCCGCTCCAGCTCCCCGTTTACCAACGTCTGTTGCAGCTCCAGGGTGACCGACTCGTTTACCTCGGCGATCCGCAACTCACCCGTGACCCGAGCCCGTACATAGAAGAGAAAGAGAATTCCCGCGACAACGACGATCCCGGCGAATGAAGCCGTTCCTATCAGCCTGTATCGCCTCTGGACTCTCGGGCCGACGAGATGACTGTTCCCCTCGAGCTTCCGGCTCCACCCTAGCATCGTATGAAACTCTCGCGGAATTCGACGCGATTGCCGCAAAAAAAGAGAACTATTTCGTGTAGTACCAAAATATACTGCTCCTGCCGTCAAGTATGGAGAGATTCGAAGCCGAATGCAAGCAAAGCGAAGGGTCGAATCACGTCGAATTGGTGCGGCGACACATACCACCCGGCATGGTGACCCTGGTATGGGGTCGAAATCGGGTAGATGGGGAGGGGAGAGGGGGGAGCCTTCTCTCGTTGATCCGTCAGAACGTCGCGATGGCCTTCAGCCCGTGCTCCTCGATGATCTTGATGCCGTGCGTTATGTCTTCGACCTTAAATATCACGATGGCATTTTCCTGGCTGCGCTCGAGGGTGCCGTAGAGATACTCGATATTCACGTCGTTCTCGTTGAAGATGGCCATGATCCGTGCCAATCCGCCCGGCTTGTCCGGAACTTCCAATCCGAGGACGTCGGTCTCCCGCGCCGTAAAACCGTTCTCCTCGAGGAGTTTCAGGGCCGTGGCGTCGTCGTCACAGATGATCCGGCAGATGCCGAAATCGGCCGTGTCGGCGATGGTCATGGCGCGGAGATTCACCCCCCCGTCGCCGAGTATCTTGGTCACCTCCGCCAGGCGGCCGTGTTTGTTTTCGAGAAACACCGATATCTGTTTTACTGTCATACTCTCTATCCTCCGTAAATTAAGGGGTCCTATACGGGCCGTCATGTGCAGAGCACACACCGCCCACAATCGTGCCCCGCCCGGCGCTTCACGCCGGCACGGGGATCACAGTTGCCGCTTGTCGATGACCCGGACGGCCTTCCCCATACTCCGCTGGATGGATTTTGGCTCCACCAGCTTGACCCGGGCGCCGATTCCGAGTTGATTCCGTATCTCGGTCTCGATCTTGCTGCGGATTCCTTCGAGGCCCCTGGTTTCATCGGTGAAGAACGTCTCTTCCACCTCTACCTGAATCTCGATGGTGTCGAGTTGACTCGACTTCCGGTCGACGACGATTACGTAGTGCGGTTCGGTCTCCTCGATGCGCATGAGCACCTCTTCGATCTGCGACGGAAACAAATTCACGCCGCGGATGATGAGCATGTCGTCGGTGCGGCCGAGGAGCCGGTGCATCTTGACGGTGGTACGGCCGCACGAGCAGGTGCCGCGCTGCAGATAGGTGATGTCTCTGGTGCGATACCGGATGATGGGAGTCCCCTCCTTGGTCAGCGTCGTGAATACGAGTTCACCCTTCTCGCCGTCCGGCAGGGGCTCTCCGGTGGTCGGGTCGATGATCTCCGGATAGAAGTGGTCTTCGTTGATGTGGAGGCCATCCTTGGCTTCGCACTCCGACGAGACCCCCGGGCCGATGATCTCGGTCAGGCCGTAGATGTCGAGGGCGCTCAGCGAGAGGGCCGCCTCGATCTCCTTGCGCATGTTGTCGCTCCACGGTTCGGCTCCGAAACACCCCGCCCTGAGAGGGAGGCTCTTGAAATCGATCCCCTCCTCTTTGGCGGTCTCGGCGAGGAACAGCGAGTAGGAGGGCGTACAGGTCAGGATGGTGGTGCCGAAATCACGCATCAACATGAGTTGCCGCTGGGTGTTGCCCGCCGAGGCGGGAATCACGTTGGCCCCGATCTTCCGGGCGCCGTAATGCACCCCCAATCCCCCGGTGAACAGCCCGTAGCCGTAGGCGTTTTGCACCACGTCGCCTTTGCCGGCGCCGGCCATGGCCAGCGTTCGAGCCATGGTCTCGGACCACACCTCGATATCATTCAGGGTGTAGGCGTCGACCACCGGGGTGCCGGTGGTGCCGGAGGAGGTATGAATCTCGACGATCTCCGACTCGTCTACCGCCAGGAGGCCGTAGGGGTAGGTTTCCCGCATCTCGTCCTTGGTGGTGAACGGGAGTTGGGCGATGTCGTCGATCCCCTGTATATCGGCGGGCTTGAGCCCGGCCCGATCGAACTTCTTCCGGTAGAACGAAACGTTCTCATAGACGGTCTTCACGAGTCGCGCAAGCGCATCACCCTGGGCCTCCCGCCGTTCGGTCTGATTCATCGTCTCCCCGATAGGATTCCAAATCATGCGAAACCTCCTCGATACGTCGCTCCTGTACTATACCCCGGCTCTTCGGAATTTTACAACCGCCGGCTCCTTCATCTGTCCGCTCCTTCGTTCCGGAGCCCTGGATGCGCACCCGACCGGCGGTGTACAGTAGTGAACAACCGGTATACACACTCAAGGGGGGGGTAGAAACGTTGCAGTTTTTCGCGACCACGGCACGAAATATCGAGGATCTCGCGGCGGCGGAACTCACCCGATTCGGGGCCGATACGGTCAAGGAGAATCCGGGCGGGGTTTTCTTCACGGCGGACCTCGAGACCGCATACCGGAGCTGCCTGTGGACCCGTATCTGCTCACGCATCCTCCTGACCCTCACGACCTTCGACGCCGGGTCGGAGCGAGAGATCTACGCCGCCGCTCGGGAGATCGACTGGAGCCGGCACCTCGACGCCGGCAACACCTTCCGGGTCGACTACACCACCTCCGGGTCGGCCCCCTGGTCTCCCCGGTACGCCGCGCTGTTGGTCAAAGACGCCCTCGCCGATTTCTTCACGGATGACCGCTCATCGGCCGGGAAACGGCCGGATGTGGTGAAGGAGCGGCCGGACATCCGCCTGTCGGTACATTCCGCCGGCTCGCAGGTGACGATCGCCCTCGACCTCTCCGGCGAGAGCCTCCACGCCCGCGGATATCGCCTGGAAGCCGGAGCGGCCCCGCTGCGGGAAACCGTCGCCGCCGCCCTGCTCATGCGTGCGAAATGGCCCGAGGCGGCCGCGGAGGGACTCCCGTTCCTCGATCCTATGTGCGGTTCCGGTACCCTTCCCATCGAGGCGGCCATGATTGCCGGGGATATCGCCCCGGGACTGCTCCGTACCTACTTCGGTTTCCTCGGATGGCGCGGACACCGGATAGAGACATGGCAGAGGCTACTCGAGGAAGCCGTGCGGCGACGGAGCGAGGGGCTGCGCCGAATACCGGATATCGAAGGGCGAGACTCCGACGCCGTCTCGATCGCCGCCGCCGAGGAAAACGCCGGACGGGCGGGGGTGGCGGGAAAGGTCGTCTTCAAAGATGCCCGGATTCAGGATGGCTCCGGTTCGGGGGGACTCGGGATGACCGGAGGAACCGGACTCGTCTGCACGAATCCGCCCTACGGCGTACGCATGGGTCGTGACACGGACGGTATCTACCGGACCCTCGGCGAATATCTGAAGCAGGGGTTCCCCGGATGGAAGGCGTCGGTACTCGCTCCGGACCGTGAAACCCTCCACCGGATGGGGATGCGGGCCGACAGCACCAACACCCTCTATAACGGGTCGATAAAAATCCTCATCGGTCACTTCAGTATCTACGATCATACCGGCACCCGCCGTGCAGACTCCGACCGGACCGACACCGACCAAACCGATACCGATCGTGCATCCCCCGGAGCACAGATGTTCGCCAACCGCATCGCCAAGAACCTGAAGCGTCTCGGCAAACAGGCCCGGCGCGACGGGGTGACCTGTTATCGGCTGTACGACGCGGACATGCCGGAGTACGCGGTGGCCGTGGACCGTTATCTGGGGGTCGACAACCAGATCCGCCTCTGCGTGCAGGAGTACGCGCCGCCGCGGAGTGTCGATACCGAGGCGGCGGAGAGACGGCTCCGAGAAATCCTCTCGGTACTCCCGGAGGCATGCGGCGTCGCGCCGGATTCGATGGAACTGAAGACGCGCAGACGTCAGCGGGGTCCGGATCAGTACGGGAAACAGGCTGCCGGCGCTTCGACCTCCTTTCTGATCGAGGAATCGGGGTTACGGTTCGCGGTGGACATGCGGAGTTATCTGGACACGGGCATCTTCCTGGACCACCGGATCACCCGGAGGATGCTGCGGAACGCGGCGGCGGGGAAGCGGTTCCTCAACCTGTTCGCCTACACGGGCACCGCGACCGTGTATGCCGCCGCCGGAGGTGCCGCGTCGACCCTCACCGTCGACGCCTCGGAGACCTATCTGGAGTGGGCCGGGCGAAACATGGGGCTGAACGGCTTCGACGGCGGGGAACACGCCTACCTGTGCACCGACTGCGTCACCTGGCTGCACTCGGAGGAGGCCCGTCGTGCCGGACCGTTCGATCTTATCTTCCTCGATCCTCCCACCTTCTCCAACTCGAAGGACCGGCAGGGTGTGCTGGAGATCCGCAGGGACCATCCGCGACTCATCTCGGATGCGCTGTCGCTCCTCGCGCCGAGGGGAGAGTTGTTTTTTTCGACAAATTATCGGAAGTTCAAAATGAATGCCGAGGAGTTACCGGCGGAGATGATCGGTGAGATCGAGGATATCACCCCCGCCACCATCCCCTTCGACTTTGCCGGCAACCGGAAGATTCACGCCTGCCTGCGGTTCGTACGGGCCTGAGGGCCCCGGAAGTTCCATCGCGGTTCAGCCGTTGTCCTGCACGGGACGTTCGTCGATGACCCTGACCGCCTTGCCCTCCGAGACCGGCAGCACTCCGGGCTCGTGGAGTTCCACCGCCGGTGAGATCGAGATCGATGCCTTGAGGTTGTCCCGCACCCGCCGACTGAGCCGGTTCATGTCTCGTGCGTCGTCGGAGAAGATCTCCGGGCCGACTTCGGTCTTCACCGTCAGTTTGTCCAACGCGCCGGCCTTCTCTACCACGATCTGGTAGTTGGTGCCGATCTCGGGGCACCGCATGATCACCTCCTCGATCTGGGAGGGGAATACGTTCACGCCGTTGATGATGAGCATGTCGTCGGTGCGCCCCTTGATCCGGCGTATCCGCCGGTGGGTTCTGCCGCAGGCGCACTCATCCGGATACACCGCCGTAAGGTCACGAGTCCGATACCGAAGGAGCGGCGTGGCGGTCCTCTTCAGGGTAGTCAGGACCAACTCGCCCTCGAGCCCGTCGTCGACGGGCTCGAGGGTCTGCCGGTCGATCACCTCCATGATGTAGGCGTCCTCCCACACGTGCATGCCGCTCTTGAATTGGCATTCGAAGGCGACCCCGGGACCGTTCATCTCGCTCAGGCCGTATGAGTTGTACACGTCGATCCCGAACAACTCCTCGATCTTGCGGCGGATGTCCTCGGAGTGGGGTTCGGCGCCGACCAGGGCCTTCTTCAGCTTCAGGTCGGCGAGAGAGAGCCCCTCCTCCTCCAGCTTCGAATAGAGGTGCAGCAGGTAACTTGGGGTGGCATGCACGACGGTGGTGCCGAAGTCTTTCATGAGCTTGAACTGCCGCTTGGTGTTCCCGGAACTGGCGGGAATCACCAGCATGCCGATCCTCTCGGCGCCGTAGTGCAGCCCGAGTCCGCCGGTGAAGAGGCCGTAGGTCATCATGTTCTGAAACACGTCTTCGTCGCCGCATCCGGTACAGGCGATACACCGTGTGACCAGCTCCGTCCAGCCGTCCAGGTCCGAGGCCGTATGATAGATGACCGTCGGCGTACCGGTGGTTCCGCTGGAAGCGTGCAGGCGCACGACCTGCCTGCGGTCGACTCCCAGGAGCCCATAGGGAAAGGCCTCCCTGAGGTCGTTCTTGGTGGTGAAGGGGATCCGCTCGAGATCGGCCAGTGTGGTTATGTCTTCGGCGGACCGGACACCCGCATATCCCAGCCTCTCGGCATAGAAGGGCGTGCGGAGAGCCTTCCCGACCGTCTCCTTCAGGAGCCTGAGCTGCCGCTCTTCGATTCTCTCCCGGGGGAGGGTTTCGGTACGCTTGTCCCAGTATTGAATTTCCATGCTACATCCTCACGGTAGTGATCGGAGTTTTCGGTTATCCACGGGTCGGCGTCCCGGAGGTCTCCCGTCCGGCACGGAAGGCCTCGAGATTCGCATCCAGTACCTTGGTTCCCTTCCGCTCGAATATCCGCATGATCGCCCCTTCGAGGCTCTCCACCGATACCGGCAGATACACCGAAGCAGCCCCGACCATCACCATGTTGGCGGCCTTCACCGATCCGGCCCGCTTCGCCAACGAATCGGCATCCACCAGTACCGCCGAAGGCAGCGCCTCGACCGCGCCGCGTACAGCCTCTTCGTCGGGATAGTCCGGAATGTTGACAAAGGGATTCCCGGAAGCTACCACGACTCCCCCTCCGGCGGAGAGGTACTCCAGATACCGGAGACTCTCGAGGGGCTCCATGGCCAGTATCATCTCGGCGGACCCCCGGCCGATCAGGTCCGCGTGAATGGGACCATCGGCCATACGGAGGTTGGCCAGCACGGCTCCCCCCCGCTGCGCCATTCCGTGCACCTCGGACTGCCGTACCGTCAGGCCGTCCATCATGGCCCCGGTGGCGATCACCGCGGCGAGACTCAAGACGCCCTGCCCTCCGACGCCGGCCAATATGATATCGTATTTCATGCGCCCCTTCCCTCCTGCAACTGATGGGTACCGCTAAAAACTAGATGCTTGGATGTCATGCACATACGAAAAACCATACTCTATACGGAGTTACATATCCGCTCCTTAGCGATATGTATGGTTTTTCGATGTGCCTTAGTCACTCGATTGTTCGACAGCCTGAACCTTGGTCCGCTTGGTCTTCACGGCCATGGCGACACACTCCCGCCGGGCGATGATGACCGAGAGCCCGTGGTATTCTATCTCTTCGCGAATGATCCGGGCATTCTCCTCGGTGTTCTTGGGCAGGGGCCGCAACACCCTGACGTGGGCCGGATCGACGCCGATGCCGGTCACCACCCGCTCCAGGTTCTGCGAACCGAGGAGCGTCCGCTGCCCACCGGTCATGGCGACGATGAAGTTGTCCATGATCACCACGGTCATGTCCGTCTCGGCGTCCACCGCGTCCAGCAACCCCGTCATGCCGGAGTGCAGGAAGGTGCTGTCACCGATGGTGGCAACCACCGGGTACAGCCCGCCCTCGGCTGCTCCCTTGGCCAGGCCGATGGAAGCCCCCATGCAGACGATGGTCTCTATCGCCCTGTAGGGCGGCAGCGCCCCGAGAGCGTAACAGCCGATGTCCGAAGAGACCAGGCTCTGCTCGAACCCTTCGACGGCCTTGTTGATGGCGTCGTAGGTATCCCGGTGGGGGCAGCCCCTGCAGAGCTGCGGCGGCCGGCCCGGAAGCGGTAGCGCCGTGGCCGACAACCCCTCCTTGGGGGGCAGCCCCAGGGCCGGGCGCACGTTATCCGGCGTGAGTTCGCCGGTCGGCGGGAGGGCCTCGTTCATCTTCCCGTCTACCTCGATTCCGGCCCCGAGAATACCGCGCAGCTTCGACTCGAGGAAGGGATACCCCTCTTCGATGATCACCAGCCTGTCGACCTGCGCCGCGAGAGCACGGATCTTCTCGGCGGGAAGGGGATAGACCGACACGTGCAGCCACGGCGGTGCCGGGTCGAGTTCCGCGAGGTTCTCCTCGTAGTAGTTGCCGCCGAGTCCGGTGGTGATCACGCCGAATTTACTACAATCGCCGCTCGCTCTGAATATGTTCCGGGGAGACTCCTCGGCGAATTGCTCGAACCCGCGCTGCGACTCGAGGAGCTGCTTCCAGTTGCGCCTCGCCATGGCGGGCAGCAGCATCCATTTCGACGGGTCCGCGGCCTTGGCGAGGGGTTTCGAAGGCTCCGGATCGGCCGGCACCACCACCGCCCGGGAATGAGACAGGCGGGTGGCCAGCCGGACCATGACGGGGATATGAAACCGCTCCGAGACGCCGAAGGCCTCTCTGGTCATGTCGTAGGCCTCCTGTTGGCTCCGGGGCTCGAAGACGATGATCTTGGCGAAGTCGGCGTAGTAGCGGCTGTCCTGCTCGTTCTGTGAGGAGTGCATCCCCGGGTCGTCGGCCACGGCCACCACCAGACCGCCGCCGATCTTCAGCAGCGCGGAATTGACGAAGGCGTCGGCCGCGACGTTGAGACCAACGTGCTTCATGGTGACCAGCACCCGCTTCCCCACGAAGGAGGTTCCGAGCGCGTCTTCATACGCGGTCTTCTCGTTCGCGCACCAGGATGCGAGTATGGATGAGGAGTTGGCGTCGACCCACTCCTCGATATACTCGATGATCTCCGTGGACGGAGTACCGGGATACCCGTACGCCGCGGAGATGCCGGCATGGATGGCCCCGAGCGCCACCGCCTCGTCGCCTAACAGTACCAAATCGGCCATTCAAGGCTCCTTGTCACATGAGGTTTTTTCCGGGGAGTCGCCATTGTAATGTACCCGAAGCCGGCCGTCAATGTGCGCGGCTCACCCG
>CAZAKE010000018.1:34825-43984 GCA_964485495.1 uncultured Spirochaetales bacterium
CTCACCCGATCTTCTTCATCACCGCCGCGAACGCGTCCATGGAGCGGCGGATTATCTCTTCATCCACGCAGAAAGCGCACCGAAAGTGCCCCGGATAGCCAAATCCCCGTCCCGGAACCACCAGCACCCGCTCCTCCCGGAGCGCCTCGGTCACCGCCAGGTCGTCCCCGCCGGGCGCCTCGGGAAATAGATAGAAGGCCCCCTCGGGTTCGGGAAAGCGATACCCCAGTTCGGAGAGCCCGTTGCAGAAGACCTCCTTTCGGCGTCGGTATCTTTCGATCTCCGCCTCGGTCCCCTGTAGCCGCGCCACGGCACGCTGCATCAGGGCGGGGGCGTTCACGAATCCGAGGATCCGGTTACAGAGTACAACACCGCCGACCAGGGTTTCCGCCTCCTCCGCCCGGGGGTTCACGGCCAGCCATCCGATTCGCTCTCCCGGTATCGAGAGGACCTTGGAATAGGAGTAGGCGACCAGGCTATGCTCATAGAGGGCGAGGACGCTGGGCACCGCGACGTCCCCGTACACCAACTCCCTGTACGGCTCGTCGCTGATCAGATACACGCTCCTGCCGGTCCTGCGGGAGGCACGGCGCAGCATCTGTGCCAGTGCCGCAAGGGTCTCCTTCGAATACACCCGGCCGGAGGGGTTGTTGGGAGAGTTTACGATGACCGCGGCGACGCGGTCGTCTATCCGCTCCTCGAGGGCCTCGATATCCGGATCGAAGTCGGCGGTACAGGGCACCGCCTCGAGCTTGCCCCCGTGGTTTTCGGCGTAGAACCCATACTCCACGAAGAAGGGGGCGGTCACGAGCACCCGGTCCCCCGGATTCAGGAGGGCCTTCAGCGCGACGTTCATCGCCCCGCCGGCTCCGCAGGTCATGATTACATGGTCGGCATCCATCGCGGCACCGTGGTCCTTCCGGATCTGCTCGGCGACGGCCTCTCTCACGAACGGGTACCCGGCGTTCGGCATGTAGCCGTGGCGTCCCGCCTCCTCACTGCGGACGATCTCCGCGAGCACGTCGGCAAATTCGGCGGGAGGGTCGATATCCGGATTCCCCAGGCTGAAATCGAAGACGTTTTCGCTGCCGAATTCGGCCTTCAGCTTCGCGCCGGTCTCGAACATTGTGCGAATCCACGACGAACTCTCCATCATCTCAACTATTCTGCGTGCCGTGCCCATACTGCCGTCCTCCAATAGGAAAAAGGTTCGATCGAATCGCGAGGCCATTATACCAGACCTGCCAATCCAGTCCAGCACGGCACTATGAAACACTATGACACCAGCGGGGGATACACAATCCTTCCGGTTGCCTGTAGTATGATCCGATGGAATTGTCACGAAGTCCGATCCCAGCGCGGAATAGCGAGGACCGAATCGGAGTCCGGCACGGCCGCATGCTGCTCCTTCCGATGCTCATTGCCCTCGGCCTGGCGATGCCTGCGAAGGCATTCGGCCTCGATCCGGCATCCCTTACGCCGGTGGAACTGAGAAACGGGACGAACCAGGAGATCCACACGCTCTTCCTCTCGCCCGAAGACAGCGACTACTGGGGTCCGGATCTCCTCGGTGAGACGGGCCCCGTCCGGAGGGGCGAGGTCAGGACAATTCGCGTCGATCTTCTGCCGCCCTGTTCCAAATTCGACATCCTCGCCCTGTCCGGCGATAACGCCGCGTACATCCGGTGGGATCACACCGTATGCGTCGGAATCAGAGAGGTCGTGGATATCTCACCGATCGACAAGGTCCGAACGGCGCCGCGGTTCGATTTTCTGACCCTCTCTATTCGCAACCAAACCCGGTACCCGATGATGCACCTGTTTCTCTCGCCGGCGGATTCCCGAATGTGGGGGCTCGATCTTCTTCAAGAGAGAGAGAGATTGAGACAGAACGGACAGATGCACCTCCTCATCCCGACGGCCGCAACCGAAGTCGGATTCGATCTTCTGACCGTAGACGAAGACGGGGCGCATTACAGGTTCGCCGTGGAGATCGACATGTCCGGATCCGCAACCTCCTATGCGGTCGTCATCGAGCCGGACGATTACATCGCGGAGGAGTACGCGAAAAAGTGAACGACCGTCGCCGGTGAACCAGGGAGTACCACGGCACAGACTCATTCCGGTAGAGTATACCCGGGACACCACCTGTCGATGAGCCTCCTCAGGTCATCCACGCGAAAAGGCTTGTAGATATACTCTGCCAGACCCGTCAGCCCTCCGGGATGCAACGAGTCGAACGTACCTCCGGCAGTGACTCCGATGACGGGGGTGTCCGCGTTCGGGCCTCCGAACGCACGAATCCTGCGTACCGCCTCGACACCGTCGAAATCGGGTAATCCGAGATCCATGAGGATCAGGTCATACTCATTCCTGCGGCACGCGGCAACGGCGGCGGCAGCCGAATCCGCCTCATCGACGGGTATATCCAGCAGAACGCAGTAATGGACCACGACCCTGCGATTCACGGGGATATCATCCACGACGAGGAGTACCGGTCTAGTCCGCCCCCTGCCTTCATCAGTCGGCGGAGGGCGAACCCCCTGTTTCTCACCGTCGACTCCCGGTTCCGGCAGCACCCGCGATCCCTTCGACAGCCGACTCAATCCGAGTGTCGGAGCACCGAGGAGCACGATGAGACCGACGTCCCCGACGAGGGGCAGGACCGACATGGCCAGGAGGGCTCCCGGGGCGGACTCCATTCTGAGGAAACCCGACGTGATGGAGGCCGCAATCACCAGGCTCGCGGCCCCACCGGTGAACCACCCGGTCCCATTCCCCTTCCTGATCCCGAGAATAGACAGGGTGAGGATGAGCCCCGCGATCACTCCGATCACAGCCACATCGTCGACATAGGTAAGTGTTCGTAGCGGTTCGAGCATGATATTCGGTATCGCCATCGCGATGATCAGAATCGTGCCGGCCGACCCGGCGTTCTTCACGAGTACATTCTCGGTATTCCTACCCGATTCACGCGCCCGATTCAGCCCGTGCACGGCGAGGCGCAGGAAGAGGAGGCACTGCAGCCAACGCAGAGCGGTCTGCAGAACCGTCAGCTCTTGTCCGATCATGGGGACGACGAGGTATTGCACGAACCGGTGGAATAGGACCGCGACCACGAATCCACCCAGGATACGCGCAGCCGGAGGGATAGGTCCTCCTCCGGTCCGCTTCCCGGCCAGGAGATAGAGCCCGATAGATGCCGACAGCAATACGACTCCGAGATAGCCCCACCACAGACGGCGTCTGGTGACCCCATACCGGGTCAACCATGACCGACTGAAGACGAGGAAGTCGATATTCTGATGTCTGAAACCGGGAGTCTCGATCTTCAGATAGAATTCCTGCTCCCGGGTGGATTCGAGCGGAATTTCGACGACGGGGCCGATGAACCCGGGTGTTCCGGCGGTCCCGAAGATGCCGACCCAGTCGGCAGACGGCGTCCCCGGACTGCCGCCGAACAAATCAGCCCCCCCGAACGGTTGCCGGGATCGTTGATAGTCGCGCTTCGCGGAGTCATCGGGCAGGAAAACGGTCATCGATATCCGGCCTCGGACACATCCGATGAGGAGCGCGTCTCCCGCGGCGGCGAAGGCCGATGCGTACCGTCCCCGCAACCAGCGGGTATCGCGCCCGGCCGGCACCGTGAGCCTGAATCCACCGCCTGGGCCGATCTCCACCGAATCGAACGAGTCGTCGTACCGCCCTATCAAGAGATCATCGATGCCGATGGTTTTCGACGGGGCCGACAGCGCCTCGAATTCCACACGGCCGCCAACGACGAAGTCGTTGGCTTCACACGACAGGTACGCGGTCGTGTGAAAGAGGCGCAAGGCAATCAATAGCACAACCCACGGCATGGAAATACTATACCCTATTTGATACAATCGATAACCATCTTACATCGTGACGCCGATGGGACGCCGATGGGACGCCAATGGAGAGAAGTGATGATACGGCAATGGGCACTGGTGACGGGGGCGGCGAGACGGATAGGCAGGGGTGTCGCCATGGAATTGGCGAAACGGGGGTACGGAGTCCTCGCTCATTACCACCGGTCGGCCGACGACGTCGAACGGACCGTTACCGAGATACAGCACGCCGGCGGGAGGGCCTATGCCCTACGAGCGGACCTGGCAACGGAGGATGGTCCCCGGCTCTTGGTCCGGCAGGCACTCGAAAGAACCGGCCGAATCGACCTCCTGGTGAACTCCGCGGGGTCCTACCGGTCGAACACGGTGTACGATGTCCGCAGGGAGGATTTCTTAGAGAGTCTTGCCGTAAATTCACTCGCCCCCTTCGAGCTCTGCATGGCTCTCGCCGAGCAGCACAGACGATCGGCCGCGGTCATGTTACTCGACTCCCGTATCGGCGACTACGCGTTCGACCACGTGGCGTATCTGGCCGGGAAGCAATCGGCGGCAGACCTGCTTCGGGTCCTGGCGGTCGAGTTGGCACCGCTGGTGCGGGTCAACGCCGTGGCCCCCGGCGTGATCCTTCCGCCCGACGATGCCCCGGAAGCATTCGACGGACTCGAACGGTCGAATCCACTCGAGCGAATCGGGACCGTGGACGAAGTGGTCGAGGCCGTGATGTTCCTCCTTCACGCCGAGTATACCACCGGTCAGGTGCTGCACGTGGACGGAGGCCGCCACCTCGGCTCCAGGCTCGATCCAAGTCGACGGCGAGAGACGGAGTGGCGTAAGAAGACGTCTTTGTAGTAGAGTATGGAGTTAATGAAGAGTATGGAGAGCAGATGAACGAAGAGAGAATCGCAACCCTGATCAAGGAACTCCTGACGGAGATCGGTGAGGACCCCGACCGTGAAGGGTTACGGGTCACACCGGAGCGGGTGGCCAAGTCGTGGTCATTTCTAGCCGGCGGCTACAAGCTTGACCCCAAGAAGGTCGTGAACGACGCGGTGTACGACTCGGAGGCGAACAACATGGTGATTGCCCGAGACATCGAGATCTATAGCCTATGCGAACACCATCTGCTTCCGTTCTACGGCCGCTGTCATATCGGATACATCGCGAAGAACAAGGTAATCGGCGTGAGTAAGATCGCCAGGATCGTAGACGTCTACGCCAGACGGCTCCAAATCCAGGAGCGGTTGACGGCTCAGATCGCGGCCACCATCAAGGAGATCCTCGATCCGGTGGGGGTCGGGGTGGTGATGGAGTGCAAGCACCTGTGCATGATGATGCGAGGGGTGGAGAAGCAGAACTCCCTGATGACCACATCGTCGGTTCTCGGGTTGTTTCAGCGTGACCAGGCCTCCCGGCTGGAGTTTCTCAACCTCATCGGCAGACCGGTGGTGTAACGGATGATCGACCTCAGAATCGGCTTCGCTACCGAGTCTTCCGCGGCGCTGCTCCTGCTCTCCTGCGTGCTCCTTCTCGGGGGTACGGCGGGGACGCTGTCGGCGGCGGGTGCCGGCGAGCAGGCGGAGCATACGGCGGCGAGAGCGGGCGACGCGGCGGTCTCGACCTCGCGCGCCGCGGACACCGGCCCCGGTGCCGACAACATCGATGACCGGAAGAACTACCCCTGGTGGTCCGGCCACTACCGCCCCGGCAACGTGGTCGTGTTCGCCGGCGTATCCGCCGGGCATCTCTCGGGATTCGGAGTGCGGCCGGCGGCAGGCATAGAGGTGCTTGCAGGCACCGCCGGCGGAGGTGACCGGTTGCAGGTAGACTTTGGGGTGGAGACCGCCGTCGAAGGACTCCTCGGGTGGGCCGACTCGCTCCTCTCCGGAGCCACGGGAGTGACCCTCTCGGGAGTGATGCACTTCGGCTTCCGCGGACTCTCCGATGACGATACGAGAGATCTGCCGGGCTTGTTCACCCCCTATCTCAAAGCCGGTGTCGGTACACGGTTCGGGCTGCAGGAGTACCGGCCGCCGATCGTGAACCTCGCCTTCGGCGCCGGTCTGGATCTATTCCTCACCGATCACCTGCAACTCCGGATCGGATACGAACACATCGGCAATTTCGACGAGTACTCATT
Organism: uncultured Spirochaetales bacterium; assembly: GCA_964485495.1. Lineage (GTDB taxonomy): Bacteria > Spirochaetota > Spirochaetia > CAZAKE01 > CAZAKE01 > CAZAKE01. Next base: position 40,835 of record CAZAKE010000018.1, read on the forward strand.
CGACGGTGCGACCGTAGGCGTCGGGCTGAAGATCGGCCGTCCGCGGCGCATCTGGCCGAAGGAGTATTGGAGCGTACACAGCATCGGCACCGACATTGCGGTGAAGACGGTGGAGAGGATCGATCGCTACTACCGGGCGGCTTTCTCTCCGGGCGGTGTCCGTCCCATAGCCGGAATCCTTACCGAGGGTGACAGGACCACCTGGGAGATCCGATTCGACTCTTCCACCGCGTCCGCAACGGCACTGGTGTCCATCGCCGTCCCCCAACAGACAGGCGAGCGGCAGGGCTGGAGACAGGTCATCATCACCGACGAGTGGGACTACAATCAGATCTACGAGTTCGAACTGGACGACTCGGGCGGCATCAAAACACTCAGGTACCGCATCACCGAAAGCGGTCCCATATACGAGTGGCGGCCCGATGTTCCCTACGAATGGCCCACATCCTACAGCCCGCTCGAGATCGACGACTACCTTCCGTACGTAACCGAACGGACCGTCGTGAGCGGCGTCGCCGGCACATTTCAAGTCGACAGAGTGTCAATACCGCCGGCGGCCGAATGGCTGGTAAATCCGGCCGTCCCCGGGGGGCTGCTGGGCGTACGGGGTACGGACGGCGAAGGGACACCCTTCGAGTCTACTCTCCTGACGGTAGACGGATGCGGAGGATCGGAGCTCAGGTCGTTCTGAAACGGCGATTCGGCCGTCGGCCTCTCGATGAATCCCCGTTTCTTACTTCCGTTGCACGAAGAACTGCAGCAGTTGAATGAAGTAGTACGTCTTCTTGTACACCGCGGTGATCTGCTCCTCGAGGTTTTGATCCGAGACCGCCTCGAGCTCCGACCAGTTGTTGAGTACTTGATGCGGTTTCTTGCCGTAATCCTCCAGGACGGTTTTCAAGTTCTTGCCCATGCTGACCAGGTTCTGGGCGGACTGCTGGAGGATCGTGTAGGCCTCGTCGTTGATGTCCTTGAGAATCTTCCGCAGGATGATCTGCGCGTTCTTGTCACGGTCGCTCTTGGAGAGGGCCGCTTTCAGGGCGATGCCCCGTTCTCCCTCCTCGGCGAGGGAATCGTCGAATTTCACGAGCCTCTCCGAGAGTTCCATCAGCGCATGGAAGGAATCGGAAAGCTGCTGCGACATGAGGTTGGTGGTCCATCTCCCTCTGATCAGGAGAATATCGACCAGGTCTTTGATATCCCGCTTGAAATAGTCCAGCAGGAAGGCCTTCAGATAATTCAGCGGTTCGACGTGGATGAAACCGCCCATCATCTTCTTCGCGAAGGTCATGTTGGTCTTTTCGGTGTAGAATTTCATCCTCGAGACGGCGGTGGTGCCGAACACAAACTGGGTTATCTGATCGATCTTCTTGCCCCTGCGTTCCTTCAAAATCTTCTGAATGGTGAGTTCGGTCTGTGTCTTGATCTTGGAGAGATAATCGTCGACGATCCGGTCGGAACCGGGAAAACTCTGCTCCCTGTAGTAGGGATCCTTGCTGATATGCTGCACGATGAGCCGGAGCACATAGGATTTTCGTACGTCCACGACGGAGCGCAGGGCCTTCTTCCACGCGGGTACGGAGACGACCCCTTCGGCCTTGTAGGCCTTGAGGATTTCGAAGAGATTCTTCCACGGAGCGTCGGCCTGTATCTGGGGGAGGATGGAGAGGAAGTCCTTCAGATCGTCTACGATATAGTCTCCGTTGATCTGCTCGAACTTGGGTTTATACATCAGATCCCGTTCCGGCAGACCCGAATCGAATTTCTTCAGCAGAAAGTAGTAGTCAAAGTGTACGATCTCGAGGAACAGCTGGAACAGGCCGAAGGTGTCCTCGATCTGTCTAACCTTGTCGTTGTCAAAGGCGGAATAGAAGGCGACGAGTTTGTCCTTCAGCTGGGCAGCCAGCTGTTTCGTGTCCATCTTCTCGGCCAAGGCCCGGATATTCTCCGCGGAGAACATGTCGAGCATTTGACGCTGCTCGTCCGAAAGATAATACTCGATGATGATCGCACGGATTGCACTGGAGCCCTCCGCCCGTTCGAGAAATACCTGGGCGGGACCGACTACCCTATAGATCTCGTGGAAGAACTCTGCCATGGGTGGCAGGACTTCCTCACTCCCCGGCTTATAGAATTTGTATCGATGCCGTTTGAGCTGCTTGGCGATATCTTTGAGAAGCTTCTTCTTCTCACGTTCCGGATCGTTCTCCGGAGACAGGAGAGAGAGCAGCCATCCGAAGAACCCGTCACCGGATTTGGTCTCATGATCAGTCGTTTCGGAAGTGTCGTCTAAGAAATCGGCTCCCTGCATGGTATTAATGTATGTGAAATAGTATGCCCTGTCAATTCGCGCTGCGGCGATAGCGATACTCTCGATAACGGCGATAGATCGGAATTGACAAAGACGAACCGTACCGATATTCTCCAGAATTATGAACCCTATAGCACAGGAATTGAACTCGGTTTTGGAAGGAACGGCGGCGTCGGCACTCCTGTCCGATCTCGGCAGGCGGATGTATTTTCCGAAGGGCATCGTGGCCCAGTCGACTGAGGCAAAGCAACACGCCTCGCGGTTCAACGCGACAATCGGTCTCGCGATGAGAGGCGGACATGCGGTGGAACTCTCGCCATATCGTGAGATGATGCCCCATCTCTCCCCGGACGAGGCGGTCTCGTATGCGCCTACGCCGGGCGATCCGGCCTTGAGAAAGGCCTGGAAGGCCGATATGGTCAAGAAGAACCCAGGCGTCGATCCCGATTCGGTATCGGATCCGCTGGTAGTCTCGGGACTTACCAACGGCATCGGTGTGATAGCCGACCTCTTCGTCGACAAGGGAGAGAAGATCGTTATCCCGGACATGTTCTGGGGGAACTACCGGCTGATCTTCGAGGAGCGGCGGGAGGCGAACATCGTCAACTTTCCCTTCTTCACGCCGGACGGTGGGCTGAACATCGACGCGTTCATCGAGAGCGTTCGTGAATCGGCGATCGACGGCACGGCGATGCTGTTGGTGAACTTTCCGAACAACCCGACCGGCTACTCGCCGACCGAGGCGGAGGCCGAAACGTTGGCCGAGTCTCTCGTCGCACTCGCCGACGGAGGCTTGAAGATCCTCACCGTCATGGACGACGCCTATTTCGGCCTGTTCT
>CAZAKE010000019.1:0-42159 GCA_964485495.1 uncultured Spirochaetales bacterium
GGAGGCGACGTTCAAAAAAACAGTGTTTTTTGAATCGGACCTCAGGAAGTTATATCAGATACCCTCATCGACATCAATATGGGTATAGTATAAATATTTATTTCTTCTGAATAAATATACCAAAAAAGATCAGGCGCGCATGATTCTTGACAACGACGACCCGTGAGAAGTATCGTTGAGGAAACCGCGTCATCATAAGGGGGTATAGAAACAAATGAAAATACGGTATTACCTCTCGTTGTTCCCAATGGAGGCCCTAATAGCCTCCCATCTCGATCCCGTACAATTCGGATCGTATATGGCAACGGGGTCGAAGAAGGGATCCGCCGAACTCATCATCTTTTCGGAGATCGAGGGCGGATTCGGAGACGATTTCGACTGGGAATATGCGAATTCCCGGTGTGTTCCCCATCCGAACGGTGATCCGAAGCACTCACTCTATCTGTCGATCTATCGCGCTCTCGAGCACATCCCCCTGGAAAATTTCGGAAGACTCTATCTGACGACTCGTGACGGCCGCACTCTCGGACTCGATCCGGAGGATTCTGTCGACATCGATAATGACCGACCCTACTGGGTATACCAGGAGTTGTGTCCCATCTTCCCGGTAGTCGTAAGCAAGCTTTCACCGGGAAAATTCGCTTCGTATATAACCGATCAGAAGAATAAGACCTATGTACCGAAGATCGTGTTCGCGGACTTGAAGACCATCAATTTCGACGATCCGACGAATACGGGCAATATCGGTGGTCTCTACGACAAGAAAATACCACACCTTATGAGTTGTGTGGCCGCCGTCACCGCTGACGACGGAAAGGCCAATAAAACCTTGGACCGCTCACAGATCGAATCCTTCTCGTTTCAGGTGATTCGGGCCGGCATCTTCGCGGCCGATGCCTCGGGAATCCGAATGTACCGGATGCCCGACGTAGACGCGATCAAGCAGCTTGATTACGACTGGGGCCGCTCGGCGATGATTCTTTGAGTAAGATGGAAGCACTACAGGACAATCCCGCCGGGATCTACTCCGAGATGGTCGAGAGGGCCTTCCTCGTCGGCATACGGTTCTCGACGTTGAGTGAACGAGAGGCATGTTCGCATCTCCGTGAATTGGAAGGCCTGGTATGGACGATGGGACTCGAGACCGTCGGCAGGGATATCGTAAACCTACGTGAACCGAATAGCAAATTTCTCATCGGCAGTGGCAAGGCGGGAGAGATCGCCCGGGCCGCGGAAGAGTCCGGCGCGGATTGCATCATATTCGACGACGATCTCTCCCCATCTCAGCAACGAAACTGGGAGCATCTCGCAAATACCTGCGTCATAGACCGTCGTGAGGTGATTCTCGATATCTTCGCGGCGCGGGCGTCTACACGGGAAGCGGTGCTGCAGGTCGGCCTCGCCCGAATGGAGTATTCCCTCCCGCGGCTGACACGAGCATGGACTCACCTCTCCAGGCAACGGGGCGGTGCCCGAGGGACCAGGGGCGAGGGAGAGACCCAGCTCGAAGCCGACAGACGAATCGTGCTGCACAAGATCGCCAAGATGAAGCGCGACCTTGCGAAGGTGCAGTCCGCTCGTGATATACAACGAAAGCGGCGAGAGGAACTTCCTATTCCGGTAGGGTCAATCGTGGGGTACACGAACGCCGGCAAGTCTTCCCTCTTACGAGCTCTCACCGATGCGGATGTATTTGTCGAGGACAAGCTCTTTGCAACCCTGGATCCGACGACCCGGCGCATCTCCCTTCCGGGTGGAAAGGAAGTGCTCCTGAGTGATACCGTCGGGTTCATCCGAAAACTCCCCCATGGCCTGGTTGAGGCCTTCAAGTCTACCTTGGAAGAGACGGTACTCGCCGCGTTTCTCCTCCATGTGATCGACGCCTCCGACCCTGAATTCGCCAGCCACATATCGGTGACCAATCAAGTACTCGAAGAGATCGGAGCCGGGGGGAAGCCGAAGATACTCGTGTTCAACAAGATCGATTCGGCGTCCGACCTCGATTTTCTGCGCGCACGATATGCCGACGCCTGCTTCATCTCGGCGAAGACCGGCGAAGGCCTTGAAAAATTGATTGAGAGGATCGGGCGGCGGGTATTCGAGTCCGGTCGTACCATGAGGTTCGAGATACCGCACACCCGTTACGATCTGGCTGCGTTGATACACCGAACCGGACAAGTCATCCGGGAAGACTACGTCGACGACACCATTCGGATCGCCGCCCGAGTTCCCGAGAAGACGAAAAATCTCCTCACACGATACCTCTGCTCCGGATGAAACGATCTTCGGCATCTGATGCCCGTTACCCGTGAGCGCGCACACCCTTCGCGTCGGCGCAAAGCGGCGTACCGAGAACACGATTCCCTTCATGATCCGGTTTACGGAATGGACAGCCTGAATTATTACCTTGAAGGAGGCACGGAATGGGTTTCATCCTGATCGGAATCCTCATCGCGATGTTCTGCGGTATCATCGGCGTATGTGCCGGCCGGACACTGTATCTATCGGGCACGTCTCACGGGAGGGAAAATCCTACGAGAATCGCGGCTCGGAACGAGCCGGTCGCAGGAACCCTATGCGATTCCGACGATCCCCAGAGTACTCGGCTTTCCCAGGCCATCGGATTCCGGACGGTGTCATATGCCGACAGACGGAGAATCGACTTTTCCCCCTACCGAAAATTCATCGAATTTCTCGCCCAATCCTTTCCTCTCGTGCATGACACCCTGAGGCTGGAGCAGGTGAATGAGTACACCCTTTTCTACACCTGGCCGGGAACCGATCAATCGTCGAACCCGATCCTACTCATGGCCCATTATGACGTCGTACCTGCGGATGCCGATGATGGGTGGACCCATGATCCCTTCGAAGGCACCATTGAGGGGGGATTTCTCTATGGAAGGGGTACCTTGGACGACAAACACTGTCTCATGGCCATACTCGAGTCGATCGAATCTCTCCTTCACGATGGGTATACTCCGACACGGTCGGTGTATCTCTGCTTCGGCCACGATGAAGAGATCGGTGGTGTCGAAGGCGCAGGAACTGTGGCCGGAATGCTCGAGGAGCGGGGCATCGCCCTCGATTGGGTACTGGATGAGGGGTCGATGATATATGATGCAGAACTGCTCCCGGGCATCGCAATGCCCGTCGCGCTGATCGGCATCACCGAGAAGGGACATGTGGATGTCGCACTCGAGTCGAGGGCGAATCCCGGACATGCGGCCACTCCTCCCCGACGAACGAGCGTCGGTCGGGTAGCTGCGGCCGTCGCGGCTATTGAGCGAAAACCCTTCCCGCCACGCCTCTCCCCGGTCGTACAACAGTTCCTCGAGTCGCTCATACCGTATGCCCCGGTTCCACTCAAGGTCGCGCTGAGCAACCTTTGGCTCTTCAAGCCGCTGTTTCTGAAAACACTCTCGGGAAAGCCGAACACCGACGCGATGATACGTACGACCCAGGCCGCGACCTGTTTCACCGGGAGCGACAAGGAGAATATTCTTCCGGCCCGTGCACGGGCATCCTTCAACGTCCGGCTGCTGCACGGAGATACAATCCGTGCGGTAATCTCACGATATAAGAGGATAATCGGAAGGGGGCCACTATCGGTAGAACCGATGGTGGAGAGCGATTTTTGTGATCCCCTTCCTGTCTCGAATATTGATGGCGAGGGATATACTCTCGTTTCAACACTCGCGGCACAGATGCAGCCTCCCGTCGTCTGCGCTCCGTTCATTGTCCTAGGGGCCACCGATTCACGGCATTTTCGAAACATCTCCAGGGACATCCTGCGATTCCTCCCGATACGCTTGGCCCCTGATCAGATTCGATTACTCCATGGGGTGGACGAACGGATATCTCTGCGAGAGTACGCAGGGATGATCCGCTTCTACGGCGAGTTGCTCCGACGGCTTTAGGTTCTGCCATTTTTTTTCAATATTGTAACCCGGCGCTCATCTGTTCTCACCCCACTACCCCAAAGCACACCGCTGGTATACAATAACCGACTCATGAAGACCTACGAAGAGATAAACAAGAGAATAGAATCAGGCGAGGCTGTTGTGATGACCGCCGAGGAGGTGATCGATTACGCCGCCGACAAGGGAACGGCCCAGGCGGCCGAGGATATCGACGTCGTAACGACGGCCACCTTCGGTCCCATGTGCTCATCGGGCTGTTTCCTGAATTTCGGCCACAGTTCACCGAAGATCCGCATATCGGAGGCCTGGCTCGACGACGTCCCCATATACGCCGGTATCGCGGCGGTAGATGCGTTTCTCGGGGCGACTCAGCTGCGTCACAACGATCCCGCCAACATGTACTATCCGGGGGAGTTCCGCTTCGGCGGTGCCCATGTTATTGAGAAACTCATCAGAGGCGAGCAGGTACAACTCTTTGCACTGTCCTACGGAACGGACGACTATCCGCTGCGGGAACTTCGCACATGGCTTCGGCTCGATGAGCTAAATCAGGCCATCATGGTGAATCCGAGAAACTGCTATCAGAACTACAACATCGCCGTGAACTGTTCCGAAAAACCCATTTACACCTATTTCGGCCTTCTCAAACCGAACATGCAAAACATTGTGTACTGTTCGGCCGGCCAGTTGTCACCGCTGCTGAATGATCCGAACTACCGCACCATCGGAGTCGGGAGCGTCGTGTGGCTGGCAGGGGCCAGGGGCCACGTCTACGCCGAAGGCACGCAACACGCATCCAATTGCGATAGGACCACTGCAGGGGTCCCTACGGAAAGTGCGGGAACCTTGGCATTGACCGGAGACATGAAGGGTATGGATCCTCGGTATGTCCGCGCACTCAGCCTCAAGGGGTACGGGGTCTCGCTGGCGCTAGGGGTGGGCATCCCCATTCCCATCCTCGACGAAGCTATCCTGAAAGCCACGACCGTCAGCGACGAGGAGATCTACGGACAGGTTATCGACTACTCGGTCGATTATCCGCAGAAAACCGGAAAGGTGGTTGCATCGGTGACGTATGCCCAACTCAAAAGCGGAACCGTAGAGATCGCCGGACGCACCATCCCTACCGGCTCCATCTCTTCCTACACCATGGCCCGAGAGATCGCCGAAAGACTCAAAGCAGAGGTGTCCGCGGGTACATTCACCCTGCATCCGCCGATCTCTTTCTTGCCTCCCGCCCAGGCGATGAAGGGCCTCGATATCAGGGAGAAGGAGTAAGTAGTGAACACGCAAACCGACGATAACAAACCTATCACGAGGAAGATGCTCTTCACATTCCCGGAGTGTGAAACCGAGAAGCCCATCGTCTACCATTTGGTGAAGGACTACGACCTGGTTATTAACATATTCCGAGCCAAGGTGACTCCCGACGAATCGGGGTATCTCGTACTGGATATCACCGGTACCGAGGAGAATATCCGCAGAGGCATCGACTACGTTACTACCTTCAACGTCACGATAGACGAGACCAACAAGGGCGTTTCATGGAAGGAAGAAGAGTGTACCAGCTGCGGCAACTGTCTGACCCACTGTCCTACCGGCGCCCTGTCCATAGAGGATCGAACCACCATGGCGGTAAAATTCAACGGCGAAACGTGTATCGAGTGCCTGAGTTGCGTCAGGATATGTCCCTTCGGTGCCTGTGTATCGGTGTTTTGAAGGCACTCTCGTGGCACTCCCGTTCCTATCCTTCACGTACAGACGTGCATGGTACCGAATCCACTCTTCGGACGTATGCACCGTCACCGGGGAGATCATTCGGCAGCGGCATCTCCTCGAGGAGTATATCCGGAGGTATCCGGCGTTCGGGAAGAGTCTCGTACCCATACCGGAAGGCCCGGATCCTCCCGATATCGCCGTCGAGATGCATATCGCCGCCGAAAAGACCGGCGTCGGGCCGATGGCCGCGGTTGCCGGAGCGATCGCCGAACGGGCCGCCCGAGCCGTCGCATCAGGAGACACCATCATCGACAACGGCGGCGACATCTATATTACCGGACAATCGGATGGGGCCGAACTTACCGTCGGGATTTGGGCAGGAGGGGGACATGAACGTGAACTGCACGGCGGCCTCGCATTCCGCGTATCGGGCGATGAAACGCCTCTCTCGATCTGCTCCTCGTCGGGCAGTATGGGACATTCGCTCAGTCTGGGTAGATGTGATCTCGCCACCGTGATATCAACCGACGGAGCCTTGGCCGACGCCGCCGCCACCCTCGCGGCCAATCTCGTCGTCCGTCCGGAAGACATCAAGCCTGCCTTAGAAGAGGTATTCGCGGTAGAAGGTATTCGAGGTGCATTGATCGTGTGTCGGGGAAGCGTCGGATTCATCGGAGATATTCCGACGGTAATCCCCTATTCGGGAAGCATGAACAAATCGAAGGTCAACTGACCATATCTGACCATATCGTCGTCAAAAATTCTTCAACGGTCTTTCTTGAGTTTCCCCATGATGAATCCGACAACGGTGAGTACAAACCACAATATACTGAATCCCATGGCGGCAGACACCAGAATTCCGAGTACTATCACACCCACCGGTTCGCCCTTAAACTGCTCGGCCGCGGTCATACCGAACATTCCCGCGGCCGCGAGCGCCGCAATAAGCCGTATGCGTCTGAATCCGTCTCCGTTGTCCGAGAGTGATCTCATTTCTCGTTCCTTCGCTTACGCTTCTTCCGTCTCATCTTGATATCGACCCCACCGAACAGGACGAGACCGCGAATCGTAACCGTCGGTACGTCCTCCCTCACCACGCCGTCACTCTTGTCATCGAAACCGCCGAAGAGTGCGAAACCTCGAGAATCGACGTTCAGTCCCTCCGGTATGCGTATGTCCACACCGCCGAATACGCAAAAGAGATCGATTACGACCCCATCCGAAGGAATCTCGGCATCTGAAAAGTCGATCTCCGTGCCTCCGAAGAGGGTGAAGGAGTTGATCTTCCGAGCGGGACGCCATACTCCCTTCCTGGTGGTACCGGAAAACACACAGGCGAGGATGTCCTCTTGCTTCACCGGCCCACGATTTATCGTCACGGGCATCCCGATATCCGCCGATCGTTGGCCCGGAATGGTAGGTAAATTCTCGGAAAGCGTTATCAATTCCTGTTTTGATCCGGCGTTGGTCGCCTCGGCGATCATTTGTTCGAACTCCTCCTCCTCCAGAAGATTATGGGCATACCCATCCGTCAACCGCTCAATCACCTGCTCCCTGATCTGTTTGAGAGAACCTTCATTCTGTCGTTGATTGTCTCCCATTAATCCCTCCTTCGGAGAATATCCGACTCAAAGTGTTCCAGGATATTCTCCCTTGATATGCACGTCCATGTCAACTCAAAGAACCTGCCGGCCACGATGCAGCGACAACTATTCATGCGTTACCCACATACGTCTAGAAATGGTATTTTTTTTCTGAGATTCTCTTGAACCACAATATATAGCGTGGTAGAATGGTCGGGTTGGGTATGAAAACACTATATATAGGGGCTGGTATAGTCGATACATAGATCATATGCGTTGTCCACATTGTGATTCAATTGAAGACAAAGTGATCGAGTCACGGCAGAACACCGGGGGCACCTCCATAAGACGCCGTCGGGAGTGTCTTGCTTGTGGCTATCGGTTTACATCGTATGAACGTATCGAAGAGAAGCCTCTCATGATCATCAAGCGTGACGGCAGAAGAGAACCCTTCGACAACGAAAAATTGGAACGAAAAATTCTGCTCTCGTTGACCAAGCGTCCGGTGTCCCGCAACGAGGTTGACCGGATGCTCCAGGAAATCGAAGATGCGGCCGCAATGCAGTCAAAAGGTACCCATGAGCTCTCCTCTCGAGATCTCGGAGAGATCGTGCTGCGCGCGTTGTTCGAGATAGACCGAGTCGCCTATGTGCGCTTCGCTTCAGTGTATCGTATGTACGACAACGTCGGGGAATTCATCCGGGAGATCGAGAGGTTGTCGAAGAAGGCGCTATCGGAGGGAGAGCGTCGGCAGTTGCAGTTTCACTGGGAGGGGAACAAGTGAAATATAAAAACGAGACCGTCGGAAATGATTGGAAGGAATTCCTTGGATACAACGGAGAACCGGAGACGATCGGAATCAAGCGGGTCGTCAAGCGGGACGGTCGAATCGAGCCGTATGACAGATGGAAAATATCGAGTGCCATAAGCAGGGCCGTCGCCGCGGTGCAGAAGAATGCCGATCCCAAATTGATCGATGCACTCACCAGAAAGACGGAAGAGAAGCTGAACGGCTTCATGCAGATGCGGCATCCGAACTCCGCTCCGGCAATCGAGGAGATCCAGGATCTCGTCGAAACCGTGCTGATCGAGGCAGGCGAGGTAGCCGTAGCCAAGGCGTATATCCTCTACCGTGCCAAGCACGAGACCATGCGGGACATACGCAAACTCATGCTCGATATCAACACGACGATGGACGGATATCTGTCTCAGACCGATTGGCGTGTGAACGAGAATGCCAACGTGAACTTCTCACTCGGCGGACTGATTCTCCATAACTCCGGCACAATTACCGCAAATTACTGGTTGAAAAATATCTACCCGGACAGGATCTCCGAGGCGCACCGGAATGCCGAATTTCATATCCATGATCTATCGATGTTTTCCGGCTACTGCGCCGGGTGGTCGTTACGACAGCTGATTACCGAAGGCCTCGGAGGCGTCCCCGATAAGATCACCTCCAAGCCGCCCAAACATCTTTCCACCTTGATACAACAGATCGTCAATTTTCTCGGCTGTATGCAGAACGAGTGGGCCGGCGCCCAGGCTCTATCCAGTTTCGACACCTTCCTATCTCCGTTCGTAAAGATCGATTCCCTCTCGGAGGAGGAGGTCGAGCAGTGTATCCAGAGCTTTCTGTTCGGCGTGAATACCCCATCGCGATGGGGAAGCCAGGCACCCTTCTCCAACATCACTCTCGATTGGATCGTTCCCGACGATCTCACCGATCAACCCGCCATTGTAGGCGGAAGCGCGTGTGATTTTACCTACGGAGACTGTCAGGAAGAGATGGACCTGATCAACCGGGTGTTTATCCGTCTTCTCATCCGGGGGGACGCCAACGGCCGGGGATTCCCCTACCCGATTCCGACATACAACATAACCGAAGACTTCGATTGGGAAACCGATAACGCCAGACTGTTGTTCGAGATGACCGCGAAATATGGAACACCCTACTTTCAAAATTTCATTAATAGCGACCTCGATCCGAGAGACGTACGTTCCATGTGCTGCCGACTCCAGTTGGACAAGCGGGAACTTCGCAAACGCGGCGGTGGACTGTTCGGGTCCGACGAGCTTACCGGATCGGTCGGAGTGGTGACCGTGAATCTCCCCCGGATCGGGTTTCTCGCCGGATCAAGAGACGATTTCTTCAGACGCCTCGACAGGCTGATGGATCTCGCCGCGGAATCCCTCACCATCAAACGCAAGGTAATAGCCCGGCTGATGGATGCGGGGCTCTTTCCCTACACGCTCCGGTATCTCTCGAATCTGGAGAATCACTTCTCGACCATCGGCATCTGCGGCATGAACGAATGCCTCCTCAACTTCATGGGCATGAACATCGCCCAGCAGGAGGGACGCGAGTTCGCCTTGGAGATTCTCGATTATATGCGACTCCGCCTACAGGACTATCAGGAGAAGACGGGAACCCTCTTCAATCTCGAGGCTACCCCTGCCGAGAGTACCAGTTACCGGCTCGCGAAGCACGATAAGGAGCGCTATCCCGATATCATTACCTCCGGAAGCGATGCACCCTACTATACGAACTCGACACAGCTTCCCGTGGATTATACCGACGACATCTTCGAGGCGCTGGACCTGCAGGATGAGATCCAATCGAAGTACACCGGCGGCACCGTGTTTCACGCGTTCCTCGGTGAAGCCGTCACCGACTGGGAAGCCTGCATGAAGCTGGTCAAGGCTGTCGCGTACAACTACAAGCTGCCCTACTTCACGATTTCTCCGACCTATTCTATCTGTCCCGTTCACGGATACCTTTCGGGGGAGCACTTCCACTGCCCCCTGTGCCGGCGCGAACAGCAGCAGGAACTGCAGACCCAGATTCAGGAACTACAGGAGGAGCGCGAACGATTACTTCATGAGATATCGTAAATGCGGTGTAACGATACATATCGGCAGGATGGAATACGCAGGATGAAATAGGCACGATAAAAAGAAACCGGTGACAAGAATCCGATACAGAATCAATCCAAACGTTAAGGAGGAGAAATGGAACGAATCAAGGAGATAGAAGACGAGATCACTCGCCTTCAAGAGCGGCTGATCGAGGTTCGCGGTACGCAGACCGAGGTCTATTCACGAATCGTCGGGTATTATCGATCGGTTCGCAACTGGAACAGGGGAAAGCGGTCTGAGTATGAGATCAGACGTGTATTCGATGCCCCGAAATCGATCGAACCGAAGGAGATCCGTCCCCGGCCGGCAGTGACGACGGATACAATAGTCTCCCGAAAACCCGTGGAATACCGGTGTTTCTATCGCGAAAGCTGCCCGAATTGCCCGCCGGTGAAACAGTTTCTCGAAGACTCAGGATTATCCGGTGAGATGATCGATGTGGATGCACACCCCGATGCCGCCGTCGAATACGGCGTGATGGCTGCGCCGACGGTGATACTCTTCGATGATGCCGGCCGTGAGACGACCCGTGTGCACAACGTGAGCCGGCTGAAATCCATACTCAGCGACGTGGAGCTCTTCGTCGGAGCCTGAATAGATGGAACATCGGTATGGCCTGATCAAAACGACCCTGATCGATTATCCGGGAGAGGTTGCGGCAACGATCTTCGTTCCCGGGTGCAATTTTCGCTGTCCCTACTGTCACAATCCGGAGCTTGTATACGGACGCCTTGATGAAAATGCGATGACCATGAGTGAAATCGTCTCATTTTTGGATACACGCCGGGCGGTATTGGGAGGCGTATGCATCTCCGGGGGAGAGCCTCTCCTCACCGATCGCATCTTCGATCTGGTTCGCATCGTCCGAAAGACGGATTTGAAGGTCAAGATAGACACCAACGGTTCCTTTCCTGCGCGTCTCAGTCGACTCATTGCCGGTTCGGCCGTCGATTATATCGCCATGGATATAAAAACGATACCGAGCCGATATCATCTCGTCTCACCCGCCACCAACTTTCGCATTCCCGATGATTCGACTACACGAGAAGACCCTTTTGATCCGGTGCGGCAGTCCGTCGGCATAGTGAGCAGATCGGGCCTTCCTCACCACTTCCGGACAACCGTTGTCCCCGGTATCGTCGGACCGACCGAGATGGAGGAGATATGTGGCTTGATTCCCGAGGGGGCACACCTCGTCCTGCAGCAGTTTCGACCGAAGATCACACTCGATCCCGGGTATGCCGCCGTCGGACCCTACTCGGCGGCTCAGGTACAAGAGATGTGCCGAATCGCCGTGAGCTGCGGGCTTCATTGTCGTATCGGAGGATTCGGTTCAGATCCGCTGCAGACAGACACGCGCAAACGGAACCGATCTGAGGAGACTACCACCGGGTTGCGCGCCGCTTCCGGTGCATAGGCTGCGTATGCAGAAAACCGCCGGCGTGACGTTCCCCTTCGGTTGCTGATGTTGCCGACGGTTTTTTTCGGACGAAGAACTCGTCACAACTCCCTCGCCATGGAGAGGGAGTTCTTCCGTCCGAAGGTATTCATCGATCGAACAGCGGCAAATTCTTGTCGGACAGGTAGTTTGTCCGATCGATTCCCCCATCCATCGCCAATAGCTCGCGAAAGTACAGCGCCGTCTCGAATTTCTGGGGAATCATGATATCCCTGACACATTCTATGGCAAAATCATCGGTCATTCCCGCCAGGTAATCGGTCACTACATGGGTGAATGAACCGTCGATCCTATCGTAGAAGTCGTGCATCTTCTTCAGATAGTCACCGAACCGCACGGCCAGCACATTCCCCTCCTTCAGGTATTTGTCGATATCGAAGCCGTACCGATCGAAGATTTCCTTCAGGTAGGTGAACAGCGTCTTGAGTATCCGTTCGAAATACTGCTGATATCTGGTCATAACCTCACTCAGGTAGATCCTCTTGTAGTTGAAGTCCTTCAACGCGAGAATACATCTGAACGACTCGTCCGAAAAGGAGATTCCCCGCGCCGGATCCGATGTCGCTACGACGTCGTTTACCAGGGCATCGATGATCTTCGCGTTGCTTCTTCCGAGTCGCGTTGCGGCGATTCCTGGTATCTCATCTCTCCCGATCACCCCAAGCTGAATCGCATCCTCGAGATCTCGACCCAGATACGCGATGATGTCGGACATCCGAACTACGACTCCCTCCCAGGTGCACGGGTAGTCGCCCAAGGTTTCGATCTCTTCAAGTCTTTGGACCTCCGGATTCGGCCGTATGGTCTGTTCGAACCTCTCGCCACAATGCTTCATGACTCCGTCACGAACCGCGTGTGTCAAATTGAGACCGCGGCCGTAATGCACCAGACGATCGACGACCCTGAGCGTGTAGAGTTCGTGGCAGAAACCACCTACGAGACCGTCGAGAATATTCTCTCCCGTGTGCCCGAACGGGGCATGTCCGAGATCATGTCCCAACCCTATGGCCCAAGAGAGTTCGGTATCCAATCCGAGAGCCTTGCAGATGGTGGTAGAGATGGTAGCGACGTGCATGACATGCTCGATGCGGGTGCAGATATGATCATTCTTCGGCGAGAAGAATACCTGCGTCTTATGCTTCAGCCGCCGAAAGGGATATGAGTGGATTATCGCAGTGGTATCGCGGAAGTAATACCCCCGATGGTCCTCTTCCCGGGGTCTTTTCCGCCGGACAAGGAGATCTTCCGGAACCGCGTTTATAAAACCACTCATAACCGTCCCTGCCATGCGGAACTGCATGCCGACAGCAGATCGATCATGAGTCCATGATCTCTCCCACCGCCTGTCTCGCGTATGCTATGCATCGCCCAGATCGGATTACCGATATCGACGGTAGGGATGCCGAGAGAGGCGGCGGAGAGCGCGCCGATAGTACCGCCGGAGGTCAAGTCGGAACGGATGATATACTCTTGAAGCGGGATTTCGGCATCCCGGGCCACACACTCGACATACCCGCCCGTGTCGAAGGCCGTAGCATAGCGCCTATTCCCGTTCACCTTGAGAACCGGCCCTGCATTGATCAGCGGTGAATACTCCTTGTCGTACTTTTCCGGATAGGACGGATGCAGGCCATGGGCAGCATCCGCAGAGATGAAGAACGACCGTGCCTCGGCTATCAACCGCTCCTCTTCTGAAAACCCGCACACGATACAGATCCGGCGGATGAGATTGCCGAGAAAATTCGAGCCTGCCCCCTGAAAGGTCCGACTGCCGATCTCCTCGTTGTCGTAAAACACAACCATCTGCACGGCGTCTCCATGCTCACCCCGCAGCAACGCGGTGAGTGCGGCATGGCACATGGCAAGATTATCCAATCGGCCGGTCACTATGAGGCCGTCATCTCCCGGATGATACCCGATGCGGGTTCCGGAGGATGGATGATGCAGAAAGTATTCTCCCCGTCGAATCGATTTCGGGTCGACCTCGAGCGAATCCGCAATCAACTCCCGTATACCCGTACCGGGATCGTCCTTTTCTGTAGAGTCGCCCAGCCCCTTCCTGCTATCGTCGACCCCGAACATCGCCTGCAGGTGAACCTGCTTATTGTATTCAAAACTCTTGTTGACGTCTCGATTCAGATGAACCGCCGCATTCGGCACCACCGCTACCGGTTTTACCGTATCGAACAACCGGGGAGTATCAGCCGAATCTACCGATATGATTCCTGCCAGCGCCAACTCCCGGTCCAACCACGTAGAAAGGATGGGACCGCCGTAGACCTCGACCGACCCTCTGAGAGCCCCGTCTCCCTGCGACAGCTTCTCGCCCTTGAGCTTCAATCCGGGGCTGTCGGTATGGGCGCCGCAGATGAAAAACCCGGAATCCGGCGGACTGCCGTCTCCGAGCCTGAAAGCGGCCAGTGTCGAGTAGCCGCGAGTGACAAAATAGGTGCCCCCGGGTTCGAGGCTCCATCGAGCCTGCTCCTCTAGTTCGGAGTAGCCTTCGGTTCGGAGTCTGCCTCGGATCGTATGGATGGCATGATAGGCCGTAGGAGAGTCGTCGATGAAATCGAAGAGATCATCGAGTAAATTCGGTTGATTTTGCAACACTGAGCACTCCTTTCGCCATGGGACCGTGGCACGGAAAATCAGTCTTTCATTGTACCGGCGATTCCTCCCACAGGAAAGGCCCCGAAAGGAAGGGGGTACCGATCAACGGCCGATTGTTTTACGGGTAAAAAGCTCTCAATTCCGTTTGATTTTTCGACCGGTTCTCTATATGATTCTATTTGTATGGGCAACGAACGCATCCTCATCGTTGAAGACGAGCGAATCATCGCCATCGATCTTCAACGAAGATTGGAAAAATTTGGATATCGCGTCACAGGCATCGTCTCTACCGGTGACGCGGCAATCGATCACGCCGAGGCGGAGTCTCCCGATATCATCCTCATGGATATCATGCTCTCCGGAGAGGTTGACGGAATCGAGGCCGCCTCCCGGATCAAGGATACGTTACATATCCCCGTCATCTTCCTGACCGCCTACTCCGACGAGCGCACCCTCGAACGCGCCAAGGCGGCAGAACCGTTCGGGTATATTCTCAAGCCGTTCAAGGAAAAAGAGCTCTACACTACCATCGATATCGCACTCTACAAACACTCCATCGACAATCAACTCCGCAAGCAGGAACGATGGGCGACGGCGGTATTGGACAGCATACAGGACGGAATCATCACCACAGATGTGGACAATGGCATCAATTTCATGAATCCCATGGCCGAGTCGATCAGCGGGTGGAAGGAATCCGACGCCACGGCGATACCGATCGACGAAGTGTTGAAGATACACAATGACTCGGGTGAGCTTTTCTTCGATTTCTCTACACCCGCCGCGGATACGGAACACGAGAGCCCCGTGAGTTTCGAGAACTCGATTCTCGAGAACAAGGCAGGGAATTACATCAACGTCGAGGGGGCCATCTCCCATATCAGAGACCGTGACGGACAGATCGAGGGCCGGGTAATCACCTTCCGTGACACGACGGAGATGCGCAGACTCTCCGATACGATCAGCTACCAGGCGAGTCATGACACCCTCACCGGAATCGCCAACAGAGACAGTTTCTCAAAGTCGCTGACTGCTCTCTACAACGAATCGCAACTCGAGGGCAACACTCACGGTCTGATCTATATCGATCTGGATCAGTTCAAAGTCATTAACGATACATGCGGTCATGCCGCGGGTGACGATCTACTCGTCAAAACCACGGGTATCATTCAGAACGTAGTGAGAAACAGCGACATCTGCGCGCGTCTCGGCAGTGATGAATTCGGCATACTCCTGGAAAACTCGACCAAGGATCAAACCAAATTCATCGCAGAACGGCTCCATAACCGCTTCGCCTCCGAGAAGCTGGTATGGGACAACAACGTATTCAACATCTCATGTAGCATCGGCGTAGTGATGATCACGGCGGACAGCGGCGGTGTAAATTTGATTCTCGCCGCCGCAGACGATGCCTGTTTCCTTGCAAAAGAGCAGGGCGGAAACCGAATCAAGATCTATGAAACGAGTGGCAATGTGTTCCTTCGCCGTCGCGGTGAGATGGCGTGGATCTCCCGCATTACGAAGGCCCTGGAAGAGGACCGCTTTTGCCTCTACTATCAGATAATTGCGCCGTTACAGAGATCCGACGGCGGCAGAAATAAATACGAGATTCTAGTTCGGATGATCGACACCGACGGCAGCCTGATTATGCCGGCCGATTTTATCCCTGCGGCGGAACGGTATACGCTCATGCCGAGACTGGATCGATGGATAATCTCGGCCGCCCTCAAGCACCACGCCAGGATCTACGGCAATTCCGGCGGTGATGGAGAAGTCTTCTCCTTGAACGTCTCCGCGGCTTCCCTGAACGACGAGTCGTTTCTGTCGTTCATCACGAATCTCTTAAAGGAGACGGAAGTCTCACCGCATTCCGTATGCATCGAACTTACCGAGACCACGGCCATCAGTAACATGGCGATTGCAAGCCGGTTCATCAACAACTTGAAAGCCATCGGCTGTACTTTCGCTCTCGACGACTTCGGCAGCGGGTTTTCCTCCTTCAGTTATCTGAAAAACCTTCCCGTCGATTTCCTGAAGATCGACGGGTCATTCGTCAAGGATATAGACGAGGACCATGTGAACCGATCTATGGTCGAGGCCATGAATACCCTCGCCCACACCATGGGAAAACAGACCATTGCCGAATTTGTCACCAACAGCGAGATAATGGGTCTGCTCTCGTCCATGGGTGTCGACTTCGGCCAAGGATATGAGATCGCCAAACCCAGGCCTTTGGCCGAACTCTGACGACCGATGTTGGATTCCTACAACCAAACAATCAGAATACTGAGCATTTGCCTCCTCATTTTATTCGGAATCGGCGGACCGGTATTCGCCGATGGGAATCTCGACTCAACCGACTCAGCCGGTGCGACGTTCGACGACGAGCAGGAAGGATACGAGCCATTCAGGGGGTGGCGACAAGCCGAGACCGAACACTTCATATTCATCTTCGAAGAACGTGACGAGCCGGCTGTTCGCGAACTCATATCGGTCGCCGAAGAGGTGTACGATTCGGTGACCTCCTTCTTCGGCTCATACCCTCCCAAGATTCGGTGTCTGGTCCTCGGACGCATCGATTCAATCAACGGCTCCTTCTCGACCGCCCCGAACATGATCACCATCTATGCGACGCCTCCATCCACCCCGTTCCTCTGGATTCGCACGGAGTCGTGGCTGCGTACGGCCCTCATCCACGAACTCACCCACTATGTTAATCTGACATACCGAAAGGGGCCTTGGTATGTGGTCGGCCGGATTTTCGGTCCGACTCTCTACTCATCCCTCCTGATGGCCTTCATGCCGGGTTGGTTGGCCGAGGGTATCACGACGAACACCGAGACCATTTTCACCGACGGAGGCAGAGGGCGGAATCCGTTCTTCGAGATCTACTCCAAGGCCGCCGCGGTGGAGGGGAAGATGTTCGATTGGATGCAGGCAACCTTCGCCTCGCCGTTTCAACCCCGCAATCGTATCTATCTGGCCGGATATCTCATGGTCGACTATATCATTCGACACTACGGCCCTGAGGCCTACCTGAGTATTTTCCGCAGGTACGCCATGTTTCCGTTCTTCGGACCCTACCTCCAGACGAAGAGTGTCACCGGATACCGTGTCGGCCAGCTCTTCATGAACATGTATGCAGAACTTCGAGACCGGTATGCCCATGAGATGATGATTCCGGCCGGTGAAGTCGTAGTCTCGGGTGAGGCGGTCGACGCATATCCGAAAAAGGCCGTCGACGGCGGAATCCTCTTTTACCGCCGAACCCTGAAGGATCGATCGGCCGTCATGCGGCTGAATCTGGAAACCGGCGATATGGAGGAGTTATTTCGTACATCCCTGACCGACACCTCTTCGTTCGATGCCGTTCCCGATTCTTCAAAAGTCGTCTTCGCACGACTCGAGCCGAAGGGACCGCACGAGGTCGGCACGCGGGTGGTTTCGGATCTGCACCTCTGGAATTCCGATTCGAACCGGATCCGCCGTCTCACCACGAACTCCCACGTGTGGCAACCGACAATCAGTGACGACGGCGCCAGGATCATCGCGGTACAGCGCAGCGGCATACATACGAGTCTCATCGAAGTAGATGAGGCCACGGGTACGATCCATCGGCTTTTCTCACCTGGCGATGCGATCATCATGAATCCGGACATCTCACCTTCCGGGGACAGCGTCGTCTTCACCATGAACCGCCGAGGCGTTCAGGATATCTACCTGCTTTCACTCTCCGAAATGCTTCCCGGCGAAGAATCCTCCTCTACACGCCCGAAACGGATAACCGGGCCCGATCAGACAGCGCGGTATTACCCCTCCTTCGTCTCCGAATCACGAATCATCTATACGACCGACGAAACCGGTTCCCTGACTCTCCGGGTGCTGGACCTTGATGAACCATCCTCGACACCGATACCGGTCTCGGAAGATCCGGTTGGAACCTGGATCGGTATCGTGTCTGGGAGCGACATCTATTACGGAACCTACCGGACGAACGGATTCGAGATCAGGCGTTCTCGCCTGCCCCTTCCCCCGTCTCCTTCCCCTTCGCCTACCCAAAAGACCGACTCTGCATCGTCCGATGAGACGGTCTCGACGACACCGTCACCCGATCCGGCGCACCTCGGAATATCGGCGGACACGGAACGGCATCAACCCGCGAATACGCTCCGGTCTCGGCGATTCGTGGATTTCCCGCTACCGTACATGTGGCTGCTCTCACCGATCATACTACAACATCCGGAGGAAACGCCGTCATACGGCGTCGCTGTCGAAGCCGCCGGTTCATCATACACGGGAGCCAACGCCTGGACATTGTCGATCGGGTTGCTTCCTCTGGAGCTTCAGCTCATCGGGAGTTTCGGTGTGAACATACGACTCGGTCCGATTACTACGGGGTACGCTTTCAGCCAGTCTTATGGACGGTTTCCGCTGGATGAATCGACCTATTTTTGGGCCCAAGACACCCAGCAGTCGATATCCGTCGGCATCCCTCTCGTTTCGCATAGGGGATATCATACGGCTACCGATCTAACCTTCTCGACCTCATTCAATGCCCTCTATCGGATGTATGCCGATGATACATTTCGTCTCGGCCAGGGGGATGATGACGGGTGGAATTGCACGGTCGGGGCGGGCCTGTTATTCAGGAATGCCGCATACTCTCCGGTACGGGCCATGTTCGGCCGATGGGCCATTCAGACACTATTGATCGGCCAATATTCTCTTCCGGTCTTGGATGAGCCGAACCGTGACGACCTGGTTCTCAAGGGGGGGCTCTCGTTCAACATCCCGTTACCACCTCATCTCGTACTGAAATTCGGGGGCAAGGTCGGGTACGACCCCTATCTGCCTGCCACCACCATCACCCCGACCCGCGGCGGTTTTCTTTGGGAAAACACCGACGTGCCGGTTTCCGTCTTAGCCGCAGTGGACTTTCTCTTTCCGATACTCACGGTCGACTGGGGCCTGCCGATGGGGTTCCACATCACCGCACTCGGAGCAGGAGTACACGTCGAAGGACTCGGCGGATTTGCCGCCGACGGTTCTCCACAGTTCGACAGCACCATCTATGCGGGATTCGAACTGATGGTTCGAGCCGGCATGAATATGGTATCTCTCCCGATCGGATTGGGATTCACATTTCGGATAGACGTCATGGAGGGTTCATTCGACCCGGAGAAAGACATGGCGGTGTATCTGTTCATGAGCTTCGACTCCTTCTGGGACGGGTATTACTGATGGCCGGAGGCCTGATTTTGTGCGGCATGAAACATTGCGGCAAGAGTACGCTGGGGCGGATGCTCGCGAACCGACTCTTGGTTCCCTTCTGGGACCTGGATGACATCATCGAAGAGATGCACGAACAGGAGACCGGCGCACATGTACGATGCCGTGATATCTACAATCGCTACGGAAGGCCCGAGTTCCGCACGCGTGAAGCCGCTGCCGCCGGGCGCGTCGCCGAGTTCATGGGTTGCACATCGGGCGAACCCGGCTGTTGCGATTCCGGTAAACGGAAAAAGACGTACTCCTCGTGTCCACCGACGGCAGGAATTCGAGGGGTTCTCGCCGTCGGTGGAGGAACACCGGCTAATCGGGATGCCATGACTGCGCTCGAAGGGGCCGGCTACTGGATTTATCTTGAAGAATCTCCCGAAATTCTCTATAACAGGATCTTGGCGGGGGGACTCCCGCCTTTCCTCGAAGGAGACGATCCGAAGGCTCGTTTCGACGAGATCTACTCCCGGCGTTCGAAACTCTACCGGAGTATAGCACAACGCATCGTGAGTATTGATGGGCGCGGTATCGATGAGAGTTTCGACCTGTTACACCGTGTAGTAGCAGGAGAGGTTGGCCGTTCGATGTAATCGACTCCGGCATTACCGACACCATTATCTGAGAGGCGCTATATGCCCGGCAGTTCGTTCGGCGAACAATTCAGGATCACAACCTTCGGCGAGTCTCACGGGAATGCCGTCGGCGTCATCATAGACGGCATCACTCCCGGACTGATGATCGACGAAGGATATATACAATCGGAGATGGATCGCAGGAAGCCGGGACAATCGGACGTGACGACTCCACGGAAGGAACCCGATACCGTCCACATCGTCTCGGGTGTGTTTGAAGGGAAGGCCACCGGTACCCCCCTCTGCATGATCCTATACAACTCCGACGTGCGCAGTTCCGATTACGATTCCATCAGACACCTCTTCAGGCCCGGGCATGCGGACTTCTCCTACACGAAAAAATACGGCATCCGTGATTATCGCGGCTCGGGTCGTGCATCCGGTCGTGAGACCGCGGGGAGAGTCGCGGCCGGTGCGGTCGCCAAGCTGAGTCTCGATGCCCGAGGGGTGGCGATTCGTGCATATACACTCCGTATCGGAAATATCGAGTGCGGTGCGGTCGATTTCGAGGCGATAGAGCGAAACCCGGTCCGGGCCGCGGACCTCCACGCGGCGGATCGAATGGTGTCGTTTATATCCGAACTGGCATCCCAGGGTGACAGCTGTGGAGGAATCATCGAGTGTGTTGTCACCGGTACACCGGCGGGACTTGGTGAGCCGGTCTTCGACAAGCTGGACGCGGATCTCGCAAAGGCTATGGTGTCACTCGGTGGGGTGAAAGGATTTGAAATCGGAAGCGGCTTTGGGTGCGTAGGCATGCGCGGCAGCACGCATAACGATTGCCTCGACAGGAACGGGTTCCGCAGCAACAACGCAGGCGGCGTCCTCGGGGGCATCTCTACCGGACAGGAGATCCGTTTCAGGGTCGCGGTGAAGCCGACCTCTTCGATTTCGCTGCCGCAACAGACCGTCGATCTGAACGGCGAAGAGAGCGAGATTCGCACCGAAGGTCGTCACGACCCGTGTCTCTGTCCGAGATTGGTACCGGTGGTGGAGGCGATGACCGCACTCGTCCTGGAGGACCATTGCAAGCGTCACGCCGCGCTCCATGGATGACCTGACCTCAGGAGGCAGTATGACATATCGAATCACCCTCAAATCCAATCCGCGAATCGGAATTCTCATCGCCATGGCACTCGTGGTGCCGGTCGGTGGAGTCATCAGTCTTTTTTTTATCAGTTTCTGGGGGATCCTCATCATCGCCCTGGGTGTATATATCGCCTATCAGATATTGAAGTTCGTGAATGCACAGCTTTCGAGTCGTATCGTTACTCACGACGAGGGCATCACATTCTATCTTCCCTTCGACGAGGTCGAACGATTCGGCCGACAGGACCTTCACGTCGTCGGAAAATTTCAATCGGCCGATAGTACGGAGAAACCCCACCTCTTCATCTATGACGAGAGCAATGATCGGCTCATCACCATCCCCGACGAGTATGAGAACCTTCCGGGCTTAGAAGGAGAATTACGGAGTCAGACTCCTCACTTCAGAGACATCCATCTGGCTGAGGATGAGACCATACAGGAGTATCTCAAAGCCGAATTCGACTCGGCCGACGACGATGACACGGACAACGATGATGCGAGAGAAAAAGCCGGAGAGACGGAAAACGATTCAAACGACGAGAAGGAAATAATCGAGGATTGAATCGTTCCGATGGTAATCCGGCCTCACCATCACCAGTGATTCAAGAGAAGAGAGGGCCCAGTTTGCCACGCCATCGTGGATTCTTCGAGGACATATCCTCCGAATAGAGGGGTTCACCTAACGGCAAGGTTTCCGGATCGAGCATCAATCGTACGTAGTTGGAGATCCATCTGGCGATACGGAGCACGATCAGCTTGTGCCGGAGCCTGCCTTGGACGTCACGATTCAATATCTGCGGAATCGTACTCGTCGTGACGATCTCATCTATCACCATATCGTTCATGTTGATCCGCCCTTCTCTGCTGGAATGGAAGTGAGTGACGAAGAACACGACTCGACGGGGATTCCCCAATCGTAGATGCCTGCAACACTCCACGATGGTAGTCCCGGTCCTGACCATATCGTCGAGTACTACCACATCCTTCCCCTTGATACCGGCGAGACCGACCTTCGACTCACCCGATACCTCTACCGATACTTCACGCTCGTTCCGCCGGGTCTTTTTCATCCGGATGATGCCGTCCGTCGACATACCGAGTTCCCGGCTCACCTCCTCCGTAAACTTCACGGCCCCGGAATCGGGAGCACAGAGAACGAGGTTGCGTTCGTTCACGATGTCGCTCTCCCGGATATATCCGGCATAGACATCACTCGGAGTCAGATCGTGAAAGGCACCATCGAACCTGTCGAGAAAAAGGGCTTTCACGGATTCGGAATGGTTATGGATGGTAATGACCTCGTCGACCCCCGACGACTTGAGGATATCGGCATACAACCGGGTGGAATAGGGTTGTCCGTCGAATTTCTTCATGTCGTCCAGAGAACGGTGGCTACCGAGTGAACCGTGTTCAGGACGCGGGCCGCGGTCCTGCGCGCTGTAGTAGAGATCCGGCTCCAGAAGGATGAACCGGGCCGCCCCGTTGTCCTTGGCGGCCCGGGCCAGGAGACAGTTTCGCATCGCTAATTCGTCCCGAGAGTAGCTGATATGTGAGGTGCTTACGGCCATTACGGTCTTCCCGGTCAACCTCGTGCCGGGTTTCACGAGTTGATCACCATTCGGAATAAACCGAGGACAGAATTCTCTATTCAAGAAACTCTTCAGCGAGATCAGGTCGGAGTAATCTACTACTTGTCCGAAATGTTGCGCGATATCTTCGACAAACGGGTTTTCCGCCACACTGCCGATAATTAGAGGGCTATCCATATCCATGTCCTGATGAGTTTCTAACGGCAGTCTAACCGAATTGTAACTCTTAGTAAATGTCACTCTGCGACTCGGCATAGGAATACGGACACGCACACCGCGGCAAGCTTCTACGATTCCCTGACGGCCACCGACCGTAGGATCCTGTCGACGGCCTCTTCAGACCACGCGAAACAGGCCTCCTCTCGCATGGAGAATTGCTCCGGTGAGTTCGTGACGAGATCATACAACCGGCCGCTGATTACAGTATCTACGGATAGCCCCGACCGCGTACGCATGACACACCCTAAGTTCCGCAGGATCGGCAGGCACCCGGCGATATCCCACAGCTTCACCCTGGCGAGATACCCGACATAGGAACCGAGGGCAAGGATGAGCAGCGAATATACGCAGGATGCGGTGACGTGTACCGGGTTCGGCAGACCGACGATACCCCGCTTGGTGACAAGCTGACTCAACGAGATCATTCCGCCTTCATCGAACGGTCTGTTCGGAGCCTCGAGTCGCGTCATGACCGGAGGGGTCGACCTTCCTCCCACGCCTGCGGCGTTGTCCACGATGCCGTAATAGACCCGTCCCTCTTCGGTATAACAGAGCTCTCCGGTTGTCGGTATATAGATACCCCCCTCGCTGATCACTCCGGCCCTAGCGAGAGCTATGGAAATTCCCCAGGTCGGCACCCGGTTTGCAAATGCCGACGTACCGTCGATCGGGTCGATAATCCAGGCGGTACCGTCGAGAGCCTGGGCGAGATACTCATTCGACCGTTCGGCGATCGTTTCCTCGCCAATCAGGAATACTCCCTTCGTCCGATCTTCGAGGCGGGTCTCCGCGAGGGTTTCTATCGTTGTATCCGCCTCGGTCACGAGAGTAGTATCGTTCTTGAACTCATATCGTCTCTCTCCGTAGTGCTCCATGGCGATTCTTCCGGCATCCAGTAAGAAGCCGGTTACCTGTTCTACGTTCCACTGCTCCATCAGGACTCTCCTATCGGTCTCGTGATCGGTGGAAAAAGCGGGTCCCTATAAGAGGCTCGAGAGGACCGCATAGGACCTCGTGATCTTCTGCGCCTGCTTGAGACCAACGGTATTCACATCGGGATGGCCAGCATGTGGACATTATTCCCGCACCGGACCACCTGGTCAAGGCATGGTCCTCAAGATCACGGGGGGAGACTCCTTGAATGATTGGGCCGATACGGTCTATGTTTTACCACTATGTCCACCGACTCCGGGAAACCGGTAATCGTACAGAGCGATTCCACCCTGCTACTCGATGTGCACAATCAGAACTTCGAAGACGCACGTGACGAGATAAGTCCCTTTGCCGAGTTGGAAAAGTCTCCGGAACATATGCACACATACCGCATCAACCCACTCAGCCTGTGGAATGCGGCATCTGCCGGACTGGATACCAACCGCATACTCGAGCGTCTCGAGAAGTGGTCCAGATTCGAGATCCCGGAGAATGTACGGGTATCGATCTCCGAACTTCTATCCCGGTTCGGAAAACTGGTCCTCATACCGACAGACAGGGACGACGAACTGCGACTCACCATTTCCGATAAGTACATCGCCGCGGAGGTATCGGGTCACAAGCGGCTTGCCGGCTATCTCCGGCCCCACGGCGACGACTTCATCGTCCCGCTCATCCATCGCGGAACCATCAAACAGGAACTCATCAAGATTGGATACCCGGTGAGAGACGAGGTTCCACTTGTCGACGGCGGTGAATATCAATTCTCCCTTCTGGACCGTGCCTCCGACGGTAGGACCTTCACGATCAGAGACTACCAGGAGGAAGCGGTCCGGGCATTCCTGGGTTCCGGCGGAGCCGGGAACGGGTTCGGCGCCGTCGTGCTTCCATGCGGCGCCGGCAAGACCATCGTGGGTATGGTTGCCATGGAGCGTTTACAGACGCGAACCCTGATCCTGACTACGAATATCGCCGCGGTCCATCAGTGGATCGACGAACTCACCGACAAGACCTCAATCACCAGGGATGATATCGGAGAGTATTCCGGCCATACGAAATGCATCCGGCCGATCACCGTGTGTACCTACCAGATCCTCACCTGGCGTCCGGATAGAGAATCCCCGTTTCCCCATTTCGATATCTTCAGAAAGGAAAATTGGGGTCTTATCATCTACGACGAAGTACACCTGCTCCCGGCTCCCGTCTTCAGAGTCACGGCGGAGATCCAAGCCGTTCGGCGTCTCGGACTGACCGCGACCCTGGTGCGTGAAGACGGCAGAGAGGAAGATGTCTTTTCACTGATAGGCCCTAAACGGTACGATGTCCCATGGAAGGAGCTCGAAGCGAAGGGGTGGATCGCTCAGGCCTATTGTCATGAGATTCGGGTCCCTCTGCCCGACGAATTGAAGATAGCATACGCGGTAGCGGATAAACGCAGGAAGTACCGTATCGCCTCGGAAAATCCGACGAAGATCGAGATATCACGGCAGATCATCGACAATCATCCCGAGGACCCGATACTGGTGATCGGACAATATCTGGACCAGCTGCATGAATTGGCCGCGGAGCTGAAGGCCCCTCTGATCACCGGAAAGACGCCGAATCCCGAGCGAGAACGGATCTATGCAGATTTCAAACGCGGAGCAGTTCGCGTTATCGTGGTATCGAAGGTCGCCAACTTCGCGATAGATCTGCCGGACGCGTCCGTAGCCATACAGGTCTCCGGAACCTTCGGTTCCAGGCAGGAGGAAGCGCAACGATTAGGGAGAATCCTACGACCGAAGCAACGAAACTCATATTTTTTCAGTCTCGTGTCTCGATTCACCACCGAGGAGGAGTTCGCCGCAAATCGGCAGAAGTTCCTCGCCGAACAGGGATACAAATATCATATCGACATCTGGGACGCTTGAAGATCCTATCCTTCTGCGATATCGTAGAACCTTATGGCTGAAGAGGAACAGTGGAAGCGGGTACTCCTCACCATGCAGGACCAGGTCTTCTTCGACATAATGAGGACCTATCTCGGCCCGGTGAAGACCCCGTTCAACAAACACTCATTAATCGAAGATCTCGCCGCATTCCTGAGACGGGAGGTGATCCAGGAACGGATTTTCCACTCCCTCGACGATGAGGACCGGCGTTTTCTCACCGCAATAATCCTTCTCGACTCACCGATGATCGAAACCCTCTATGAGTTCTTCGCCGATGAACTCAGCTACCTCGAATTCCACTCACGACTACTCAATATGGAGGAACGACTCCTCATCTATCAACGCAAGGTTGACGGCCGTCCAAGACTGCATATCACACCCTTCTTCGCAGACCGGATGCGGCGGAAGGTCACGGATCCGGCGATACTGTTCCCCGGAGAATTAGCCGCGGATGAGGCCACGCCGGACAAGCCCTGGCTCGATGTGACCCTACTACTCGCATTTTATTCCTTCCTCGACGCACGGGATACCGTGTTCAAGACCGACGGATCACTGAAGAAGAGCGCCGAACGATCGTTGAAACAGACGGTTCCGCTCCTCGGTAGCGGAAACGGCCGAATCAGGATAGTCCTGCATGCATTGAAAAATCTGAGACTGCTCGTGCAGACACCTGACGGTTTCGACATCGACGACGAACGGTGGGACAGATTTGGAGCCCTCAATGACGATTCTAGGAGATACCTCCTCTGGAGCGGCGCATTCTCATATCAAGCCGTTCCTCACGCCCGAACCCTCGAAAAAAACGCCGCATTCATGCGGTCTCTCCTCAGGAGCCTCCAGCCCGGAGTGCGATATCTACCGGAGGTGATCTACCGTATCGCCGCAATCCTCCCCGGCAGTCACAGCCGGCGTCCCCCCATAGACCCGGAATCCCTGGTATCAACACTCTCGCGACTCCAGGTCCTGACGGAGAAAGACGGCAAACTTATGGTGAATCCGCGAACCATGATCGACTCGACCGACTCGGTAGGTGATGGCCCGAGTCTCATCGTTGAAGCGAATTTCGATGTCACCGTGACGAAAAAGGCCACATTCGAAGAGATGCTACTTGTCTCCAGATTTGCCGAGATTCGACGCTTCGACACGGCCCTGATCTTCGAACTGACGAAACGCAGCGTGATCCGAGGACTGGACAGAGAGATCGGTACCGCACGAATACGAGATTTTCTCATAGAGCGTAGCGGTCATCCACTACCACAAAACGTACTGTTCTCACTCGAATCGTGGCAACAGGAGTACAGGAGTATCGAACTACTCAAGGGCGTCGTCATGGTCGTCGACGAAGAGCGTCGGTATTTGTTCGATCACACTCCGGAAATGAAAAGGTGGATTCGGCGTACCCTTGCTCCCGGAGTATTCCTGTTGGATGAACGAGAACGCCGGTTCTGGGAGCCTGTGCTGAAGAAATCCGGGATCGACCCCGTACCCGATTTGAGAATACCAACTTCTCATCACGACCGACAGGAGCTGGAGATCCTCCCGCCTCAGGAAGAATTTTCCGATATGGCGCTGGATGCCTATTCACCGATGTGCATGGAATTCTCGGCGTCACACGCACAAGCCGATCGGTCGCAGACAGAAGAAATTCGGCACGAACCCGAACATACCGACCCATCCCGCCATTTCGAAGAGTGTTACACACGATTGGATGAGCTCGAGCTTCCGCGGGATATTCACGAACAGATCGCCGCTCGGATCGAGAACCGGGTAATCATTCATCCGAGTCAGGTCCATCCGGAGGCTGTCAGGCAGGAGAAGACCGAGGCCAAAGGACTCGACTACCTCGGCAAGGTTCGACTGATCGAACAGGCCTTGACCTCGGACTCCGAACTACTCGAAATAATCGAACGCAGTTCGGATGGGAGTCCGCAGCGTCTTCTGTTAAAACCGACAGAACTCCGGAAGAACGGAAACGACCTCATTCTTCACGGCCTGCAGTTGCCCGAGGAGTCGGAAATCTCGGCTCGGGTTCGAAAGATCGGACTGCTACGAAAGATAAAAGGCTCGCTCTTCTCACCATAACCGGCTACCCTTCAACGGGAATTCCCTGCCGGTGAATAGCCGGAACTGTACATATCCTTGCTCCAGCAGCATCGTCGCGCCGTTCAACACCGTGCATCCGGCCTCACGGGCCCGCTTCAGCATCAGAGTTTCCACCGGATTATAGATGAGATCGTAGACCACCTCACTCCCGCGGAAACGATAGTCGGCTATGGGGTCGACGTCTTCCAGCGGGTGCATCCCGGCCACCGTAGTGTTCACGACACAGTCCGGTTCCTCGTGCCGGTTGACGTCCGACAAGCCCCCCCACGGATAATCGAACCTTCGGGCGAGCGCCTCCGCTCTTTGTTTCGTACGGTTCAATACCATCACGTGCGCTCCCTCACGCGCGAGTGCGTATACTGCCGACACGGCCGCTCCGCCGGCTCCCAAAACCGTTACCCGGCGGTTACGCAACCATCCCCTGCCGACGGTCTCGATGAGCGGAGCAATGAACCCGTCTACATCCGTGTTGTACCCATGCCATCCGTTCTCTTCCCACACGAGAGTGTTGCATGCTCCCACCGCCTCTACGGCATCATCCGTGGAGACACACTGCGCAATCACGGTCTTTTTATGCGGTACGGTGACGGAGATGCCGCTGATGCCGAACTCCGCCGCCCGTGGGAGGAATGCGCCGACATCTTTTACCCGGATTGGAATGTATACGGCGTCGATACCCAACCGTCGGAATCCGGGATTATGGATCCATGGTGAACGGGAGTGCATGACGGGATTACCGATGACAGCATATATGTCGGTTTCGGGGTGAATATTTCCGAACCCGTATACCGCCGACAGGATCTCGGGGTCGACGTGTCCCGGGGCGGCAGCTACCACGTGTTGCGATCGCCCGGGTGAAGGTGATGTGTATGTCAGGATGTTGCCCATGCGATGAGACAGGATACGAGTAGAGAATCCCCAATCTCCCATGCCCAACAGGATTCGGTCGCCCCTGTATCGCGCAGCCGCATCGAACAGATCGAACAGATCTTGTTCATCCTGAGGCGATACCGCCAACTTCGGCAGATACGCGCCGCCTGAGGAAAGTCGCGAGAGGATGCCGCCGATATCGGCGGGAACGCCTTCGAAATCGTGCAATGATCGGATAATACCGACACCGGAAACTCGGGCTGTCGAGAAAACCTGTTTCTCGGAGACATCCTCTTCGACGTCGATATAATCGAATCCACTCTCGGCGGCAATCCTCAGGAGCCGCAGACGATTCGTTTCCGGCATACCGTTCCGACCGCCGTCATCAGGTCGTCTTACCGTGCAGATCGTCTTCTTTTCAGTCAGACGTGAAAACCCAACGACACCGTCTCTTTCATTCGGATATAGACAATCGACCCGCAGCTCTACACAGTCGATATGTGGTTCATACGTTTGGATGAGATCGATATTCTCGGCGATCGTCGGGGCGGTTAGGCAGAGACATACCATCGGTTTAGGGTATGAACCCGTAGAGATATTAAAAATCGGCCCGGTAGATGTACACATCGGTCAACCGCTTTTCGGAAAAACACAATCGTACTCGCACAGGATATCCACGGTCACGCAATAGGTAAATTAGTTCGCTTCCTCCGATGTGGAATGGATTACCCAACTCCGTCACAACGCCGTCCATAGAACTCCCGATCACAAGCCCATACACCGATTCATCATATCCGGCATCGATACTGACCTGCCATACTCGATTTTCAAACCAATACACATATAATCCGTCGTAGTCGAAGACGACATCGTCCTGCCAGGCTTCCTCTCCGCGAATCGGAAACACCTTTTTCGGAATACCCAAAACGGCGTACGTCTCCTGGAGGGTCATGCCGAGTAGTTCGATCACCCCCCCATCCCATGTGAGCGGCCTGAATCGTTCAAACCCTTCCGCCTCGACTCTACCCTGTGACGCTGCGAGAATCGTCACGATGAAAAGAGCTATCACGTATCTCGGGATAGCGGATGAGTCCGCCGCACAGGGAGTTGATCCGAATGTCTCGTTGCGAGAAGGTTCAGTGCAGAGAAACGGCATGCGGCTACGCCCGAAGGATCAACTGTCTATGGTGTTGACGATACGCTCCAACACCTTCTTTCGGTCCAAAGGCTTGATCACATAGTTTTTTGCGCCCAGCATGAAGGACTTCTTCACTAAGTCCTGTTTTCCCAAGGCACTGATCATGATCACTTTGGCATCTTTATCGAATTCGATGATCTTCTCAAGTGCGGTTACACCGTCCATGCCGGGCATGGTGATGTCCATGGTGACGACATCTATATTCGGATACCGCTCTTTATACTTTTCTACCGCATCTTGTCCGTTCGATGCGGTATCGACTATTTCGAATCCCTCAGAATTGAGTATCTGTCCGAGTTGCTTTTTCACAAACATAGAATCATCGACTACCAGGACTCGGTACGGTTGTCCGGTAGGACGTATTCCCTCAGGCTGTCGTTTATTGATTTCCGGAAAATCGGACTTCGTTTTCACCCAGCTACCCCTGTTCTCATTTTCACCTTACACGCGTAATAGTAAATGAAAGCGGCCGATTTCTCAAGTACCTCGAGTGCTTATGGAAGGCGATCACGATACTCGTCCAGTTCTTCCGCGAGTATCTCGTTTTCCGGCAATAACGAGACTGCCTGCTTCATGTATCGGTACGCCATGCGATAATTCCCGACGCCGGCATAGGTCCGAGCAAGCGCCACGATCGCATCGGTATTCTGCAGGTTTTCGAACAGAGCCGATTGCAGCGCCTCGAGTTTTTGCTCCTCGTCCTCCACAACCAGACTGAGCAGGTAGTAGAAGCGGCTCCGCAGCTCGGGATCACGTGCCGTTTCGAGCCCCGCTTCGATTACCGGTATCGCCTCCTGCGATCGTTCTGCTGCAAACAATGCTTCGGCATACCGCAAGGCAATACGGGAATTATCAGGAGCACTCGCGTACCATCGACTCGCCGCCTCGGCGGCTCGTTCGGAATTCCCTCCCCCGCGATACGCTTCGAACTGAAGCTCATATAGATCTGCCGAGAGACCGTTCGCCGGAAGCATCTCGGCGTACGCTACCGCAGCCTCCCACCTGCCGGTTGTAACGGCATCCTTTAGCAAGATCCTCAGTACTTTTCGGTTTTCCGGCTCAGATACCAGAATCGTGTTCAGCACCCGCCGTCCCTCGTCGAGATTCCCCGATGCGATTAATGACTCGCCGTATCCGATGAGGAACTCATCCTGCAGAGGATATAACTCCATCCCTCGGCGGAAAACCTCCACGGCCGCATCATATTCTCCTTTCCTTTGGGCCAGATCTCCTCGTAACAGCAACACCCACCGGTTGTTCGGAATCGACCGTTCTGCGATAGAAAGAAACCGTTCCGCCTGATTGTAGGAGCCCTCGGCCGCCAGGAGCCTGGCCCTGACCAGCAGAAGCCGCACGTCATCCGGGAAACGACCCAGCCCCGCCACAACGATATCCGCCGCAGCCTCTACATGTCCGGACTCGAGTTCGATACGGGCTGCGAGAGCGGTTATGTCGGCATCCGCGCCGATATATTCTCTGAATGATTCGAGATGCCGGTTTGCGGTGTCGATATCGCCGGTATCGAGAGATATCTCGGCAGCACCCACCGAGGCCGGATAGCATGACGAGTCCTTGTCCAGCGCCGACTCGAAGAAACCCTCGGCCGCTACCAACTCACCACGGCGCCGGGCGATGACCCCCCGCAGGTAGACCGGTAATACCGAGTCGGGATTCACCTGCATGGCCTGTTCGATAGTCTCGAGACTCCTCGTTTCCACCTCCACGTCTGCCGTGAAGAGAATACTCAGCGGTGGGATCAATAGCGTGAAGTAGGAGACATCCGCGGTTTCGACTTCCGGGTATCGGCCGGCTTCTATCTCCTGGAACATCCGATTTCCGATCCCGGCGGCGGGAGGAAAGACTTCGATCAGATCGTCCAGGGCATGAGGATAGGCGATTTGCAGTATCTTGAACGCCGTGTAGGCGAGTTCGAGACCACGTTCCGTCTTCGCGGCGTCCGAAGCCCGGATCTCGGCATACGCCACATGCAGGGATGCGGGCGAGGCTACGCCGATCAATTCCCGGGCACGTGTGAGGGTATTTGCTTCTCTTTCCAGGGAGACGGATTCCGACCTCTCCGGTTCTTCCGGTTCATCCGGCTCAGGTGTCGTTGCGCATCCCCAGCTGATCGCCGCAATACACACGCCGACCAGAATCGACAGTTTTCGCATGGGGTCCTTGGTTTCCGAAATAACACGGAACTCCGTGCCGTTCTCTGTACTATAACACGGAGAGGTGCCGCCGGGGATACCTTAGTCCTTCATTGCCGTCTGCAAAATATGCCGGTCAGCCGATGTCCATGTGTCTGATGAGGCTGTCACCGTAGACACTGGTGGAAACCTTCTTCGCACCGTCCATCAACCGGGCAAAATCGTATGTAACCTCTTTGGCCCGCAGTGTACCGATAATCCCACGCTCGATCAATGCCGCCGCTTCGATCCAGCCGAGATACTCGAGCATCAACTTTCCCGACAGGATCACGGAACTCGGATTCACCACGTTCTTGCCTGCGTATTTCGGCGCAGTACCATGGGTGGCTTCGAATACGGCATTCCCCGTTGTGTAGTTGATATTAGCGCCCGGGGCAATCCCGATGCCACCTACCTGTGCGGCCAGGGCATCGGATACATAGTCACCGTTCAGATTCATCGTGGCGATTACATCGTATTCAGCCGGCCGGGTGAGTATCTGCTGTAAAAAGGCATCCGCAATCACATCCTTGAGTAATACGGTTCCCTCCGGCGGATTCCCGCCGCATTCCTCCCAGGAAACAACGTTGCCGGCGTACTCTTCCCGTGCAAGCTCATAGCCCCACTCCCTGAAGGCGCCTTCGGTATACTTCATAATGTTCCCCTTATGAACCAACGTCACGCTCGAGCGTCGGTTCTTCAAAGCATACTCGAAGGCCGCCCGAATGAGTCTCTGTGATCCGGACTTACTGATCGGCTTGATTCCAATTCCCGCGTCGTCGTTGATCTGCCAGCCCATACGGTCTCTGAGAAACGCGGCGAGTTCCTTGGTCTTCTCATCGCCTGCCGGTAATTCGAATCCTGCGTACACGTCCTCGGTATTTTCTCGGAATACGACCATATCAACGGATTCGGGGTGCTTCACCGGCGACGGGATACCGGGAAAGTACCGTACCGGCCTGAGACACACATAGAGATCCAATCTCCGGCGGATAGTCACATTCAAGCTACGTATCCCGCCGCCGACAGGAGTCGTTAACGGTCCTTTGATGGCCACGAGATACTCTTTCAGCGTCTTTTCGGTCTCCGCGGGAAGCCACTCACCGGTTGTTTTGTACGCCTTCTCTCCGGCGAGAACCTCCATCCATTCGATCTTCCTGCTGCCCGAATAGGCCTTCTTCACCGCCGCATCGAACACGCGAACGGCTGCCGCCCAGATG
This sequence comes from uncultured Spirochaetales bacterium, assembly GCA_964485495.1. GTDB lineage: Bacteria > Spirochaetota > Spirochaetia > CAZAKE01 > CAZAKE01 > CAZAKE01. The sequence continues at coordinate 33,464 of CAZAKE010000019.1, forward strand.
TCGGGACCTATTCCGTCTCCCTCGATGAAAGGGATGATCGGTTCGTCGGGGACGACAATCCCCTTCGCGGACATAGTGATCTTTTCAGCCATACTCACTCCTACTCCCGTGGTTCCTGGAATCGGCGAAGTGTAACAGATCACGGCAGACTTGCCAATCGACGAACTCGGAATCGCTGTTGCCCGTCGCTTTTCTTTCATGCTACCATATCCCCCATGTGGTGGAAAAACCTAGTGGTACGAACCATTCCCATACTCGTTTGCTTCGTTCTCGTCGCACATCCCCTGGTTGCATTCGAATTTCGAATTCCTGATATTGCGGGATTCTTTCAAGCTCCCGAACGGTATTTTCTCGTCGGAGAGAAGGAGGAACGGAAGCTGCTCCAAGCGTATTTCCATCGCCTCGAGACGACGGATTCACATGAAGGCAGGTTTATCCTGATACAACAGATCATGAAGATCCATCTCTCTACCGGATATTCGAATAAACTGAACCTCTTTCTTACCACCTATGTCGAGGGACATCTCGACGATCCTTTCAACGGCTACTATCTATCGGTGGTGGCTCAAAATTATATCCGGGAGGGCGCATATCCGTTCGCGATCCACTACTTCGAACGGATCCTGAAGAACTATCCGGATCTATCGATACAGGGGAATTCCATCCATTATATGTGTCTCAGCAACCTGATACACCTCGTAGAGGAACCGGAAATTCGAGTAGATTACTACAAGGAGCTGATCGCCAGATTCCATGACGATATCGACATCAGTCAGATATACTACTCCCTCGCCAAAACCTATGAGGACCTCGGAGAATGGGAGCTGGCCATACAGGCATACAAGAACTTCTTGGCTTTTCCCGACGCGGTCATTCCCGGTGTGCCGAACGCACACGCAGAAGTCTCCGATATGATCGGTTTTTATGATATGCGGGATAAAAACTGGACCATGGAGGATCTCGACGAACTGGTTCGATACATTGCCGGCGCTATCTGGAGAAAAAACGTGAACTCGTTGAACAGATATCGGGCTAAGGTCAATTTTTTTGCATGTTCCTGGGAACAGACGCAGCTCGAAGTCGACCCGGAATTCATCTCGAATTTGAGCACGTTCCTGCAAGGACGCGTGTGGATCTCAGACACGTTGGATCGAGACTCCAATCTGCAGGAGGCATACATCGAAACCGGAGGGTGGTCCTACCGTATTAAGACGTGGTATTTATATTTTCGGAAAGTTAATTTTCCTGCCGATCCGGAGATACACGGCGAATGGGAGTGGGCGGGTATCTATTTCGGTGAGAAACCGTTCTCCGGCTCCGAACAGAACTAAGGTAGGAATCCCATGAAGGACTCGAGTATGATTCGCGGAGTGGTATTATCCCTCAATCGGCTGATCCCGCCTTTGGTTCTGCCGGTTCTCCTATTCGTCCTATCACAGGTTACCGCGGCCACCGAGAACACAGTATTCTCCGGAATACCCCTCAACCGGACTGCGGTCACCGAGAATCGGCACCTGTCGGAGAGGGCGATACGAGCCCGCCGCCGGCCGAATGAGACACCCGCTCTCCGACATCATGGCCACAGCGATCACTACTCGATGCCGGTCCCACGCTCATATCTTGTGGACAGCTATCATGCACTGTTCTCATCACCGGAACGACACGACTATCTCTCCCGGATACGCAATCGATGGGAACCATACCGTGACTATATCGCCGAGCGGATTGAATCTCACGGCCTGCCTCCGGAACTACTCTATCTTCCTGCCGTGGAATCGGCCTATCGCCCCGGCGCGGTCTCGCGGACGGGGGCCGTAGGATTATGGCAGTTCATGCCAGGGAGCGCCGCGCCGTTCGGACTGCGGATGACCGAGCTTGTCGACGAACGGATGGATTTCATGAAATCCACCGAAGCGGCCTTGCGGAAACTCGCCTACAACCGTGACGTTCTGGATGATTGGCTTCTGGCAATCGCCGCGTACAACTGTGGCCTCGCCAGAATACGCAGGATCGTCGCGAAGACGGGTCTACAGGACTTTTGGGAATTGGCGGAGGGCGGACATCTTCCTGCGGAAACCACCGGGTTCGTGCCTCTTCTGGTGGTATACTCCGAGTTCTTCGGCAACTCGGTTCGACACGGATTCGACTACGACTGGAACAGTGTGGTACGGTGGGAAACGGTAGCAGTTACCAGTCCGCTCCATATCGAACTACTTGCCGGTTCCACCGGCCTCGATTCTGATATACTTCAGATCGGAAACCCGGAACTCCTTCGCGGGATCGCCCTTCCCGGTCATATGCTGAAGGTTCCACCAGATTCTGCCGATGCTGTTCGCGATGCCCTCCGGCGTACGAAGAACCGGTTTCAACACGTACACGCACACACCATCAGCTCCGGTGACACCTTGTACGATCTCGCAATAGAATACGGGATCAGTGTCGCGCTGATAGAGCTCTTCAATCCGGGAATCCTACCGAGGCGACTGCAGATCGGATCGAAGGTATATATTCCGAATATCGACGGAGGTCGGTACTGATGAGTCGTGTATGCAACCGAAAACCGATCCGACGCCCACGGATTCTTCCCTTCGCCGGAGTTCTCCTGCTGGCGATATTCGTATGCCCGCCCGCTTGTTTCGGAGAGGATGTCGAACTCTCGTACTCTACTGAGCTGGACTGGGCACGTGGGACGTTCGATCTGGAAATACGGGATTCTTCACCCTCTTCGGGTCTCATCTTGCGCACGGCGGCGGATCAGAGAATCGCTTCGAGGCTCCCTGCTCTGTTGCGGGCTGCTCTATCGCCGATTCGAGTCGATTCGAAAGATACCATCGAGAGTCTCATCCTACGTAGACCCGAACTCGTCGACAGAATAGCCGAATTGGCCGATCGATCGAGACGAAACAGCAGTGTCATCTCCGGCGATCTCAGCTCCTATATCGTAACGTACCGTTACTCTATCCCGGGAGAAATACTTCCACTCATCGGTATGCATCAATCGGCGTATAAACCATACCGACTGCTTGAGTTTATTCCATCCGGCGATTTTACCGGTATCGTCGTGTACGCGCAGGGGGTGTATCCTGTTCGTGGTGAGCCGAATCGGACCTCCATCATACACCCATCGATCTTTCCCTCGATTTACGATGCGGAAATGAATTTGATCATCGAGCGCGAAATGGTGGAACCGAATGTACTCACCACTAGCGGCATGGTCGGGTACAGCGATTCCACCGACTTGGCCGATTACCGCGAACGCACCGGGCCGTCGCCGCTCACGACTATGGCGCTCGAAGTATTCGGCAAGAATCGCACCGATATCATCATCCCTGTCGCGGCCGGCAACAGAATTCGAAGTCGAGATCATACCCTCGATCTGATCTCGAAAGGTCGCATCGTCATCATATACGATTCGGACCTCATCATCGGAGAATATGAATGATACAACTCGCTCTCGGACCGTGGAGACGACCTCCGATTATCATCATCGCGAACATAGTATGTGTCCTTTCCATCGTCGCGGGCACCACGGCGTGCAGGCCTGCCTACACCGGGTACGGGGTGCTCCTGTGGCCCTCTAATTCCGATGTGCAGCAACCGGGAAGCCTTACGGGTATCGTATCCGAGTCCGAGATCCGCGAGACCTACATCTACTCCTCTCTCGAATCCGAAGACGAATATGAGACGCCCCGATGGAGGATCGCCTTCTTCAAGGACAAAACCGAGGCGGAAGAATACGCCGGTCGGTATGAACCGTGGATCGACTATTTCGCCATAGTCGAACGGGACGGACTGGCGGTCAGGGAGGAGCCGAATGTCGAATCGCAGCGACTGTATAAACTGCGATTGGATCAGAAGATCAAAATCCTCGATCGAGTGGCGGAAGAATCCTTGGTCGGAGATCACCAGGGATACTGGTATCGGGTTCTCACCGACGACGGAACAATCGGTTACTGCTTCGACTACTACATTCGCGTATTCGATGCATCGAAGGAGACCGGTGAGACTCCGGAGAAAGATACCTCAATAACGGACCTGCTGCTCTCACGAACGTACCGGCCGGAGTACTTCTTCGATATGGTGAAGAAACGGCGCATCGATCTTCGCCGATTTCGTGAAGATATCGGACTCACTATCGATCCGGAACAGCAGATCATCCGCCTCGTTACCGAAGATACGCACCTCGTGTACAAATATTCGTCGATGAAGGTGCAAGGGGAAGACCGGGTGGTATTTTCCGATTCGTCGGTTCAGGTGACGATCCTTTCCGGCTCACAGATCAACGTCACCTATTCAACCGCCGGAAATACCCGATACGAACGGTTCGTCTACATAGAGGATGTCGGAGGCATCATCGAGGCGGAACGCCGCCGGAGGGATGAAGAATATGAGCGCTTCAGAGAGGCCGGGCCGACGCTGTCGTCATCCTTCTACGGCACTCTCGAGTTTAAAGAGAACAGACGTTTCTCATGGACCGGAAAATCACGCCTGGTTCCCGATATACTCTCAAACACGGCAGGCAATTCGGGACTGGTAGAGTTTCCCTACTTCCTCGGCGACGACTTGCGTCCACAACACGAGGGTGTGATAACCTTCTTCTTCGCAAACCTCGTACCGGAGGAGGTGAGTTTCCTCTATTCGATGACCCCCTCCGGTTTACGGCTCGTCTACCTTCCGAAAACGGCTCTCGAGAACGGGATAGCCGTACGGGAGGGTGCCACTCCCCTGGGAATTTCCTTCTCGGGCATGGAGGGATAGCCGGCGGATGTCGTGGGTTCCGGCGGACGGTATCTCGGTAGCTTTCGGGGACAGAGACATTCTCTCCAACGTTGGGCTGCGAATTTTGGCCGGAGACAGGATCGCCCTCACCGGAGCCAACGGCAGCGGGAAATCTACTCTCATGAAGATCCTCGCCGGCCTTCAATCTCCGGATGCCGGGACCGTCTCTACCGCCCCGGCCGCCGGAATCGCCTATCTTCCCCAATCCGGAATAGAGTATCGCAATACTACACCGGCAGAAGAGGCCGGAAAGGCGTTCCGGCGGCTGAGCAGACTCGCAGAGGAGAAACGGGAGACCGAGGAACAACTCTCCGAATACAGCACCGATGCGCCGGGACTCGAACAGCTGATACACCGCCGCCATGAGCTGGAAGAGTCGCTTCTCCGCTCCGGGTATTATGAGCGCGAGGAGCGTATAGAACGTGTACTGTTCGGCCTTGGTTTCCTTGAGAGTGATCTCCATCGTCCCGTATCGGAGTTCTCCGGCGGGTGGCAGATGAGGCTCGCCTTGTCGAAGATTCTACTTGAAAATCCGGATGTGCTGCTCCTCGATGAGCCGACGAACTACCTGGACATCGAAGCCAGAAATTGGTTGGAAGAGTATCTGGGCTCGGTTCCGGCGGGTGTGATGATCGTGTCCCACGACAGGTATTTCCTGGACGTCACGGTAACCGAGACGCTGGAGGTGTTTCAGGGAGAACTCCTCAGATATTCGGGCAATTACTCTCAATACGAAAAGCGGCGCGCAGAAGAACTCAAGAACCTGGTGACGGCATACGAAACACAACGGCAGGAGATCGAACGAATCGAGGCATTCATACAACGATTCCGGTACAACCAGTCGAAGGCCCGTCTCGTACAGAGCCGGATCAAGTATCTCGAAAAGATAGAACCTATTGTGATCCCGGAGAATCTGAAAAAGATACGGATCGACTTCCCGCCCCCGCCACATTCCGGAAAGAGGGTGTTGGCCGTAGACGGTCTCTCCAAGAGGTACGGTCAGACACCGGTTTTCACAGATCTCTCACTCTCGCTTACACGGGGTGAACGCCTCGTCATCGTCGGACGAAACGGGGCGGGAAAATCGACACTGATGAGGTTAATCGCCGGTGTCGATACCGAATATGAGGGAGAGCTTCGATACGGGAGTGGAGTTAAAATCGGGTACTTCAGTCAGGATCATGCGACGAAGCTGAATCCTGCCTCAACGGTCCTGGAGATCATTGAAAATTCATCTCCACCTGCTCTCGTTCCGAAGGCACGGGACATGTTAGGATCGTTCCTCTTCCGAGGAGACGACGTTTTCAAACAGGTCGGGGTATTGAGCGGTGGAGAAAAGAGCCGGCTCTCTCTGCTCAAGCTTCTGCTCGATCCGGCGAACCTACTTATTTTAGATGAGCCGACCAACCACCTTGATATGCATTCCAAGGACATCCTCTGTGACGCACTCGAGCGATATACGGGAACGCTCCTGTTCGTCTCACACGACCGCTACTTCATCGATCGACTCGGTACCAGAGTACTCGAACTCGGTATTCGCGGACCCCGGCTCTTTTATGGAGACTACGAGTATTACCTATGGAAGATTGGGCAGGAGGAGCAGTCGGACGGTATCGACGGTGTTGAAAAATCGAACACGATTCGGCAATCCGATCCCTCACCCCCTCCTGAACCGTCACCGACTTCTGCAACCGTCGCAGTACCGAAGGAAGTAGCCGGTGATTCTACCGACGAGGTCCGGAAAAAACGACCCGATTCCGGCCTGCCCTCCTCCATTCTCGTAAAGAAGGGAGAGCACGGCCCGCCCTCCCGTGAAGAGCAGAAACGACTGCGCGGCAAGTACCGTACACTTCGACGCACTACGAACGAGCGGCTCCAAGAGATCGAACGCCTTGAACAGAAGCGGGTTGAACTAAACCACACCCTAGCGCTCCCTGAGGTGTACATGGACGGAGCGTCGGTGAAGAAGGTACGAGACGCCATCGAGGAACTCGATCGCCGCATAGAGGATGCGTCGAAAGAATGGGAGAGGCTCGAATCCGAAATCGAACGCCTGCCCGATTTTGCGAAAGGATAATCGTAGAGATATGAAACTCTTGAAAAAATATCGTGGCCATCTCTTCGCCATCTTCGGTCTATGCATCGTCATCGGAACGCTGGCATGGGAGATCGTGGAGCGGGTACTCCTTCTCATGGGAGTGACTCTCGATCTGACGGTAGGACCGGTGGGATTCGATCTTCGCGTGTTGGCGGTCCAAATAATGGCAAATCCCGGAACCGTGGCAGGCCTGATTGCCGGGGTAGTCCTCGTGGCTGCGGCGTAATCGTCATGCCGAGAGTTCCTCACTCCATTCGCCTGATCCTCGCCTCGGGATCCCCGCGACGGCGTGAAATTCTGTCCCGAATGGGACTCACATTTTGCGCGTTCACACCGGAGGTGGACGAAACGGCCATCCTCTCGGAGATGGGGTCTTATAAACCGATTATTGCCCATGATATCCCCCATGATATCCCCTATAAAAAGCCCCGAGCCGCGAATGCAGACAAAAATTTCCGGAGTATCCAAATCGAAAAGGCACTCATCGAACTCTCCCGTCAAAAGGCCTCCTGGGTTCGCGATCGCCTTTCTACCGCCGGAATCGCTCACCCGGTCTGGATCGTCGGAGCCGATACGGTCATCCTGAAAAACGATACCATCGTCGGCAAACCGTTGAACGAGCGACATGCCCGGGAGATACTCATGCAGCTCGCAGGCGGTGAACATCACGTCGCTACCGCCGTCTCGATCATCCGGGTACCCGACGGTACAACGCTGAATGAGATCGAATGCTCCACTGTCAGGTTTTCGGTTCTCGCGCAGGAGAGAATAGATGCGTATCTGGCAACCGGTGAATGGCGAGGTGCTGCAGGGGGATATCGGATTCAAGACTCCGGAGAGCTTCTGATCGAGTCTATCACCGGGAGTCACAGCAATGTCGTGGGGTTGCCAATTCGGCGTTTTTATGGCATGTTGTTGCGGCTGGAATTTCCTGATTGTGAAATTCCGGCAAAATTTCCGGTTTCTGGTTCCGGCATCGTCTCATAGACCGATCCGGAGACACAGGAACCGAGACTCAAGAGAAGGAATCCACGCCCACACACAACGGCGCGGATGTACACGGTAGGAGGACACTTTGGCTGTCGTTACAATGAAGAACCTTCTGGAATCCGGGGTTCACTTCGGACACCAGACGAAACGGTGGGATCCCCGCATGAAGAAGTATATCTTCGCCGAACGGAACGGGATCCACATTATCGATTTACAGAAAACCATTTCCGCCATTAGAGAAGCCTATGACATGGTTCGTAATTGCGTTCATGAGGGCAAGACGATTCTCTTCGTCGGAACAAAAAAACAGGCGCAGCAGGCTATCGAGCGAGAAGCGCAACGTTGCGGCATGTTCTATGTCAACAATAGATGGCTCGGGGGCATGCTCACCAACTTCGCAACTATTACGAAGTCGATCCTCAGACTCAAAAAAATCGAAAAGATGGAGATCGACGGCACATTCGAAAGTCTCACCAAACGTGAAATATCACGACTCAACAAGGAACGTTCGAGATTAGAGAAGAATCTCGGTGGCATCAAAGAGATGAAGGAGCTCCCGGGGGCCATCTTCATCATCGATACCCGCAAGGAGTCCATCGCGGTCGCCGAGGCGAGGCGTGTCGGAATACCGATCATCGCAATCGTAGACACCAACTGCAATCCGGACAATATCGACTATCCTATTCCAGGCAACGACGATGCCATTCGGGCAATCACTCTTTTCACTCAGATTGTCGCGAACGCAGTAGTAGAGGCCGACAACGAGATCGGGCTCGAGGTCATCGAGACGCTTCAGGATGATGACGAAGACGAAACGGTCGTCGATAAA
>CAZAKE010000020.1:0-42153 GCA_964485495.1 uncultured Spirochaetales bacterium
CCAAAGGCGGCAAGGTGCCCAACACGGCAAATCTACCCCGGAGAGGGGCGAAGTAAACGACCACCGTCAAAGGCGGTAGCTCTCTCGTAGTAGATTTGTCCTCTCCCGATCATCCGGGATGAGACCATGGGGATTGCGGAAGCTCCTTACCGAACTCCCACTCCGTCGGCCACTCCGGTTCGGTGAGGAGGTCCCTGGCTTTTTCTCTCACGGTCTTTCCGGCCGACGGGATAGAACCCGTCTCCTTCCCACTTGATATGATCGGGGAGTCCGAACTCCCTCTCTCCTCTCCGCCACCTATCACCGGCGGTCCACCACGGCAGGGGCGTATAGGGAGTGTTGACAGATGATCTAACCCCGAGACCGCCGACCCGGGAGTTTTGAACGATATGAGCGTCTATCGGCGCCTCAGCGACAGTACACCGGCACGTCCCGCTCGGACATGACGTAGTTCACCGTCTTTCCCTGCTGCGCCGGATAGACATACTCTCTTCCGGAGAGTCTTTCCGGCGCCAGCGGCGTCAGCCTCGTACGCCAGGTCTCCGGCGGATTGACCTCGAACAACCACCCCTGGGCATCCGCATCCCGTCTGCCCGAGAACACCAGATACCCTTCCGTCCGTTTCACTACCGCCCCCGTCGGCCGGAGGTCCTCATATCTGCGATAGGGGTGCTCACGCCTGGCGGCGACAATCCTCTCCGCGGCCACCGGACCGATTCCCGGTACCTTCAGGAGAGACGCCTCATCGGCACGGTTCACGTCCACGGGAAAGAGCTCCGGATGCATCATGGCGTAGGCCGTCTTCGGATCTGTCCGGAGCGGCAGGTTGCCGTCGGAGTCAAAGATCAGGTCGGGGAACCGAAAACCGTAGGCCCGCATGAGGAAATCGCACTGATAGAGCCGGTGCTCCCGAACCAGGACATCGGCGCTCGATTCCGGCGCCGCAATCTGCACCCCGCCGGATTCGAACGGGTCGGTGTCCGATCGGCACGTCGGTAACTGATTGGTCGGCGGCTGGTAACTCGAGAAGTAGGAACGAAAGACGTAGGATTCCCGGTAGAGCCAGTCTACCGATTTGAGGATATCTACGTCAGACTCCCCGGAAGGGCCAACGACAAACTGGGTGGTCTGACCGGCCGTCCTGATCTTTCCTTCACGAATCAATCTTCCGGTGGTCATGAGCTTCCTGACGATCTCGCGCTTGAAGTCCTTCTCCGGGGCGATTCTGGCTAGGTGCGCCGCGGTAGGAGCCTCCAGGTTGAGGGAGAGACGGTTGGCATACCTGCCGGCGGCCTCGATCAGATGATCCGAGACACCCGGAAGTATCTTCAGATGGATGTACTGAGAAAACCGATACTTGTTTCGCAGGATCGCCGCGGTCTCGATCATCCGCGTCATGATCTCGTCGGCATTCCCCGGAATGCCCGAAGACAAAAAGAGCCCATGCACCAGCCTCAGTCGCACGAAGGACATGAACAAGGCGGCAAGCTCATCGGGCCGAAAGGTGACGCGACGCAGACTGCCGTTGTCGGCACCCATACCGCAGTAGCGGCAGCGGCGCGAGCAACCGTTGGTCATGAGCACCTTGAGCATGCTCATGCCTCCCCTGCCCGGGACCGCGGTCGGGTAGACCCAACGGTGCAGCGGATCGGCGGGATCCCGCAGCCTGCCGCGCCCGCCGGCCGGCCGGGAGTTGCACGTGACCAGGCATACGTCGTGTTTGGCGGATTCGGCCAAGATCTCTAACTTGTCCTCCGTCGAGATAGACCTGTGGACCGTAACCATGTCCCCATTTTATACTATACATGCGTATAGCGCAAGCCGAATTTACCCTTTCCGTATTTTTAGTCCATAGTAGCTACGGAGGAGACGCTGCCATGCCGCAGGTCAACATGCACGAGGCGAAGACGAGATTATCGCGACAGGTGGAGGCGATCGAATCCGGTCGGGAATCCCAGGTAATCATCTCATCACCAAGGTATGAAGCCGAAACGGAGCTTCTCAAATACACCCACTCACCCGGCCCCACTCAGAAACTCCCCCAGTATCGACCGCACGGAGCCGAAGGCGATCCGGTCTAGATCGATATCCCCCTCGGTGATCCAGTGGATCCGGCGGACCTCCACGCCGTCGGGATTCAGGTCTGCGGGATTCACGCCCGCGGGTATCACCGCCTCGAAGAACATGTCACAGGTGGAATAGGTGGTGCCGGCGAACTCGTACACATTTGGTCTGGATCCCATGTAGCGTAAATCCGCCGGTTCGGTGCCGATCTCCTCGCGGCACTCCCGGATAACCGCCTCCTCGGCGTTCTCGCCGGGATCGATGAAGCCGCCGGGCAGGTCCAGCAACCCCCTCCCCGGATCGGCGTTGCGCTCGGTGAAAAGGATACGGCTGCCGGCACGGATGATCACCGCCACGGCGGCCGCGTTGTTGTGATAGTATCGCCACCCGCAAGAGGAGCAGCGGAGGCGCTTGTTATCGCCGAACTCAAGCACTCCCTTGAGGCAGTTCGGACAGTTGGTGAACGGCTGAGGAATAATCATGTAGGCAGTATGCAGAATGCACCGCACGATATGCAAGGGCATCAGGTTACATAGCGGTATCACATGGCGGTCAAGTCCATCACCACCTGGCAAACCCACAATGACGACGGATCGTCCTATCCCGCGTGAGTAGCAACTCACCGACCGGCATGCAGGAACACAACGGCATGGGTATCAAGGAACATTATTCGTTCCCAAGTCATCATCACCGCCGGTCCAGAGACCTGACCAGTCGGTGCTCACTATCCCTTCAGGATCTCCGACTATCGTGTCTCGTCTCTTCAAGCGAGATAAGCTACTTGCCGGCGGATCGGCGGAAATACGGACGATCCGCCCATTCCGTTTCAGCTCGATAGTCTCGCCGGTCTTGAGGAGATGATCGAGATATTTCGCCAGATGCATCCGAAGTTCCGTTGTGGTCGTCTTCATGCATCCTCCTGTACGTAATATAGTATATAATTGTACGTACAGCAAGTTCTCCGCAACAGTTGCTGCATTGAGGCAATAATAAGTGGACATTAAGTGCATGGATGCATCAGATGGCCGTGAAGACAATCACAATAGACATGGAAGCCTACGCCCTCCTCGCAAGGGAAAAACGAGCAGACGAGTCGTTCAGCAAGGTTATCAAGAGGACCTCCGGTGACCGGAAAAAGACGGTACTCCCATACCTGTCATGAACCTCCTGATCGAGATATTTCGCCAGATGCATCCGAAGTTCCGTTGTGGTCGTCTTCATGCGCCCATCTTGACCCTCCCCCTCCCCCGGAATACGATGGGCGGCATGAAAGACACACAGAAGGAAACTAAATCGATTTTCGCCTCGCGACTCTACACGGGCGCGGAGGTGCTGGAAAACACGTATGTCAACTTCGCCGGGAACACCATCACCGGCGTATCGGATAAACCCGAGGGAACCGAGGCGGGCAGGTTCGAGGTCGTCACACCGGCCTTCATCGACGCCCACAGTCATATCGGGTTGGTCCGGGCCGGGGAGCCATCCAACGAAGAGGAGGCCAACGACCAGATCGATCCCATCCTGCCCCACGCGGACGCGCTGGACTCGATCCAGATGGACGACAAGGGCTTCAAGGACTCCATCGAGGCCGGCATCCTCTACTCCTGCGTGGTGCCCGGGAGCGGTAACATCATCGGCGGCAAGTCCGCGGTAATCCGCAACTACGGCAAGGACACCACCGAGGCGATTATCGCCCGAGCCGGCATCAAGAGCGCCTTCGGCTACAACCCCATGTCCACCAGGGAGTGGAAGGGCTCGCGGCCCTATACCCGGATGGGGGCAATGTCGCTGCTCCGGACCAAGTTGCACGAGGTACGCAGCAAGATAGAGAAGGAGAAGAGGGCCGGAAGTGCCGGCGACGGCGGCCGGACCGACGAAAAAGACGCCCCCGAGTACAGCGCCTCCGACCTGATCTTCAAGGAGCTCCTGGAGGGCAGAAACCACCTGCGAGCCCACGTGCACAAGGCCGACGACATCGCCGCCCTGCTGCGGCTGGTGGAGGAGTTCGGTATCAAGCTGGTGGTGGACCACACCTGCGACATCCACGACGCCCACATCTACCGGCGCCTGGCCGAGAAGAAGGTTCCGGTGGTGTACGGCCCCATGGACTGTCTGGCCTACAAGGTAGAATTGAAGCACGAGGACTGGCGCAACCTGCGGCATCTGATCGCCTCGGGGGTCACCTTCGGGCTGATGACCGACCATCCGGTGATCATGCAGAACATGCTGCTTTTCCAGCTGCGCTGGTTCATCCGCTGCGGCCTGAGCAAGCAGGCGGCCCTGGAGATCATCACCAGAACCAACGCCTCGATCCTCGGCATCGACGACAGACTCGGAACCCTGGAGAGGGGGAAATGGGCATCTTTCATAGGATGGAACGGCGACCCCTTCGACATGACCAGCCATCCGACGGCCATCTACGCCGAGGGCGAAGAGCTTCCTATCGAGGAGTGACCGAGTCTACTCCGCCACGAAATCGGGGACGTGGAGCACCTCCCGTGGCTTCGATCCGTTCTGCGGCCCCACGATACCGCGCATCTCCATCTCCTCGACCAGCCTGGCGGCCCGGTTGTACCCGATCTTCAGCCGGCGCTGCAGATAGGACGCCGAAGCCTTGCCGCTGGTGGCGATCACCTCCAGGGCCTTCCCCATCAACGGATCCTCGGAACCGGCGGCGTACACGCCGTATTCTTCATCCTCGTCGTCGATGAAGATCTCGTCGTCGATGTAGTCGGGCTCCCCGAACTCCTTCACATGCTCGACCACCCGATCCACCTCCTCCGGCGAAACGAACGAACCCTGGATCCTGATCGGATGTGGATCCCAGGCCGAGGTGAAGAGCATATCGCCCTTACCGAGGAGCTTCTCCGCGCCTACGGAGTCGATGATGATCCGGGAGTCGAACTTGCCGGCCACCATAAAGGCGATGCGGGAGGGGATGTTGGCCTTGATGAGCCCGGTGATCACGTCGATAGACGGCCGTTGGGTGGCCAGCACCAGATGCAGCCCCACGGCACGGGACATGGCGGCCAGCCGGGCCAGGGTGGACTCCAACTCCTTCCCCGAAGAGGCCATCAGATCGGCAAACTCGTCGATCACCACCACGATATAGGGAAGCGGTGCGGTGGCGAGTTTGCGGTCCTTGATCTTGCGGTTATATGACTTGATATCCCGCACCGCCAGCGAATCCAGCAGTGAGTACCGGCGCTCCATCTCGCAGAGACAATACTGCAGTGCCTGGAAGGCCCGTTTGGATTCGGTGATCACCGGCGTCAGCAGGTGCGGTATATCGTTGTAGAGCTTCAGTTCCACGATCTTGGGATCGATGAGCATCAGCTTCACATCCTCCGGGTGCTGCTTGCAGAGGATCGAGAGGATCAGGGAGTTGACGCACACCGACTTCCCCGAGCCGGTGGCACCCGCGATCAGGAGATGTGGTGTCTGGGTGAGGTCCACGATCTGGGTATCACCGGGGATGTCCTTTCCCAGGACCACCGGAATGGCCATGCGCCCCTTGGTGAAGGCGTCGTCCTCCAGCATCTCCCGAAATGAGACGATGGCCCGCTGCTTGTTGGGCACCTCGATCCCCACCGCGTGCTTGCCCGGTATCGGCGCCACGATCCTGACCCGGGAGGCGGCCAGGCGCAGGGCGATATTGTCGGCCAGGTTCACGATCTTCGAGAGTTTCACCCCCGGTGAGGGCAGGATCTCGAACATGGTAATCACCGGGCCCTTCCGGATTCCGGTCACCTCCGCGGTAATCTTGAACTCTTCCAGAGTCTGACGGAGTACCTCCGCCGCCTTCTTAGTCTCCTCGTCAACCACCCAGTACTGCCCGTCAGGATACTCGTCCAGGAGACCATCGACCAAAACCTCGTACTTGCCCCGACGCTTCTTCGGATTCCTCCGCGGTACGGGCTCCAGAGGTACCGGCTCCTGTGGTACAGCCTCCGCAGGCACGTCCTCTTCAGGCATATCCTCTTCGATATCCTCTTCGATATCCGCGACGAAGTCTGCTTCGTCGGTATCGACCACGGTCCACCTATCATCATCCCCTTCGACAGGTTCAATATCGATCCCTGCTTCCTCGATCTCCTCGAGGTCCCCTGCCGGAGAAGATGGTTCGGGCAGGTCGATATCCACCGGATCATTCGAATACTCCTCGAAGGCGAGATCGTCCGACGGATCTCCGATACCCAGGGATCGCATCGGGGGCAGATCCGGTGCTTTCGGGACCGTGAAGTCGGCGACATCATCCTCCATGCGTCTTCGAAACGCCTCCTGCTCACGGAGGACCGTCGGGATCTCGGCAGTCTCATCTTCATCCGCCGATGCGTCGGTCGTGGTATCGGTAGTCACCGCCGTATCGATACGAGACGCAGGAACGGCGTCCGCCGTAGGTCTCGAAGGACGGAAGGAAACGCCGAGGAATCCGTGGTTTCGGACCTCCTCCCCGCCGAAGAGCAAGGTCCACCATCTGAAGAGCACCACGAGTTCCAGGGCGAGAAGCAGGAACAGGAAGAATGCCGCACCGGAGGCCCCCAACGCTCCCACGAAGAGTCGCACGGCGGGGGAGTTTGTCGGTCCATTTTGCAGGTGAAGGAGCAGACCGGCGGTAAAGAAGGGGACCACGGTTCCGCTAACGGCCGCCAGGTGACGGTTCCCGCATACCGGTGAGAGGAGGAGGAAGGCGCAGACGAAGAGAAAGATCGGCACATAAAATGCGGCCCAGGAGTATCCCGCAAATAACAGCGAACCGGGAATTGCGAATCCGGCCGAGTATCCCTTCACGGCCAGGACTACCGAAAGCCCTATGATGAATCCGATTACCGTAATAATCGCCGCCGTGATGTGTCCCGCCCGCTGTATCCGCACAAATTCCCCCCATTCCTATGATTGACGATAGTATAGAAGAGTTCCTACCACTGTTATCGGAATAATGGACTCTCCGGTTAACTACAAGAGAGGCCGGATTAGAGCCAGATAAGACCGGCAACGCCGAGAGGGATGAGGTAGAAGCTGAAGACGTACAGCTTGCCGCCCTTCACCAGCCGTAGCAGAAGCAGGAGGGACGCCAGTCCTACCACCAGACTCGTCGCGCAGCCGGCAACCAGCGCCGGAATCCCGACATTCTGCATCAGCTCCCCTGAATCCTTGAGGGTGAAGAGCAGCGCACCCACAACGGCAGGAATCGACATCAGGAATGCATATTCACCGGCCCGTTCACGCTCGAGCCCGACGGCGAGGGAGGCCGATATCGTGATACCGGCGCGGGAGATCCCCGGAAAGACGCCGAAGCCCTGGGCGACTCCCGTAGCCACCCCCTCCCGCCACCCGATACGGGAGTAGTCCTTGGTTCCCCGCCGGTTCCGTACCGTGATGAGGATGAGACCCGTCACGATGAACAATCCCGAGACGATCTTGGGATATTCGTTCACGCTAAGCCGATCGACCGCCAGACCCACCACCACGGTACACACGGTGGCGAGCACGATCACTCCGGCAAGCCGGGCATTCACCGCGTCCCCGTCACGACCACCGCGAACGGTCAGACGGGCCAGTGACGCCAGTATCGCGCCGATACGTTTCCTGAAGACGGCGATGATCACCGCCAGGGTGGCCACATGTAGCCAGACGTCGAAGAGGATGGGGATCTCCTCGATCCTCATGATCTCCCTGGCCACCACCAGATGACCCGAGCTCGAGACCGGCAGGAATTCGGTGAGGCCCTGCAGCGCTCCCAATAGAATCGATTGAATGACAGTCATGCATTACTCCTCGGAAAAGGTGCCCGGAAAGAAGGTTGCGGCGGTCCGGCGCAGGCCGGATGTGCCGCTGAGTATTCCATACGCCGCCGCGGCGGTAAACACCCTGCGCACATACCCACGGGTCTCGGCAAATGGAATCGCCTCCACAAATATATCACTCGGCAGCTCCGCATACTGTTGTTTCCATCGGCGAACCCGTGTGATCCCCGCGTTATACGAGGCGAGGGCGAGCCCGATCTCACCGGTGCGCTCGAGTAGATGGGAGAAATAATATCCGCCCAATCGAAGATTGGTCTCCGGATGGGTGAGGTCAGGGTCGTCAATCCGAAGCCTCGAAGCCATATCGGCCGCGGTGGCGGGCATCAACTGGCTCAAGCCGACCGCCCCGGCGTGGGAGACGATTCCGCTCTCGTAGAAGCTCTCCTCCCGTACCAGCGCCCTGAAAATATGCTCGGGGATCTCATACTCGGAGCAGATAGCGGCAATCTCCTTCCTATACGGGAGTGGAAACAACCGTTCGAGATCCGGCAGCGAATCCCCCGTGAGGTGCATCTCCGCCAACCGCAGCGACTCCAGGTACATGCCCCGCTCGGAGAGCACCCGGCACACGTATCGAACCGTCGAATCCTGGAGGGTGCCGCCGGATTCTCTAGCCTCTCGGTAGGCTTCCTCGAACAACCCGTATTCGAGAAACCCTCGAACGAACAGATCGGTCTCGCCCATACCTTCACCCTCGTTGGCGGATTCGGCGTCCACTTCGGAAAAATCACCGGCACCCTCATCATGGAGGGCCCGGTACAGGAGGACGTAGTAGGCCGAATCACCGGCGGGGTGGTCTCCCTGCCCAGGAACTGCCGGCGGATCGGTGAAACTCCGGGAGAGATAGGGATCGGTCCTCTCCCCGACCCCTTCGGGTGAGATGATCCCCTCCGCCGCGAGCCGGTGGAGGATATACGCGCATCGCTGTTTCGTCCAGCCGTCGAGCCAAACGCTCCCCTCCCGGAGTAGCCATCGGAGCGACGTCCAGTCGCCGCGCCCGACCAGATCGGTTATCGTCTCTTCGAATATGTCCGCGAAATATGCCCGATCGCCGATATACCGGGTCAGCCCGGGCAGGTCGAGAGCCTCACGGAGGCCGAATCCCTTTATGCGCACGTCGATGAGGTACCAGAGCAGCCGCCTGCGTCGGTCCTGCGGCGCCTGGGCAAGCGCTTCTATAAACGCGCCGCCTGCATCGGCGTACCGCCATGCATAGCGGAGGAGCCTCCCCCGCTCCTGCAGGATCAACCACTCCGGCGCGTCGACACGCGACGGAAAACGGGGATCGGAGAGCAACTCCGCTCCCGCCAGGTCGGCCCCGGATCGGTGGAAGGTCACCGCGAGGTCCAGGAGATCGGCCTGTGAGAAGCGGAGATCGGTAGCCGACAGCACCGCCGCCAATTTCTCCCGGGCCAGCGAATACTCACCACGACCGAGAAGGTCCTTCCAGCGGAGATACGCCGCCTCCGAGCCGGTAACCGTGTCAGGCCATATCCCCTCGAGGCGCAGGTAATCGAAGAAGCGCACGTGCAGCGGACCGGCCTGATACGCGGAGAAGAACGCAGTCACCTCGTCCAAAGCAGCGTCGTCCCCGCTTCTGATCCTCGCGACCACCCGGAACAGACCGAGTTCCGGATCATCGGCAGCCGTGCGGCTGAACCGGCCGACGGCTAACTCCTCCAGGAGCCGCAGAGTCTCGTCATCGTCACCGCTCCAATACCGAGCTTCGATCAATCCGCGACGGAAGAGATACTCGTCCGGGAAATCGGCGCCGGCGGCCGCCGCAACGGCCGCGGCTTCGTCATAGGAGTGGTCGAAACGCCCCTCCTCGTCGAAATCGCCGCCGTGTGCGGTATTCTTCAGGTTCGCCGCCGCGATGAGGAGGTCCAGCAACCGTCGATAGGCCCTCATTCGCCATATTCCGTTCGCTTCCTCGACGGCGATGCGAAGCACCTCGACGGCGGCGTCCCTTCTGCCGGCGTGCTCAAAGTGGAACGACAGGTAGTATTCCGCGCCGTCACCGAGTCGAGAAACCTCCTTCAGAGAGTCCCGATCCGTTTCCACCTCGGCGATGAAGCCATGATTCCCCCGCCTGAGGTCCTCCATCACCGACCCGGTGTCACGTCCCCACACCAGATCCTCTTCGGCACACCCACAGGCGAGTGAGCCGAAGAGGAGCACTCCGATGAGGAGAAACGGCCGATTCACCTGCTGCTTGAAGTACTTCAAGGACATAGATGGAGTTCCATCGCTTCGGTAGAGTGATCGATAGGAGTATTCTGCTATTGTTCGGGGATGAACAGATCGTCCCCGGCATAGATGAGGTCAGGATTTTGTATTCTGTTTTCTCGTGCCAAGATGCCGAATTTCCACGGGGTACGATAGAAGGAAGCCGACAAGTCCCACAACGTGTCGCCCCAGCGGATGACATACCAGACGCCGGCGGCGGTCCTGCGGAGGGTGCCGGGCTGGTCCTCGGCGGCATAGTCATCACGCATGGGGCCTACCCGTGTGTCGGACTCTGCAGCCTCTGCAGTCGTGTCGACTGTCTCGGCCGGCTGCACCGTGTCCGTTCTTGCGGTTCCCTGTTCCGGTTCCTCGGGGCCCGGAGAGGCGGGGGCAGCTTCCGGTTCTCCGGCCGGCTCCTCCGCCACCGCCACCGTATCGGTCCTGTCGAGCCAGGCCTCCAGCTGCGGCATCACCGGCCCCCGGAACATACGATACAAGAGATATGCGATCAGCACGACAACAGCGAATCCGAGGAGGACAAAAGCGAGCATCATGAGGGGGCTCCGTTTCCGTTCGGCCTCCTTTACCGGCTCGCCATACGGATACTCACCCTCTTCGGCGGGAAACGCCCCGAAGGTTCCATCATCCTGGTCGTATGCGGCGGTCACCGCGCCGGTATCCGGGGTGTACTCCTCTTCCAGTTCGAAGTCCGGCACGTCGTAGGGATTACTCGTGGCAATGGAGGCCATGCTCACACTCAGGCTCTGCCGCTCTCCGGAGCGGGAATCGCCTGCCGTGGCCTGCAGGTTTCCCTCCTGATCGAGTCCCACCACCATCTCGATCTCGGGCTCCCCCTTGGGAGACGATTCGAGATCTTCTATCGTAAGACTCCCGATATAGACGGCGGCGTCTATCTCAGGACCATCCCCCTTATAGAGGTCGATCTGGACACCGGCCTGCTCATCCCTGACCGTCGTCAGAACCAGCCGTTTCTTCGAGGGGGATGCCTCCTGTAGTATGGGGTAGTATGTGCCGTCGGCAATTTTTATACCTATTGTAGAATCACTCAAGCGCTCCTCCTTTTCGGGTCCGGATTCCGGCATGAGGCTAAACTGAGGCACGTTCAAAATGGTAATTTTGAATGAACCCCTACTAACTATATCGGCAATTTCCGAAAAAGTCATGCCATTTTCTAATTTTGACCAGAGTAATCGTCGTGTAGCAGCTCCTTTTCTACGATATCGACTTCGTTCCTCATCGAATCACCTCAAAAGGGTAAAAATGGAGAGAACTGTGGCGAACTATGACGGTAGCCATAGTTCGCCGATATAAATATACATTTTTCTTGACATTACTCTTGCGGAAAATCATAATGAACATATGTTTTTTCTACCTGTCGTCATTCCCGCCGTGGCAATTGTGGGAATAGTGACGTTATTAGTGGTTTTGTCGGGAAAAAAGAAAAATTCGGACGGGCGAAAGCTCAAGGGAAAGGACCGGAATTCCATCATAAAGGAAGCCAACAAGCGGTTGGCC
The DNA here is from genome assembly GCA_964485495.1 of uncultured Spirochaetales bacterium. Lineage (GTDB taxonomy): Bacteria > Spirochaetota > Spirochaetia > CAZAKE01 > CAZAKE01 > CAZAKE01. Next base: position 11,637 of record CAZAKE010000020.1, read on the forward strand.
CAAAATCCGAAGGACGCCGACGCACTCCTTTCACTGGCGGAACTCTATTACAAGGAGGGGAACTACGCCAAGGCGCTCAAGACCTACGAGCTTTTGGTGGATATGTGCGCCACAAACCAGACGCTGGACGAATTCGATATCACCTTTAAATACGCCATCTCGGCCCTGCGTACCAACAACCAGGAGGAGGCGTACAAGAGTCTGATGATCGCCAGGAGCATGCGTCAGGATGTCTTCGAAGTCAATTACAACCTGGGATACTTGGAATACCTGCGCGGCAATTTCGAAAAAGCCGCCGTATTGCTGGGTCAGGCTCGGAAGGACCAGCCCGAACACATCCAGACACTGAAATACTTCGGAAACAGCCTGTTTAAGATTAGGCGATTCAAAGAATCGGTGGCGGTATTGCGTAAGACGATCGATCTCGCCCCTGACGATAAAGATTCTCTCTTTACCTTGGCCCAGGCGTATCACGAGATCGGCCAGAACGAACAGGCCATCAAGATCTTCACCCATCTGCGGCCGGATCCCACCCTCGGCCCCAGTGCGGCCCTGTTCGCCGGCACCATTCACATGAATACCCATCAACCCCAGAAGGCGATAATGGATCTCGAGATCGGTCTCAGGCATCCGGAGATCAGGCCGGAGATCCTATACGAGCTGAAATATCGGCTGGCGGCGGTGTACATCAAACAGCAGGATATCTCCCCCGCCTTGAAGCTGTTGCAGGATATCCAGTCGGCGAATCCGGCATACAAGGACGTACCGGCACTCCTGAAGCGTTACACCGAACTCAACTCCAACCAGAACCTCCAAACATTCCTGATTGCCGGCACCTCGGAGTTTGTCACCCTCTGCAGGAAGGTGGTAGTTTCTTTTTTTCCACGTGCCAAGGTGCGGATCGTAGACATCTCGGTACATAAGTCCGAGTATGCGGACATCCTGGCGGAGGTTACCACCAAGAAGTGGGAGGACCTGGTGCTCTTCCGGTTCGTGCGGACCACCGGCCAGGTGGGGGAACTGATCCTGCGTGACCTGTACTCGAAGATCAAAGATCTGAAGGCCGGACGCGGATTCTGCCTCACCGCCGGCAACTTCACCGAAGGGGCCCAGCAGTTCGTAGAGGCCCGCCTGATCGATCTCATCGAAAAGGACGCCCTTCTCTCGAAACTCGGTTCCTCGAGCAGGAGCCCTGTCGCCGGCAAGACGTGACCACCCTCCTCTCTCTCGGAGAGAGCCCCCTCTCAGCGCCTATCGGTATCGCAAAAACGGTCGTCTTCCTCGCCGCGGCAACGCCAATCTGTGTCTTCGACCTGAAAGAACGCAGGATTCCCGACGTCCTCTCCCTCGGCGGCACGGCCTTGCTCCTCGCTCTTTCATTACTGATCGGGCAAGAAGCCCTGATCTCGCAGATTGCCGGCGTGCTCCTCGGCTGGGGTGTCTTCCTCCTCACACGGGCCGTCACCGGGGGAAAACTCGGTCTCGGTGACGTCAAGTTCGCCGGCATGATGGGCGCCGTCGTGGGAGTTCGCTGGTGGATCATCGCGGTCGGCTATGCCGCCGCCACGGGCCTCCTGACAGCCTTGGTTTTACTCGGTACCGGTCGCATAGACAGGGAGACCCGGATACCCTTCGCCCCCTTCCTCACCGCAGGCACCGTCGGCGCTATCCTGACACACATCCTCTCGTGACCTGAGATTGCCGGCTGAAGACTCAACGGCGTGACTGAAAGAAAAAAGAGAAAAAAGTCACCCGCTGATGAAGCGGCGTGGACGGATCGCCCCTATCCATCTATATATGAGCAGTCACCATTCGAAACGCGGGCGGCGAATACACCTCATCGCCATTCTTTTCATCTTGTCTACCGACTGGGCATCGAGCCAGGTGATTCGGGAGATGGAGTTCAGGGACCAACCGGTCACCGACATCCTTCTGATGATCGCCAGGGCCACCGGCACCTCCATCATCCCGGACGGCACAGTTACCGGCAGAGCGACATACTACTTCTCCGAGAGCGAGCTGGAACCGGCCCTCGAGACCTTTCTGGCCTCATGCGGCTACTACCTTCAGCGAGACGGTGAAATATTCCGCGTCTCGAAGGTGAGGGTCGTCTTCGACCCGGCGGCGGACACGATGGATTTCGACGCGGATGATGTACCGGTCCAGTACTTGTTGCGGCGCATCGCCAGGGAGACCGGCCGGACCATCCTCTTCGACCGGCTTCCCGCTGATCCCGTCTCATGCCACGGGAGGGACTACACGATCGAGAAAACCCTCGAGATGCTGGCCGGGATGTATCGGGAGATCGAACTGCACCATGATACCGGATCGGGATATTTCTATCTGCGAAGACCCGTTCGGGATGACGGGGAGGGAGTGGAAACCCTCGCTGGAACCCCGTCTCGATCCGGATCGAGTTCACCGGCCCAAGATAGATACTGCACGGTTCAATCGACCGATGCGGGATTCCGTCTCGGTTGCCGCGGTGAGCGGCTGAGTACCGTTCTCTCGAGGCTGTTCTCCGAGGCGAACGAGCGGTTCATCCTCCTCGGCGGCCCCGATCCGTCGCCGGACCTGCCCGATACCGGCATCGGAACCTTCGAGGAGGTCTTGGGGCACCTCCTCGACGGGTGCTCCTACGGCTACTCGACATGCGGGGGCATCTATTACGTCTATCCGGTAGACTCGATGGACGTACTGAACCGGCTGTTCACCACGGTCCGGATTCCCCTCGCGTTCATCGACGCCGAATCGCTCTCAGAGATCATCCCGCCCCGGCTCTTCACGCCGGATCGTCTGACCTTCGACCGACAGGAGACCGCGGGAGATGCGGTCGTCATCTTCGGATCAATGGCGGAGATCGATCCGTTGCTCGAGTTTATCGCTGCCGTCGACGTGCCGGGACGGCATGCAGGCTACCGCAGCTATCCCCTCTCGTTCGGCGCGGCCGCCGAGATCGAACGACTCATCCCGTCGGATCGTTTCGATGCACACGTGGTCGCCATCCCCGCCACCAACACCCTGATGGTATCACTCCCGGAAGCGAACCGAAGCGCATTCGAGGCGTTCCTGTCCGCCGCGGACTCTCCGGCATTCTCGGAACCGATCAGATTGAAATTCATCGACGCGGCGACCCTGATGGCGAACCTGCCGCCGTCGATATCTCCGGATCATTTGACTGTCACCTCCGATCCTTCGCTCATCTTCTTCTCCGGACCGGCCGGCCGAAGGGCTTCCTTCCTCCGGGAGTTGGGAGTGATCGACGTTCCGGTTCCGCAGATACGGTATGAACTCCTGGTGCTGCAGTATCAGGACGGCAATAGTCTGCACAGAGAGATCGAGATCGGCAACAGTGTGCTGGAACGGGGTTCACGGTCTGCGTTTCTCGGCACCATCGGCAACCTCCTCTCTCTGAACTTCGACGTAGTCTCATACTTCGGATATTTGTTTGCCCTGCGGCTCAACCTGACGATGGCCGAATCGAAGGCTCGGATCCTCGCCGATACGACCCTCTGCGGGCTCGCCGGCCGCGAGGTGACCTTCAAGAACACCGATACCTACCGATATCGGGACACCGAACTGGATGCGGCCACAGGAACCTACGAACCCACCGGGATTACGAGACAGATCACCACCGGTTTGATCATTGGAATTCACGGGCAGGTCTCGGGAGAAAACATGATCACCATGGACATAGAGGCGACGATATCCAAACGCGGCGCGGAGAGCGGATCTTCGAAGACGATCCTCCCGGCCACCACCGAGAAGGTGATCTCCACCCGTGTGAGGACTCCGGCCGGAGAGCCGGTGATCATCGGCAGCCTGATCCAACAGGAGCTCTCCTCATCCACCGACAAGGTACCCGGACTCGGGGACATCCCCCTCCTGAAGTTTTTATTCTCCTCCGAGCGCCGGACCGGTGAGAACACCGAGCTATCAATCTGTCTGGTGCCGAGGATCACCGACGAAACCGATTCGGCTGTCGATAGCGACGTCATGGGGAGACTCTACCACCACTGCGTGCCCTCAAAAGAAGTATCGGTCCGGTTGGAGGAGGCGGACGGATGAGCAATTCGTATGCGTGGGCTGTCGAGAGAGTTCCCGGCCAGTATGATTCTGATTTCATCCGCTCCTCCGGCATCCTCAAGTTGTATGAAGATCGGTTCAGGTCGATCCTGGGGATCCGCGGGAGTCACGACGGTTGGATGTTACAGGAGATCACCGGCAGGGCCGAGAAGCATATCCAGACCGAACGACTCGGCTCGGACGAGTTCATCGTCCTCTCCCGCAGGGTGTCCCTATTCGAAAAAGACGGTGCCCCACAGAAGAGCCGGCATCAACAGGAGACGCATACACGGAACGGCGAAATAGACACCGCCGAAACGGCGGAACCGGCGGTGGAACTGGCAAACGGACTGCTCCATGAGGCGGTGCTCCAGGAAGCCTCCGACGTCCACATCGAACCCGACGGCGGATACATCCGGGTACGATTCCGGGTCCACGGCGTGCTGGTGACCGGCAGGAGACTGGACCCCGTCGTCGGCCCCTCGCTGACGGCACGGTTCAAGGTGATGGCGGGGGCAAACGTCCTCGAGTCGGCCCTCCCGCAGGAGGGACACTTTTCCGTCACCGCTCGGAATCGTGAGATCCACGCCAGGATCTCCTTCCTGCCGGGCGCCTCGGGAGAGTCGATGGCCATACGCCTTCTGAGAGTCGGAGATTCGCCCCGCACACTCCAAGATTTGGGGTTCTCCCGTCGATGCGAGGAGGGGCTGCTCGATGCGGTAGCTCGCGGCCGCGGCCTCCTGCTGGTTTCGGGCCCTACCGGGAGCGGCAAGACTACGACTATGTACGCGCTCCTCGATGCCTTGACCCGGGAGGAGCGGAAGGTGGTTACCATCGAGGATCCGGTAGAACGGCACCTCCTCGGTACCGTGCAGATACCGGTAAAGTCAGAACTCGGGTTCGGATTTGCCAGGTTGGCGAGGATGGTATTGCGTCACGATCCGGACATCATGGCGATCGGAGAGATCCGCGACGAGGAGAGCGCCGAGGTGGCCGTACGGGCCGCCCTCACGGGACATCTGGTGATCGCATCGATCCACACGGCCGATGCGGCCGAAACGATCCCGAGGCTCATCGACATGGGGATACCGGCATACCTGCTGGCGGTAGTTTTGAACGGCGTACTCGCCCAGAGGCTGATACGGACCAACTGTACCCGCTGCCTCGGGCTCCGCAGGGCCCCGGAGTGGGAAATCTCGCTTCTCCATGGCAACGGCTGTGAAGAGATCCATCTTACCGAAAGCAGGGGATGCGAGGAGTGCACGGGCACCGGATATGGAGGGAGAACCGCTATCGGAGAGTTTCTCTGCGTAGACACATCGGTCACCAAGATAATCAGGGAGGGTCCAATCACGGCGGAATTGGAACTTAGTCTCCGAACCGCCGTCTCCCGGACACTCGCGGAGGACGGGCTGGACCGCGTCGCAGCCGGAACCACTACAATCTCCGAGCTCATGCGGGCACTCCCCGACGCATTCCATACCCTCAGGCGTATCAATTCGAAGCTCCCGGTTACCAAGGAGGGACCATCACATGAATAGACACCGTATCCAACCCCTGCCGCGCAAAGGAGGACGACGGCCGAAGCGAGTCGGACTCGGAGACCTGATCTCGTTCTCCGACGCCATGGGAATCCTGCTGCGGTCCAATCTGCCGTTGCCGGAGGCCGTCGCGACGGCTGCCGAGACGGTCGAATCCGGGGTTGTACGGGCGGAACTCATGGAGGCCGCTGGAAGAATCGAATCCGGCACTTCGCTGACTACGACTCTACGGGACACGGGCCTCGGGTTTCCGACGGTATTCGAGGCGTGTATCGCCGCGGCGGAATTGACGGGCCGACCTACCCGTATCTTCTCGTACCTCTCTGAAATCCTGTCCAGGCGCCGCAAGATTCGCCGCCGCCTCATCGAGGCCATGGTCTATCCGGCGTTCGTCATTCTCCTCACCCTAGGAGAGTGCGGGTTCATCCGATGGTATCTTCACCCGCCTCGGGAAGGGGTCACGGCTCCGGCACGACGCGTACTCGGGCCGGAAACGGAGACCGGAATCGATGATGGAGGGCGCAGGGTCCGGTATCTCTTGGCATGTACGATAATCGGTTCCGCCCTACTGGGGGTTTGTATGGCACGGTACCGGCGCTGGAAAAACGGCGAATCGGTAGGCGCGTACCTATCGCGGCAGATACTCCGACTGATGCCTCCGATTCGTAAATTCATGATCGATTATCAGCTTTCGGTGTACTGTCACGCCGCGGGAGGGATGGCCGAATGTGGATTACCGACGGATCGGTGCTTCGACCTTGCCGGCCGTGCCGTGACCGATCCCCGAATCCGGACCGCCCTCGAAACCGCGCATCGATCGATCCTGAATGGTTCGGCACCGTCGAACGCGTTCGAGGATGCCCGTATCCTACCGGCAACAATGGTACGGTGGATACGGATAGGCGAACGCACCGGCAACGCCGTGGCGATGTTCGGCTACCTCCACACCTTCTTCTCTCGAGAGACGGAGCGGCGATTCAGAATCATCGAAAAATCGATAGAACCGGTGTGCCTGATCCTCGCAGGCTGTGTCGTCCTGGTTGCGGTATTCACCTCGATTCTGCCGCTCTTCGCGTCCTACTGGAACATACCGGTATGAACTCTGCATACGCCGCGACGAATAGCCGGAGACACAGGGAGACAGACCATGAGAACCGATGATCGTTCATGCAGAATAGTGTACCTGGACCGCGACTCCGTCTTGCGTGACCTCGATACGGGGAGACCCGCCCGGAGTAAGGGAGGCCCTTCGATCTGTCTTCTGGATCGCCGGGACTACTCGCTTCGACCGGTCCAGGACGGGGTCATCAAAGATTCAACGGCAGATGTCCCACTTTCCCCTCCCGGTATTCCGCACGATCACGCGGAATATGTGTACAGCATAGTCGCCGTCACTCAGACCCGGGCAGGAACGCTCCGGTTACCACGGCGACGATCGAAGCGAATCGTCGATCGAAGAAACCACATACGGTTCCGGCTGTATATCCGCAAAGATATCCTGTCCGGATACCGTAGAGCCGCAGGCAGGGCGAGACTCCTCCCGGCGTTCCTGCTCATTCCACGAGAAATTCCGGATGATGCCGGTACGACGAGTATCATCCTGCCGGTCGGTGAGTGTGCGGAGGTGCTCGAATTCAGCAACGGGGTCTTCACAGGCAGCAGATCGGTCTCCGCCAATGCCCTGCCGTTCTGCGGCCTTTCGGGTAAGGACGGCGAGCACACCGTACTCGTGACGCCGCCACAGGGCTTCTCCGACCGATGGGAACCGGTCCTGACTACCGTACGGAGATCTGCATCGGAATCGGTTTCCACCATGTCGACGAGAGAGTTGGTGGGCACCCACCGCGGTCTGTTTCGAAGACGTCCCGACGCCACTCTCGCAACAGTCATCCTCACCACCTTCATCCTCGGGTCACTCCTGCTCCCGTGGCAATTCTGTCGCATCGCTCCCATCGAGCCGGCGGACAGTTCCCCGGCCGATGGGCCGGCCGATGGGCCGTCGGAGGCTCCCGAGACTCATAGCATAGAACTAGACCCTATCAGCCGATCGGGATCTCTCCGCAGTGCCTTGACCGCCTGGATCGCGGTGCATCCGACAGGGGCACGAGCTACGTCACTCTCCTTCGACGGCTCGAGGTTCGAACTCATCCTGGAAGGCGCCGGATTGTTCGGTGCCGTACACGGGAACAGGGATGCCGAATTCTTCGAACGGTACCGGCTGGAATCACTGGCATCGGAAGACGGAACCGAGACGATGCGCATCTCTTGGCAGTGGGAGGGACTCGATCCCGGCCGAGGCGACGGAGCGGTCGGGAGGACGGCCGGCAATCGCCACAATCCGGAGAATCTCTCGACAGACCTCCTCGCCGCGGTGCCGGTGGAGGGGATCCTGCGGGAGGCGGGAATCGGGGAACGATGGTTCACGACCCCGGCGGGTCGTGAGAATACTCTTTCCGCCGGAGGAACCGGATCTCCCACCGCGTGCGCTGTGGTGCTGGAGAAGCTGGACGCGACATGCAGACTCACCGCATTTCGGATCCACGCGGACGCGAAGGGACAGATCGACTTGGAATTTCAATCCGAGTTGCCCAACGACTACGAAGCCGTCGACTCCGGCGAGTCGATGAGATCTCACGAGATTTCGCTGTCGGACGCCTTCGCTATCCTCTTTCATGCTACGAGAGATGAGACCGTCGACCGGTTCGTGCCCTCCCGGCCACCACCACCGCGGCAGACACTCGATCATGTGGCGACTATCCGGACCGACTCCGACGACTGGTTCTTCCTGGCGGAGCGAAGGTCCGGCACCATCCTGGCCGTTCCCAACGTGGGAAGATCGGATTCGGGACTCCGTGCCCGGGAGATCTCCGAAACCATGATCATCGTGGAAGGGGAGGGAGAACGGTTCAGTGTGGAGCGGAGGGACCGATGAGAGGATACCGCATCCGAATGAGGAGTCGACTTTGTTTCGCCGTCGCCGCCTGCGCGATAACCCTATTCGACAGCTGTTCGACTTGGAAAGATCCTTCCGATTTCGAGTCGGCACCCCTCTACGGCATGGTGTACGACGAGAGGAAGCAGCCGTGTTCCGGCGTTGAGATCAGAATCGATCGGCCGTCGAACGTGTACCTGAGAAGCATCACCGACGTGAACGGACGATTCATGGCCCCCCATGTCAGGCGTGGAAAGCATATCCTCTTTCTATCAAAACCGGGTTACGAACCCAGAGAGATCGTCTTCGAGTTTTTAAACCGGACACAAGTGTTCCATGTCCGTATGGTCTCCGGCGCCAAGCTGCTGCTGGAGTTTGAACAGGCCCTGCTGCGGGAACACCTCGATGCCGCACGGGAATACGCGGTACGGATCTCGAAGGTCGGTGGCTTCGAAGGCATCGCCGTATTCCTGCATGCATTGCTGGCGTATAAGCGGGGGGAGTACAGGGAGGCGTTGGCCCGACTCGACGGATTGGAATCGCGGTCATACCGCAGCGCCGTCAGAAATACTCCGGCGACGGAACAGTACGACCAATCGGTGACGGACGCATTCAGACGTCATCTCATCACCATCGTAGAGGAGGAGGAAGAGATTGAATAGAGGAAACCGCGACGACCGCGAGACGACAGGAGAGGAGGGATGGACCTTCGTGGAAACGCTCCTCGTGATCGGCATCATGCTGATACTGACCTCGGGAGTCGGTGTAGCCGGGTCGAAGCTGATCGGCCGGGCGAAGATACTCACCGTTCGGCACCAGATCACCTCCTTTTCCGCCGCCCTGGAGATCTACCGTATCGACTGCGGCCGATATCCGACCGAGGGACAGGGGTTGGCGGCATTGTGGGAGAAGCCGGTGCTGCAGCCGGTCCCGTCCGGTTGGGCCGGACCGTACACGACCAGACCGCCCGGGACCGATCCCTGGGGCGGTAGCTACGAATACCAATGCCCCGGACCCGCGGGAACTCCATACGGGATTCGCTCCCTCGGCGGTGACGGGAAAATGGGAGGAACCGAAGATGACATCGTCTCGTGGGAATGACTCAGGCTTCGTTCTGCTGGACGCACTCCTCTTCCTGATTCTCGTGACGGTCTTCCTGTTGCCCGTCACACGCATCGCCCTCGATATGAGAATCTCAGGGACGGCCGTAGTGGAGGCGTGCCTCGATAGGTTCGGCGTCGAGAACCCGGAGCGATGAGACATGATGAAGGAGCGACGCTGACCGAAGCGTTGATCGTGCTGGTCATATTCGCCGTCATCGGAACGCTTCTGAACGACATGATCTCCCATATCGCCACGGACCCCCTCCGAATCCACCGCACCCACTCACCCGGCTCTGTTGTATCCGATTCCGGACACGAATCGTTGACGGTATCACTCATCGAACTGTACCGGTTGGATACCCTATTTCGTCAGATGGGCGACAGGATACGGGTTCCCTTCTTCGCCACAGATTATGTCGACTCGGATCCGGGATCCCCCGGATCGGCCTCGGTGAGCTACCTCGACGGTGAGTCGGCGGAGACGGTGCGAATCGAATCCGACGGCCATGGAACGACAATTCATGCCGGAGCCGATCGGAGGGAGTGGTTCCCGTCCGCAAAAAACGGAAGAATCGAGAAAATCGTGGATCCTGCAGGTATCTGCAGCGGATTGACGCTGAGATATCGTCTCCCCGAAATCGGAGGGGTAGCGGTGCGTCTTCTGTTCGCAGGGGTACCCCTCCCACGGGTCCGGTAAGATGATCCACCTCTGGCCCCTACTAATGACCATAGTCCTCGCCTCGGGTATCTCACCCGTAACCGCCACCCTCGCCGAATTGGAGCAGACGGCTGCGGCGGTGGAGGAAACCCGCGCGGAGCTGGACCAAATCCTCCACCGGATACTGATACGACTCACCGAGTCGGGACGGGACGGGGCCGATTGCCACAGAGACACCCAAGAGACGATCCGGATGTTTGCCGAGAAGCAGTTCGAGGTTACCATCCGCGACCTTTCGAGCAGACTCAACATAAACATCCTGACATCCGAGTGTGCGGAACGGTTGCGGTTGGATGCAGATTTAAAACACGGATACGGGATAGAAGCCTTTCTGCTGCGACGCACAGAGTCGGGACCTCAGACCACCGTATCCGACGGGGCCGGCGGGTTGATCCGGGAAGACAGACGGCCGATCTATACCGTGTATGGATATGGCGAACCTCGAACGCTGCCGCATCTTCCGTATGAGTTCCCGACTCGCGCTTCCGGGACGGCCGAGTGGAACATCCACTTCCTTCCCGACGAGCTGCTACGCCGACTATTTGGAACGGGGCCGTCTTCCCGACGGCTCGATACGCGTAGGAGACGTGGAGAGATCCACCCGTCCCAGCTGGCCTCACTCATCCCGGGATATTCGGAGGATGTCCTGGGCCGGCGACTCGTCGGAACCAGGACATGGTTCTGGGAGATAACGGTTTCGACGGCCGGACGTCGTCTGAGGGTCGTGGCGGCGCGGATTCCAGGCCCTTCGACCGGTACTTCCGCTCGTACTTCGGTTACTCCACCGGCTCATTTTTCGCCACATGCTCCGAACAGCGCGGCCCGGGCAGCCGGAACTGAGAGAACCGTCGGAGACTACCTCATTGTGGAAAAGACCTACCATACATATGACACCACTCGGGAGGGTAAAAAAAAAGCGGTACAGTAACTACTGTACCACACCTGAACCCTTTCACTTTTTGCCGAAGACAACAGAAAAATCTTCGACCCGTCGATCTCAGGATTTCAACACAACCACCTTTTTCGGTTCCGGACTTTCTTACATCGAACGGCGAATCGCCGAAAAATTAGTCCGACGATGCGTTCAGCATTCCCTTTTTCTCACAGCTTTTTACAAGTGCAGGGTGAACGAACACCGCAGAAGGGTATCATGATTCCAGGCATTTCGCAAGTTTTTTTTCTTAGATTGATCCTTAGATCCTTAGAACGGCCGCTAACGGCCTTCGGTACGCCGCAGCACCACCAGGTGTCGCTCCTCTTCGAGGAACGGCACCCGAATCGGCTCGATCGATACCAGCTCCAGAGGCGAGTCGACCTCCGACAAGCCCCGCAGCTCCTCTCGAATGACCACCATCCTCCCCTTGTACGCGAACGCATGACCACCGGGGGCGAGTATCTTGGCCAGCACGCCTGATGTCTCGTCCAGTCGAGAGAATGCACGAAAGACCACCCCGTCGAAGGTCTCCCGAATCGAGGACGCATCCGATTCCATCACCTCCACCCGCCCGGCCAGTCCCAGAATCGGCACAGTGCTCCGCAAGAAACCGGCCTTCTTCCCCGAACGTTCTATCAGGCGAACGGGTAAATCCGGCAAGCACAAGGCCAACGGAATTCCCGGCAACCCTCCGCCGCTTCCGAGATCGGCCAACAGCGAAACCGGATAGCGTCTTACCACAGAAAGCCCGGAGAGAGAATCCAGTATATGCCGCACGAGCAGGTCTTCGCCCTCGGCCTTTACGAGACCGAACGTATCTTTCCAGGTCTCGAGTTCCGTCAGGTAGCGGAGAATCCGGTCCGCTCCCTCCGGCTCCCGCGGGATCCCGAGCCTTCGTAGTCCCTCGACGAGAAGCGAAACACTATCCGTCATCGCCATCCCTCTTGTTCGTCTTTTCCTTGCGCCGCTCGATCATCACCAACAACACCGCGATGTCGGAGTTCCGGACGCCGGAGATCCTGGAGGCCTGACCCACCGACAGCGGACGAATCTTCCTGAGCTTCTCCTTCGACTCGGCGGAGATACCGTCGATGGCGTCGTAATCGAAGTCCCGCGGAATCTTGAGCCGCTCCATCCTGCGAAACCGGCCGATCTGCTTCTCCTGTCTGGCGATATACCCCTCGTAGCGAATGTCCAGCTCCGCCTGTTCACGAAACTCCGGCGGGAAGGTTCCCAACGCAGGAAGCAGCGGATCGAGACTGTCGAGGCCGATGCCGGGAACCTTGAGAAGCTGCTCGAAGGTCTTTCCCGCGTGCCCGCAGAAGTCTCCATTCCGGCAGGCCTCCTCGCCGGTGAGACGACGGTCGTGAAGGAGTTCTATGATCTCCCGGATCCGAGCGCACTTCTCCTGGAACCGCTCCCAGGCGGCGGCATCCTGAAGGCCGATCCGGTATCCCTTCGGAAGGAGCCGCATGTCGGCCGAGTCATGCCGGAGCGACAGTCGGTACTCCGCCCTGGAGGTGAACATGCGGTACGGCTCTTCGGTCCCGAGAGTCACCAGGTCATCGATGAGCACCCCGGTGTAGGCCTCGTCTCTCGATAGGATCAGCGGCCGCTCTCCCCTGAGCCGCCGCGCGGCGTTGATGCCGGCCATCAGCCCCTGGCATGCTGCCTCCTCATACCCGGACGTCCCGTTGGTCTGACCGGCCACGAAGAGTCCTTCGATGCGTTTTGTCTCCAAACTCGGATACAGCTGCCTGGGGTCCAGGTAGTCATATTCGACCGCATATCCCGGACGCATCACGTGGAGATGCTCGAGTCCAGGCAGCGTCCTGAGGAACAGCTCCTGTACCTCTTCGGGCAACGAGGAGGAGATGCCGTTCAGATACATCTCCTCACTCTGCCACCCCTCCGGTTCGACGAAGACCTGGTGGCGATCCCGGTCCGGAAACCGCATTACCTTGTCCTCGATAGAGGGGCAGTACCTCGGCCCCACGCCGACTATCTTACCGCCGTAGAGGGGAGAGCGGCCGATGTTCTCGCGGATAATCCGGTGGGTCTCATCATTGGTGAAGGTAATATGGCAAACCTCGTTGGGCCGGTCGACCGCATTGTTGCCGAAGGAGAAGGGCCGAAGCTCCTCCCCCGCCTGCACCTCCATCCTGCCGAAATCCAGCGAAGACCGGGCCACCCGGGCAGGAGTCCCGGTCTTGAGTCTTCCGAGGTCGAAGCCCTTCTCCCTGAGGGATCTCCCGAGCCCCGTAGCCGCCGGTTCCCCGAGTCTGCCGGATGGCGATACGTGTTCACCGATGAAAATCACGGCTTCCATGAAGGTACCTGTGGTGAGGACCACCGTCGAGGCGGAAAACCGGCGCCCCCGTTCGGTGACGACTCCGCCGACCCGGTTCCCGTCGGTCAAGATGTCTACCACGGTGTCCTGAAACAGGTCGAGCGATGCTTGACGTTCGAGGGTTTGCTTTGCCAAACTGCTGTACTCGTACTTGTCCGCCTGCGCCCGGGGTGCCTGGACGGCCGGGCCGCGACGGCGGTTCAGGATCCTGAACTGGATCATGGTGGCGTCGATGAGGCGTCCCATCTCGCCGCCCAATGCGTCGATCTCGCGTACGATGTTTCCCTTCGACAATCCCCCTATCGCAGGATTGCAGGAGAGCCGGCCGATGGCGTCGAGGTGCTGCGTGATCATGAGGGTCTTGCAGGAGAGGCGGGAGAGTGCCAGGGCGGCCTCTATCCCGGCGTGCCCGCCGCCGATCACGATGGCGTCGAAATCCACGTCACGCATACCATCCCCGCATAACACCTTCTCTCATCACTTCCCCACGCAGAAATCGGAGAAGATCCGCTCCAGGATGTCGGCGCTGGTCACCTCGCCGGTGATCTCACCCAGCGCAGTCAATGCATCCCGCAGATCCACCATCACGATATCCGCGGGGAGTCCCTCCCGCAATCCTTTCGTGACGAGAACCACGGCCTCGGCAGCCTGATCGATCAGATCCTTCTGCCGCTGTGAGTCCAATACCGCGGTGCTTGCGTCGAAGGGGTCTATCCCGGTGTGAAGCCGTTCGAAGATCCGTGCCTCGAGCTCCCTGAAACCCTCCCCGGTCGCGGAACTCACACGGACATACCCTTCGGGCACGGCCTCCCGCTCCTGCGACCATAGGTCGATCTTGTTCCACACGGGAATACACCGCTCCCGGTGTTCCTCTACGAAATCCTCATCCATCGAAGATATCCCATCCAGTGAATCCACCACGTACAGCACGAGCGATGCAGCCTGAATCAAATTACGGCTCCGCCGGACGCCCTCCACCTCTACCGGGGACGCTGTGTCACGCAGCCCGGCGGTGTCGAAGAGCCGGACGGGAATACCACGAAGGGAGATCCACGATTCGATGTAGTCACGGGTCGTACCATGAACATCGGAGACGATCGAGCGGTCCTCCTTGAGGAAGAGATTGAACAGCGACGACTTCCCCGCGTTGGTCCTGCCTGCCAGCGCCACCGGAACCCCCTCCCGGTACATGCGGCCGGTTCGAAACGTCGCCGACAGGTCGGCGAGGCGTCGTCCGGCGGACTCGAGAAAATCCGGTGGTACTTCTACTTCGTCGCCGACCTCGTCCTCGGGATAGTCGAGAACCAGCTCCAAGGCCGCAGCCACCTGGACGAGATCGGACTTGATCGACCCGATCTCGCTCTGTATCGATCCGGAGAGTCGGCTCAGGGCCAGGGAGTGGGAATTCCGGGTCTTGGCGGACACGATCTCGTTCACGGCCTCGGCACGGGTCAGGTCCATCTTGCCGTTCAGGAACGCCCGCAGGGTGAACTCTCCCGGCGAGGCGTCCCTGAATCCAACCTCTCGGAGGACCTCCCGGATCATGACAATTCCCGGGAGACTCCCGTGACAGGTGATCTCGACGGAATCCTGTCCGCAGTAACTTCTCGGCGCACGAAATACCGTCACCGTCACCTCATCTACCGAGGCTCCTTTCTGTGGATGCCGAATCGTCCCGTAGTGTACCGTGTTGCCCTCTGACCCGCAAAGTACCGCGCCGGAGGAGAACACCTCGGCGACTCTCTCTATCGATCCCTCCCCGGCCATGCGGATGACCGCGAGTGCGGCCTCCCCCCAGGGAGTCGCCAGGGCCATGATACAGTCGTCGGTATCGTAGCTGCCTTCACGCATACCGGCGATTATACAGATTCCGGCTGTCCGGCATCAACTATCCACACCCGCTGTTGACGGTATATGTGGTTCCGGGAGACTTCACAGATAGGACACAACCGGATACAGTACATGGAACAGGAGATGACGATATGATGGAATTCGATCCGAGAAACTTCGATGTCCGCGCGGCCAAGGAGTATCTGCTCAGTCTCCTCACTACGATGAAACAACTCAAGACCAAACACACTCAGCTCGAGGAGGAGGTCGCGAAGTGGCAATCCCGGGTCATCCTGGCGGATGAGAAAGGCCGTCCCGATCTGGCAGCACAGGCCTCCACGCGTCTGAACGACGCCAAGGAGCAACTTTCGAGGATCAGGGGAGAAGAGGTGGAGCTGCTCAGGGAGCGGGACGAATTGAAGCGTCAGATCCTTATCGCCAAAGACATGCCCGAGATGACGGTGGATGCCGATCTTCTCCTCGCCCAGATGCAGATGATCACGGGAGAACCGGATACCGTGGCCGAAGAATTCAAAAACGAGGAGGTCGAAGGCGCCCTCCGCAGTCTGAAGCAGCAACTGGACGGAGATGAATGAGACCCACCATCCTCCCCTATAGGAAACTCACGCCGCTCCCGGTGGAACCACGTCCGCTGCTGTTCGGCCATAGGGGATACTCTGTACTGGCTCCCGAAAACACCCTCGCGGCCTTCGGCGCCTGTGTCGACGCCGGTGTGCCCGGAGTCGAACTGGACATCCACAGGTGCGGCTCCGGCGAGCTGGTGGTGATCCACGATGAAACGCTCGAGCGCACCACCGGGAAACAGGGTAGCGTAGAGGAGCTGTCATACCGTGAATACGCCGACCTCGACGCTGGATCCTGGTTCGATCCGGCCTTTTCGGACGAGAGGATTCCTCTGTTGCGGCAGGTCTTCGAACGGTTCGGCGATTCTCTCTACTACGACATCGAGATCAAAACCTCGAGTCACCGGCCGGAACCCCTGGCACAAGCCCTTCTAGAGGTAATCGGTGAGTTTGACCTCACACGGAAATGTGTGGTCTCGAGTTTCAATCCGATGGCGGTACGGGCTTTCAAGATCGTCGCGCCGGAGATTCCGACGGCGACTCTCTACTCCCGGCACTCGGGAATCCCACCCCTCCTCAGACACGGCGAGGGAAGGTTTCTCTCCCGGACCGATTTCCTGAAACCGGCCAAGGAACTCGTCAACAGAAGGTCGATGTTCCTCCTCAAATCACTCGGAAGATATCCGATCCTACCGTGGACGGTAGACGATATAGAGGAAGCCGGAGACCTGCTCGACCTCGGTGTGACCGGGTTGGTCACCAACCGGCCCGGGGAGATGCTTCCCCTCATCCGGCGTACCCCTCCTGGGCTTGCACCGTCTCGATGAACGCAACCATGTTCTCGGTCGGCACGTCGCCCTCGACTGCGTGGGCCGGCGAGAATATGTACCCGCCGTCACGACCGAGCTCCAGAAGCCGGAGGGTCTCCGCACGGACCTCGTCGGCCGTGCAGAAGGGGAGTACCTTCTGGGTGGAGAGTCCACCGTGAAACGCGAGTTTGCCGCGGTAGCGTCTGAGAAGCGCCTCGGTATCCATCACTTCCGGCTGGAACGGATTGAAACAATCGAGCCCTAAATCGATGAGGTCGTCGAAGAGCTCATCCACGTCGCCGCAGGAGTGGATGATCACGAACTTGCCCTCATCCTTGACGGCGCCGTACATCTTCGCAAGGATCGGCTTGATGAACTCACGCCAGAGCTGAGGCCCCATGATCAGCCCGTGTTGTTGCCCCCAATCGTCTCCGAAATACACCGCATCGATGTCATATTGCAGGGCCTTCCTGGCCTGGGTCACGTTATATTCACCGATGGCCTCGAACAGCTCATGTACGAAATCGGGTTCCTGATAGAAGTCCATCAGCAAGTTTTCCATCCCCCGCAGCGTCCAGGCCCTCTCGTATAGGGAGAAGCCGATGTTGAATACCCGAAATTTATCGGGATTTGATTCTATACGAGCAGGGATGTTCACGAAAAAGCGATCCGCCTCAGGGTCCGGAAACTCGTATCCCTTCAGGGACGGCTCCGGCAGAACCGTCCCCTCCACGATACCGATATCCTTGTCGACCTCCCGGTTCCACACCACGCCGAACACGTCCCGGTACCGCTCGTTCTCCAGAGGCGAAAAAAAACCGACTCCGTTCCCGAGTCCCATAAAGTGATTCCGGAAGATCGGCTGGAGGTCCTCGGTCCCATAATGCTGCACCAGCTTCGCCGCGGCCTCCTTCGTAAATCCGAACGACCAGGGTACATAGGGCGGTTTCCCCCCCTCGAGTACGGTACGGATAACTTCCCGTGGGATCATACGCTTCTCCTTTGGTGGTACGGTTTCTTCCGTCAGTCGTGAGCATCGGGTACTATCAGGTTTCGTATTTTATCACAGTCTGAAGTAGATGCAAGCGGTCACGGCGACCGAGGGAAAGACCTCAGGTGTGGCTTCAATGGGCAAAGACCGATGTAAATAAGAAAAGCCCCCGGAGAAAAGGAGGTGAAAACTCCGGAGGCCAAAAAAGGGAATCGTCATATTCCATGGAGGAGGATCTATCTTGCCTACTCAATATAGTAACAACAGAACTCGGAAAAGGTAACACACTTCGACCGAAAAATTTCAGGAAAAAATTTGTGGAAATCGTAGAGTTTCATTATTATTGGAGTTATGGTAAAAAAAGGTGAGCGTCTCGTAACGACCCCACAGAGGAGAAGATACTCCACCGATACGCTCTCTCCCGAGAGGGTCGTGAAGCGTATCGCCAGTGACCTGCGTATCATAGAAAAGGGTGAGCAGTCACATCGCACCTTCACCTACTACGACACATTCGACTGGAGACTCTATACGGCAGGCTATACATGTTATCTCGACCGGAAATCGATGTGGATCGAAGACCTGAACCGAGGCACAATCCTTCTACGCTCGGTATCACCGCCGCCTCGCAGTGAGTATCGGCTGCATGACATTCCGGAGGGAGATCTCAAGGAAACGATAGCCACGAACATCGGCATACGGGCCCTGCTGCCGTTGGCCGAAGTGTCCGAAACTCGCACCGAATACCGTATTCTCAACTCCGATCGGAAGGGCGTGTGTTCGCTGACCTCGTTCTCCTATCGTGTCACGTCGCCCGATTCGAACATGATGGAAAGAACAGATCACGAGGGTAAAGACGACCCCGATGAACGGTACGGCGGCCGGTGCGGCGTCCTGAGGCTCGAGCCGCTCAGAGGGTACGGGGACGAGGCCGAATCGATCCACTCCGACCTCCTGGCCCATGGCGTCCACCAGTCGAACTGCGATCTCCCGACTCTCTATCTATCTCCACTCGATCGGGTTCCGCTCGATTATTCGGGAAGGTCCTACACCTCGATACACGACGGCATGAGCATCCGGGAAGCCGCACGAGAGATCATCCACACCCTCCTCGCCGACATCGCACGCAACGAACCCGGTATCATCGACGAAATCGATCCGGAGTTTTTGCACGAGTATCGCGTCGCGGTACGAAGGTCACGCGCCTTTCTGTCCGATTCGAAGAAGACGGTACAGGAGAATCCCCATTCCACGATCAGCGGAATACTGAAAGACATCGGGACGGCCACGAACAGGCCGCGAGACCTGGACGTACTCCTGATGGCCCATCCCTATTACCACGCGCTGTTGCCGGAATCGTTACTGCCCGGCCTGGACATGTTGTTCAGACGATTGAAACAGGAGAGGGCGGCGGAACAGGAGAATCTTCGCGCCTATCTCCTCTCGGCGGAGTACCGAAATAGCCTGAAGACGATTGAGGAACTGATTGCCCGAAAGGAAACCTACACCGAAATGGGCGTCGAATCCGTCGAAGGCTTCGCGCTGGGCTCGATCCGGAAACGGGCAGGGAAACTGGAGAAGGCAATCACGGGTTTCTCGGAGTCTTCATCACCCGCCGATGTACACCGCCTACGGATTCGCATCAAGATGCTCAGATATCTGATGGAGTTCTATGCCGGAATCCTGCCTCCGGGGAAATCAAAACGGGTCATTAGGGCCCTGAAACGGCTGCAGGATTTGTTGGGCGGGTACAACGATCTCACGGTACAGATAGACCTTCTGGATAGATACCGCACGATGGCGGCCGGAGCGGAAGAGACTGCTTCGGCAGGCGGTTTGATGGCCGTTCTGTACCGGATGCAGAACGAGGAGTGGATGCACCTGAGAAATCATGCCGACGATTTGTTGAACGGAGGCGTACTCAAGGCTATTCGACGTCTCAGCGGGGTATAATCACCCCTTAAAAAAACGATTGCCGACTCATTGGAAGTAGGGTACACTCGATTGGCGGAGGGTATCGACGGCAATACGGGGGCGCGTGCGCAAAAGAGGTGCATATGAAGGTAATCGGCGTATACAACATGAAGGGTGGTGTCGGCAAGACAACCACGGTCGTGAACGTATCGTATCTGGCGGCCCGAGACTCCTTTCGGACCCTCGTGGTAGACCTCGATCCGCAGGGCGCGAGTTCCTACTTCTACAGAATTCGTCCCTCGTCGAAATTCTCGGCAAAGAAGTTCATCAAGGGTGGTCTTGACCTCTACGCCGAGATAAAAGCCACCGATTATCCGAATCTGGATCTACTGCCCGCCGTCTTGTCACTCCGGAAACTGCCGCTTCTGCTGGACGACCAGAAACGTCGTAAGAAACACCTGCAGCATCTGCTCTCACCGCTCAAACAGGAGTATGACCTGGTCTTTCTCGACTGTCCGCCCGCCATCGGCCTGGAGTCGGAGAACGTATTCGCGGCCAGCCACGCGGTCATGGTTCCGCTCATCCCCACCTCCCTCTCGGAGATTACCTACCGGAAGATCTTCGAGTTCCTCGAGGCGAAAGGATTCAAGACCGAACGGATCATGGCCTTCTTCAACATGGCCGATACTCGCAAGAAACTCCACCGAGAGATCACCGAGACACTCGGACGAGAACCGGGGTTCCTGCCTGTATCGATACCGAACTCGAGCGAGGTGGAAAGGATGGCGGTTACCCGGAGACCGTTGACTGTCTACACCCGTAAATCGAAGGCCATCGAGGCCTATCGGCTGCTCTGGTCCGAAGTCAGACTCCGCATGTCGCTCTGAGATGCCCTAGTAATCATCACTTGAACGCATCCGCGAATCTGGTATTCACGAAGTCTTCCATGTTGACGAGTTGTCCGATACCCATATTCCGAGACATGTATCGCTGCAGCGAGTCCAGGTCGTCCAGCGATGGATAGAGGTCTCCGTATTGGATCCCCCCGGGAGTTAGGAGGACCTTGTACAGCACCCGCTGGGTCAGTCCGAGCTCCCCGTCCGGATCCAGGAATTTTACCGCCAGATCGGCCGCCTCCTGCTTGTTCTCTTCTATGTAAGTACCGGCCTCCTTCAACAGCTGCACGAACTCGAACACCGCATCTTCGTACCCCTCCAGTAGATCCTGCTGGAATACCACCGTACAACAGGGATGTTCCTCCCAGATCGCCGACGACAAACACTGGAGTTCGGCAATCCCTTTGGCGATCGCGTTGGAGCCGATCGGTTCGGCGACGATGAACCCTGCCACCTCCGAACTCTCGGCCATCGACTGCGGCATCTTGATCGGAGGTACGACCTCGAAGCGCACGTTGATGTCCGTGCCTTCGCCGGGAACTCCCGGGGTCATGCCAAGAGTCTCGGTCAGATATTTATGGGCAAGCATGTTGTGGATCGATAACTTGTGGGGGATATTCACCACCTTGTTGTAGTAGAAATCCTCCAACGAACCGCCCTCCTCGAGGGGCGGATTCTTGGAGCGAACGAAAATACTCCCGCTCTTATGGGCGAATGACACGAGTTGGATGGGAACGTCGTAATTGAACAGATCCATCGCGATAGGGGCCAGGACAAATGCTCCGTCCAGGGAACCGTCCTCCAGCATCTCCTGGATCGGATTCCATCCGGCGGTGCGAATCGTCTCCAACTCGAAATACTTCGGCTCGACCTTGCCCGAATCGATCCAACTCTTCACCACCCCCAGAACGAGATGATCGGTGATCTGTATATGACCGATCCGTAACCTGACCTTATTCCCGGAGGTGCGGATCTCCCGCTTCGAACCGGTACGCTCCTCCCGGATTCCGAAGGCAATTTCGATCTTCTCCTTCAGCTGGTCCGCCGTAAAGGGCTTGACGATATGACCGTTGGCACCGGCGAGTCTGGATCTTGAGATACGCGCCTTGTCACCCTGGGCGGTGGCCATGATGAAGGGCACCGCCGCGTACTTCTCGTCTCCACGCATCCAGTTCAGCAGATCCATGCCGTCGGCCTTCGGCATATTCCAATCACTGACGACCAGCTGTATGTCCTCGTCCTGCAGCTTCTCGATCGCCTCCGCGCCGTCCTCGGCCTCGATGATGTTGACGAAACCGATCTCTACCAGGTTCCGCCTGAACAGTTTCCGCATGAAACCGGAATCATCGGCAATCAGGACGCCCATATTCAAATTCAAATCCATCTGTTATCTCTCCCGAAGAGTGGTATGATAGGTGCAGGGAGTCCTTTCACAGATATCGTATGTGAAAAGGCTCTACCGAATTAATGATAGACAGAATGGAAACGATGTCAAATATTAATGATTTCTGCGCGCCTATCGCGCGAGTCGACCCCTCGAGCCGCCGACGGCTCAGCCGAATCGGCCTGATTGCACCATTGGTTTTCATCCTCCTCTCCACCGGTTGCAGGTTCGCGGTGCCGGAAATACCGGTACCATGGAAGCCGGGAAGGGAGTATGCCGACCCATCGAGAACTGAGAGATATCTTCGCGAGCTCGAGGAGACCTATCCCGACTACGTGCGCCTTCGAATAATCGGATATGCGGAGAACGACGAGGGATCGGAGCCGGCATTCCCCCTGCTATCGGTAACCGTTTCCGACAACGTGTGGACCGAAGAGATTGAGCCGGAAATCCAGATCGTCGGCGGAATACACGGAAACGAACAGCTGTCCTGCGATGTCGCGCTGCTCATTCTCGACGAGTTGCTCTCCGGAATCGACACGGAGGAGAGTATCGCTGGACGGATAGTCCGGAACGCCTCGGTCCAGATCATCCCCATCCTGAACCCATGGGGGCACCTGAACGAAGAACGCTACAACGTGAACGGCGTGGATCTGAACCGTAACTTCGGGTTTGCCTGGGTGGACACGTTCTACTCCGGAGACGCGCCTCTCGATCAGGCCGAATCGGCGGACCTCGCCTCCGAGGCGGCGGCGGGAGCGGTGGTGCTGTCTCTCGGCCTGCATACCGGTGCGGAACTCATCTCATGGGGTCTGGATTATGCCGGAACCACCGAGACCGCCACGGAAACCTACGATACCCTCTATTTCGCCAGGCAACTCTATCCCGTCTACGAGGCGGCACTCGCCGCCGCAATCAAGTACCGTAACACGGTTTCATCCGCGGGAAACCCCGGATTCGGCATCATCGAGGGGTACGACTGGTATCCCGCCTACGGAACCCTGGCAGATTGGATGTATACCCGTGAGGGTGCGACGGCCTACACCATCGAGTTGGATTTCCGGCAGGGATACTCGGATCATGATCCGGAGATCATCTCGGAGGTATACGGATACCATCGGCAGGCATTGATGGAGTTGATCGAAACGCCGCTAACCGGTATTCACGGGCGTATCGCTACCGCTGGAGGGTATCCGGCGGACGCTACCGTCGAGATCCGGCCGTCGGGAGATCCGGACCACGGCGCGATCCCCGCCCCCTACGATCCGGACGTCGGTGATTTCCATGCAATGGTGTTGCCGGGGGAGTGGGACATCGAGATCACGGCTTCGGGATACGAAGGCACCGTGGAGACGGTCACCCTTCCAGAGAATTCGGCACACGGCATCACACTCGAGATCACCTTGCTTCCGGTTCCAGACACGTCGGGCATGAGAGGTGGGGGAATGCATCGACGAACCGAAACACCGACGGTGAGCGTTCCCGATTCATACGAAGACAGGCGCGGCGAATGACAGCAGGAAACCGTGTGAGCGTAGTGTCGTGAAGAGCGGGTCCGGATCAGGGAATAGTATTCAGGATCACATCACCGATCAGCGTGCCGTACCCCTTGAACGCCGCGGACATTGCCGTGGTGGTATTGGGGCCGAGGGCGGTTCGAGACTGATCCGACATCGAGAATAGCACCGTTCGTGAAGGCAGATCCACGAGCCGGATATCTCCGGACACCTTCACCGTATATCTTCCCTCCAATTCCTGGAAATCGATTATGCGGGCTACGCCGAACAACACCCGATCGATGTCGAATCCATACATGCCGTCCAGTCCTTCGACGAGGGCGTCAACGGGTTGTCCCAACAGGTCCGACTGGAGAGGCAGCGAGACGATCTCGTATCCGGCCTCGGCCAGCACCCGCGCGGTCTGGGATGCCGCGTGTGCCGTACCGGTAGGGTTGTTGCCCCTGTCGACGTCGAAAATCATGATTCCCGTAGGCACATCGGCTCCCCGAGCGTAGATCCGGTATGTACGTTCCACACTCCGAGTGGTTGCATGGCTGAGGAAGAGATCGAGTTCTGATTGATACTCATCGGGAAGCTTCGGCCACGTGCCGAGGAACCGATGAAAATCAAGGAGTATACCGACGGAAAAATCGCCGGGGAAGGACGGCGGTTCGAGAGAGAAACGCGCAATTCCCGCTTCGTCGGTGTCGACCTGCATCGTGACGGCGACGGTGCGAGTCTCGGCGATGACCGTTTCCACCACTAATCTCAACGGTACCGACGGCAGTACCAATCCCGTCTGCAGGTCTCTACGACCGCGTAGTTCGACCACGATATCTTCGGAAAATGGAATGCCGACGAAGGAATCGGTCGGATATGATCGGAGCACCATCGAGATCGACCCTACCGAAATCCGAGCCTTGGCAAGAATCCGTTTGAACAAACCGAAATCATTCCTACTCTCGGATCTATCTCCGAGAACGACGGCCGCGGCTTCCAGATACTTCCCAACCGCCGAAAACAGATCGCCCGCGGCGGTCAGACGATCACCATCGGCTTCCAACTCGGTTACCGGGACTCCGTCCATCGGTACTCTCTGCACATCCTCTCCGGATACGACGAAGTCGTTGAGCATCGCGAGATCGCAGCGAACCAGTAGGAATACCCGTATAGTCGACTCGCCGGTACGTTCTACCCAACCGGCTGCAACCGATACCGTCCCAGCGGGCCGGAATCCGGTAATCCCCGATTCCGTAAACCCCGGGTCCACCACCGGTATCTCCCGGAAAACCGCTAATTCCGCAGCCGATAGGGCGAGCTGTTTTTCTACACCCACGCTCGAGATGACCGAATGAGTATCGTTTTGACCGGAAGCGGTTTCGGAATCCGAATCGGTACCGAGGCCGTGGATAGACGGCACGACACCCGGAAACTCGTCTTCGATTCGTGACAGAACCAGGCCGGCCGACTCGTCAACGGCCCTCTGCAATGCCGCGGCGTCATCGCCCTCGAGGGCTTCGCCGAATCCCAGGAAATACCAATATTCCGAGGTGTCCGGCGGGGGAGACTCGATCCATTTCGGACGCCGGAGACGTTCCTCGTCCGTCATCCCCATATCGGTACCCGCGCATCCCGCAAGTACTACGAAGACGACGATCAACCGGAGGACGACTACAACGGCGTGGCAAAACTTCCGAGGTCGCTCCGGACCTCGTCGTGCACGTCTCATTGCGTCTCTGTCTCTTGCGAGTGCCATTCTCTATATACCCGAGGCGAACGTGAGTGAATTCCCCTGCTGGAACACCAGGCTCATATTCTCGAGTCCCGGTATTTTTGCGGCGATATCGTAGACTACATCTTCAACATCGGAAGCTTGGCCGATCATCTGTAGCGTATACCTCGTCTCGGCCTTGGAATACGATCTGCTGACGATCGATATGACCTTCTTCTCCAGCTCGCTGGTGAAAAAATCGATCAATCCCGAATCGGACGTGTTTCGGATTACCACCTCATACCGAATTCCTCCGGCCAACTCCCGGAATGCACGTGAGCGTATGGTGAGGATAGTCTTCCGCACAGCGGTTGCAACCGCGTTCCGCACCGCATCCTCTTCGCCGTCGAACCGTTCTCCGACATGCCGGATATCGCTCCGCACGTCTCCCGTGAGAGTATCGACCGCGGAGACGGTGACCTCCGCCTTGTACTCCACCTCACCGGCGGATCCCTCCCGGTTGATTTCGACTTCGATATCGAGACAGACATCCGCCTTCATCATGCTGCCGATCCGGCGGAGGGTTTCCATTCCGCCGAGACCATCTCGCACGCTCCTCCGCATGAGAGGGTACGAATGATCCCAGGAGACGAAACCGTAATCATCCTCCTCGAGAACGGCGTTTGCCGCCTCGACGATCATCCGCGCCCGTTCGGATTCGTCCGGATTCGCATCGAACGATACCGCCAGGTAGACAAACTCGTCTATCCTCTCGTCGATACGCGCCGCCAACGACTCGCTCACGCTCGAATCATCGCCGGAAAAAACGGTGGCGGTGTCGTTCGCGCCGGATTCTTCTACCGGACGCTCCGCGGCTTCGTCGATATCCGGAGTATCCCGGACACTCGGAGGCGTATCCGCCTTGTGAGTCTCTCGAACCACCGAGTCCGAAGTAGCGCAGGACACCAAGATGCAAGAGAACAAAAGAAGGATGAGCGTCGGTCTCATCTCCGCACAGTACGGTATCGAGGATCTCATGATTCGTACGCGTCGTACGGCCGGCCCGCACCATCCCTGCAACTTCTCAATATTCAATCTGTATGCCGCCACCGAAAGAGATTCCACCGTAGATATCATATTCTCCGATCCCGTGCCAGTACACGCCGCCACCCTCTACGAAGAGCCGTATTCGACTCCCGAAGAGGACACTCACATTGAGCTGGAACAACCCACCGGCATAGGCGAACGTCTGGGTGTCGGCATTCTGAAACACGAATCCGATACCTCCACCCGCGAAGGGGGTAATCTGGACCCGCCGGATATACCAACGGATATCGGCCCCGGCATAGACGTGCATCGGGATCGCCTCGAGATCGGGAAATCCGACCTCTATCCCGATCACCGGCCTGAAGGTGTACATGCCAAGAGTCGTTCCCTGCCGTACTCCGACGGAGAGGATTGTCCGCGGATCCCGTCCATACCGCTGTTTCGCCATGAAGTCTATCAGACCACGAACATATACGGATGTATCGAAACCGATACGGCCGGCATCTTCGACCGGTTTGCCGACAGCCGGGGGATCGTCGGAGTAGAGAAGCACGCCGTATGAGAGATCATCATCGACCGTCTTCACCTTGAGCAATCCACTACCCGCATCGCCGTCGAGGGCGTACAGGTCTCCGCGGATAACACCGTCGTTGCGGCCATATTCTATGGTAATCACGCGCCCATCCACTTCGAGAATGCCACGTGCCCCCCGGAGTCGATCGATCGAACGCACCTGATACGCGGTCTGAACCTGAAGCTCTTCGAGTATCTGGTTTCGGGCCGCATCAAGATCGGCACTCAATCCGGCGGCGGCTACGATACGCTCTTGAACTGCAGACCCGATCCCGGCAGTCACGAAGCGTACCGTTACCTCCAGCCGTAGGTAGTACCGGTCCGAATCCAGCTTTCGCTCTTCGTAGAAGGAGACCGAAGGGATGACGAGGAGTATGCCCCTATCCTCTTCTCTCAGCTCCGATACGCCGAAGCGCGTTTCCAGGAGATTCGCTACCTCGTCGACCGAAGCCGTTCCACCGGGGAAAAGTTCGGAGGGGTCGGAGGAGTCGGAGGGAAAAATCTCCGGAATCGTCAGGATCGTGTGGGCGGCGGAGTTCCGAAAGGCCGCCCTGAACCGTTCATTTCCAGGCGACACTACTTGTTCCGGTAACCCGTACTCATCGAGATCGATAGAAAAGAGTACCACGACCAGATCGTCGGAACTTCGCTGGGAATCGACCGATTCCGCCGTCTGACCGACCGCCGGTAATAGAGCGGTAAGGAACAAGACTGAAGCAGTAGAATATCTACACCGCATCCACACCCCGACAATCATACCGTCCGATGTACCCAAATATGGCGTTAGTTTCGATCAGGTACCGGCCGGCACCCTACCCTCTATTGGAACGATTATTCGGCCTCAACGGCCCCGTCTGCCGGAAGTATCGTTCCGGTCTCTCTCTCCGATCCCAAATCCGGCTCGGGACCGTCACCATCGGAACCCGGCGCCGCGCCCGGTTCCGCTTCCCCCGCCTGAGTCGGCGAGGCGTCGGACGGCGTTTCCGCGGTAGATGCTATCTCACCATCAACATCCGACCCATCGGCATCATCGGCGATGAGGTCGTCCGACTCTGTCGGAACATCCGCATCTTCCTCTCCGTTATCGGCAGATTCATCTGATCCATCCTGGACGTCCTGCGGCGCTTCGACGGCCTCGTCCGCTGCGTTCCCATCATCCGGATCTGCGCCGGCATCTACACGCGCCCCATCGGGAGCCGATTCGTCACTCTCCGCCGCGCCCGTGTCTCCCCCGCCCTCTGTAGCGTCCACGGGCTCTCCGGAATTGGTCGCGGAAACGGACGAAGACCTCCGTGAGGGATTCGAGATACTGAGGCCGGCACGTGATTCCAGCTCCTCTCGTTCGGAGATGTCTCTGACAAGCAGGTCTCCGACGGCAACGATGCCGGTGCCTGCATTCTCAAGGGTGACGGTAAAATCGGTGAGCGTTTCCGGGACTTCGGAGAAGAAGTATCGACTCTTTCCTATTCCGATGCCGTATCCATCATCGGAGGAAAACAGATAAAATGTTGAAGCCGACGCGTCTTCCGGTAACGGATATGTACCATCGGCCGTGGCCAGAGTGCCGGAAGGTGAGAACGAACACAACACCGTTTCCGAATCGGCATCGCGTATCGTGATCCGAGTCGCCCTCTCACCGTCGACTATGCCGAATACGAACCCCACATTCCCTCCGTCAACGGAGAAGGGCGGGAGTGTGAGGGACATGGCCGGCTGCAAACGGAGGGATGACGATGCCAGTTCGAAGACCTTCCCCGTGGGTCCGGAGATCAGCAGATCTGCCGGAACGGCCAATCCGTCGAATCCCTCCGCCAGGAGGAGTTCTTCGCCGTATGCCTCGAACATGCTACGAAGGAATACAGTTGGATCCGGGGAGGGTTTCCCCCGATCGTTACGATAATAGACTCCGACCTCGTCGACCAGACCGCCGATTCCACCACCGATCTCGGTATAGCCTTCACTCAGGTCGAGATACGATTCGGGCACTGCGAACGAGTCCATTCCCATGAGTGCTCCATCGGCATACCACCGTACCTCCACCGAGGACTGGTCGGGAATCACCGAAAGAGAGAGCAGTTCCACCGCATACGGGTCGATGGGCTGAAGCGGTTCCGACTCGATCAGCTTTCCACCGGTATTAATCGAAGTTCTAAACCCAAATGTCCGATTCACGGCGAGAGTAAAGGAGAAAGACCCATCATCGGTCGCGCACACGAAGAGTTCGCCGCCGTCCGGGGCATCATCCAACTGCAACCGCAGGGTAAGGGTGAAGGGCGCGAAGGTTCCGTTCGCAACAGGAAGAGCCGCGTAGGGCATAATGATCGAAGACGGAACATCCAGGGTATAGCCGAACAGATCGTCTCTGATATCGAGAACCGAGACACCCTCGACATCGGCGGGATCGGCCCCGGAACCGATGAAACCGGTATCCGTCATCTCGCCTCGCATGTGAAGGACGCTGTAGTAGTTCCCGTCGGGAAGCAGGTCCTTCTCGATCGGTTTCTGATCGCGGGACACGAAGATATTGATCTCCGCCTCGATAGGAGACCGGAAAAGATACGCCTGCCCTTCGGGCGGAGGTTCCGGAAACAGCTCCAGCGCGATCGAATGGATGCCCTCCCGATCGGGAGCATTGATCTGAATCATGTCCAGCCCATCGGCAAGCATGCCCTCCGCCAAAACCGAATCGTCCCGAGACCATCGTACATAGACAGCTTCGTCATCGACCGGGTATTCGAAGGAGGCGAATAACAGGCCGTCTCCTCCGGGAAAGAACACGAGGGGATACGCTTCGATACTGCGGATCGAATACTCATCAGCCGTATAGAAGAATGGGGTCTCGGTCACGGCGAGGAGCGTTTCCGATTCGTATATGGTAAATCGGAGGGTATATGTGCCGAATGCGAGATTCTCAGGCAAGGCGATGTCGGGGAACGGGAGCCCGGTCTGGAAATGATCCATCACCGTCTCGCTCACCGTCTCTCCGTCGCCATCGACCAGCTCCACCAGCATGGTGTCGGGTACGGCGGTATCGGAGTTATACACTATGTCGATGGGGAGCGTTTCTTCGGGACGAACGAGTTTTCCTGCGCGTATGGTATCCACCGTCACCGGAGCGACGGGTTCCTCCTCCATTACAAGAAAACCCGCCCCATCACAGGCGGCGAACATGAGTATAATTACGATTGCTGCCGGAATTCTCGAGATCTTCATAATTTCAACACAAATCCGCTCTCTATCCTCTGCCTACCCTCTATCTATCTGCCTAGTATAATACCACGTTTCTCACGGTATTCAAACAATTCTGGAAAAGATACACAAAAAAACAGAATTAGACAGAAGGGCACCTCAAAAACTAGATGCTTGGATGTCATGAACATACCAAAAACCATACTATATAGACCATACTATATAAAGAGTTACATATCCGCTACCCAGCAATATATATGGTTTTTCGATGTGCCGATAATAGAGCCAGTTTTTCCAATGAACGACCATTGCTGCGATTATGCTACAAGAGATAGCCACCACCTTTGGCGGTGGTCGTTCACTACTCCCCCTAGTTCTACCCGGAGATACTACTCAAGCAATTCCAAATGTAGCAGTAACTACATTTGGAATTGCATGATCGCTCTGTAA
>CAZAKE010000021.1:0-17272 GCA_964485495.1 uncultured Spirochaetales bacterium
TCTTCGATCTCCTTTCGTGATACTGTATTTGTTTTATTCTTGAGTATACACTCATATGGCGGCTTTTTCAAAACCGATCCCCGTTCCTATGTACCCATCTCTCGATTGTATGGTATATTCAGACCCACACACTACCTGCGGAGGACGAACAAAAATGGCGAACACACTTGGTTTTCAACTCTTCTCGTTGAAGGAATATGAAGGCGGCTGGGAAGCTGCCTTCGAAGCGGTGAAAAACCTCGGCATCGACACCATCGAAGTATGGTGCGGCGCGGTGCCGAACAATCCTGATGCGGCCACGTCACTCGAGGATATACGGGCATCCCTGCAGAAATGCGGCATGAAGCTGACCTGCGGACACCTGACCGTGGCCGAATTCGACAGCCGCTACGAGGAGTGGAAACGGCTGCTCCTGGATCTCGGATCCACAGACTGGGTAATACCCTTCGCCAAGGCGGAAACCCTGGACGAGTGGCTCGCCATGCTGCCGAAGTTCCGGGAGATGGCCGGCCGACTGAAGCAGGACGGGCTCTCACTGGGGTATCACAACCACCACATGGAACTGGTGAAGATGGGCGATAGGTATGTGATGGAACACCTCCTGGACAACATGCCGGAGCTCAAGGGTCAATTCCACATCGGGCAGTTCCTCCCGGAGCGAGGCATTGTTCTGGCCGACTGGATAAAGAAGTACCAGGGACGCATCTGCTCCCTCCACGTGAACGACGCGAACTCTAACGGGCCTACTAGAGTCGGCGAGGGTGACTGCCGGGCCGAGGAGTCGATCAAGGCGGCGCTGGATGCCGGGGTTGATACCTACATCATGGAGATGCGCCTGGTAAAGGACACCCTGGACGGCATCAAGCGGGACGTCGAGTTCACGCGGAAGCTGATCGGCTAACGGAGAGCATCGATGAGTAAGATCGCACAAGCCAAGGACGCCTTCGGCGCGGGGTACAACTGCGCCCAGTCGGTGGCCATCGCCTACAGCCCCGAGTATGGAGTACCCTCGGCCACCATGGCCCGGATCGCCACCGCCTTCGGCGGCGGGGTTTCCCGGTCCGACAGCATCTGCGGTGCCGTCTCCGGGGCCCTCATGATTCTCGGGCTCCATCTGGGAACCGACAATCAGCCGGATTCGACCGCCAAGGCGAAGACCTACACCCTCGGGGAGGAGTTCGTGGCGGAGTTCAATAGGCGCTACGGGTCGGCGCAATGCACCGATCTCGTCGGCTATAACCTGAAGAACGAAGATGAGCGGAAAAGGGCCTCCGAGGCCAACGCCTTCCAGACCATCTGCAGCAAGGTGGTCGAAAACGCCTGCGGGCTTCTCGAGGAGTATCTGGCAAAAGTGTAGATACCTCACTCATCCCTGAGCGCGGAAGCCAACGGCCCCCTCAGCATCAGGTTGGTCACGCTCACTATCCAGAGAATCCCCCAGAGCAGGACTCCCCCGAGGAGCATCGCCGGAACGACGAGATCGATCCGCTCCGCCTCGGCCGTCACACGAGGCATGATGGCCGTCACCGCCGCGACGGTTCCCAGCACGTATCCCGCGAGAAACGGAGCGAGATTCTCCGCGTTCACGACCACGCGGATCTGCCGCTTCCGGTACCCCAGGGCCGACAGCAGCGCGAGCCGGGAGCGATCCTCCCGGATGTTACGTACGGCGATGACCGACATGCCGATTGTCCCGACGGCCATGCCGACCGCACCGAGTATCAGGAAGATCGAGAGGTATGAATTCTCGACCACGTTGAATCGGGCCAACCGGTAGGCCGCCTCCTCCACCATGATTCCATGGTCCCTGTATCGCCGTTCCAGCGTCCGAATGAGATCCGCCGATCCCGGTTCGTCGGACGAGTCGGACGGCATGTCCACGAGGAAAATTTCGGCCCCGCCCGCGGAGGGAAACATCCGGGTGAACCTGCCGATATCGACGAGTATATACCCTTGAAACACCGAGGCGGCCAATCCGGCGACGATGCGGAGTGTGTGCACGGTGCCGTCCTCACCCGCGATCTCCAGGGTATCGCCGGTCCGAAGCTGCAGCCCCCAGGTGATCACCGTCTGGTCGGCGACAGCCGGTATCGATCCGTCCGGGAACTCAGCCTGCAACAACCGCCAGACCGAGGCGGTCTCATCCGAATGCACGCTGTCAACACCGTGGAACGGAGTAGCGCCGATCACCGGATCCCCGTACTCGACTCGTTGAAAGGAAAAACGTTCTCCCGCCGCGAGGGTTTCGGAATCTACACCCAGGATCCCCGGACGGCGCACCTGGTTGAGATTCAGACAGCTGGCATCGTCACCCTTCCTGAGCCGAAAGGGCACGACCTCCGAGAGCTGCCCATCGGCGACGGACAGGATGGAGGCAAGTTCTTCGTGAATCGGAAGGGTACTCCGGATGAATAGATCGAACCCGCCCGTTCCCGTCGCCCGATTATCCGGATCCTGCGGCAATCCCTTCCTGTTCATCCCTACGGCTACCACGGTGAATATCCCCAGGGCGATGACGGCTGCCGATGCGAGGGTCCGACCCCGCCTGTTTGCGGCAAAGCCGAATCCCAACTGCAGTAGCCCAAACCCCTCTGTCCGATTTCTACGCGACCCGAAAAGCAATATTCGGAAAAACAGCAGCAACCCGCCGACCATCGTGAGCATGCCTGCAACCACAAACGCCGCCGTTGACTCCGAATCTGCCAAGAGTGGTGCAACGGGAAGGAGTAACCCGATCGACAGGGCCGCGACTCCGCCGTACAGGGCCCATTCGGCGCCACGTTCGGAAGCGGAAACGTCCGCTTCATCGAGACAGTTCGCGTCGGTAGAATCCGTCAGGTCCGGATATATCCTCGCAACCGCCCTGCAGGCGCCGATCACCACAGATACCATTCCCAGGACGTACCCCGAGACACCACCCAACGCTATCGTTCCCTGTCGAATGGTCACCGACAGCGCCATTCCCGCGGCCGTGAGCTCACCCGGACTCCTCCCGAGTGCCCCGGCCCAGACCCCGCGTAACGCCCCGGTAAGGAGAGCAACATATCCGATACCTGCGATCATCCCGACGGGAACCGCACACAAGGTCACCACGGCACCCTCGATGATCGCCGTTTTGCACACCTTCGATCTCGGAAACCCGACGCGTGCCATGGTGAGAAGCTGGTCCCGCCTGCTGTGCAATTCCGATCCGAAGAGCAAGGTCGTGAGTATCACGGAAGCCGCGACGATGAAAAAACTGAGGGCGAGGAAGAGACCGCTGAAGTCAACCGAGTTCATGCCTGCGCGTACCGCGGGAGTATACACGTCCCGAAATTCCAACCCGATAGACGCCGGCGATACCTCCTCCAGGATCTTCCGCACGATGGGGGTCCTGTCGATACCTGGCGGAAATCGCACCGCCGTACCGTTACCGAACCGTCCGCCCCACAAACGGTCCGCATCCTCGAGAGATATGAAAGCCTTCGGCGCACCGCCGTACCGATTCCAGAAACGTTCATCCCTCTCGCGGATCCGATGTAACTGCAGCGGGATCCCCGGACGCCACTCGAGGCAGTGATCGACACCGGCAATCCCCGGATACTCTGGTATCGCCTCCGCAAGGTCGGCGGCGATACGGTCCGGAACGGTTGTGACCATCCGGAACTCGGCCTCCGCTTCGACCAGGCCGCCGGAATCCGAAGGCACGAAATACACCAGGCTCACCTCCTCACCGATATCGATCGACAGATCGTTACGGGCCCACTCGGAGAGGGCGATCTCACCCCTGCGGAGATCGGGTCTCACCGACACGAAAGAGTACGGAATCGACGCATCTCCGGATTGAATCGTATTTACGAAATAGGTGTAGGCGCGGTACGCCGCCGGCATCGCCGCCACGGCGACCGCGGAAATCGTCGAATCGATGAAGATTCTGCTCGAACGCAGTTCGATGAAACCGGCCTCGGGAAACGTCTCCAGGGAAAGGTCCAGATCATCCAGCGTCCACACATCCCGGATTGCCTCGGTGAGTACCGCGCCGTCGCCCACCCCCCCATTTGCCAGAAGCAGATTACACCTCCCCGGAATGCCGAGTTCCCGGGTGAGAAACTCGAAATCGAGAAAGACATTCAGGGGAACGCCCTGTTCCATCGCGAGAGCGAAATTCCCGCCCTCCCCGGCCTGTACCACCCCTCCGATCTCCACCGGTATCCGCAGAATCCTCCTCTCGGTCGTCACCGGCGCATCCCCCGGAATGGAGTGAAACGGGTATGTTCTGAGTATCAGCTCCTCTCCGCCGGTGATTCCGAGCCTTCCCGCCGCAGCCTCGTTCAGGACGGCGATTCCTGCTCCGGTGCGGACAGGAGGCGCATCTCCGGATGTCGTCTCGTCATCGAGACGTCGAGAACCAAGCATGCTCCAAAGGGAATCACGAACGCCATAGATGTGCACATCGGTGAGTTCGATTCCCGATTCGGGATTACTCACCACGGCCTCGATATGCATGACCGGTTCGATTCGCAACGCGACGGTCGGATCGGGTAGCTCCGATTCGACGGATCCTCTCCCTACGGCGGCGCCTCTCGGATCGATTCTTGCTGTCAGAGAATCCGCCAGTTCGCCGGTCACCGTTCTCTCACCCGCGTCGAGCACGTACCGCACATCT
The DNA here is from genome assembly GCA_964485495.1 of uncultured Spirochaetales bacterium. Lineage (GTDB taxonomy): Bacteria > Spirochaetota > Spirochaetia > CAZAKE01 > CAZAKE01 > CAZAKE01. The sequence continues at coordinate 4,646 of CAZAKE010000021.1, forward strand.
CCGAGCCTGCTCGTGTTGTATGCGACGAGACTCGAGCGCACCGTGTCACCCGCGAGGAGCGCGCCGACGATCACCGCGGTCGAAAGCGACACACCGGCGAGAACGGCCAGATTCCGTCGCAGATAGTGAACGACACTCTTCAGCGCGATCCTCGAAACGGTCATATCGCTTCCAACCGGCCCAAGGAGAGGGAGTATCTTCGCTGCATCTTTTCCGCGACGCGGTAAGAGTGTGTCACGACCACCAGGGCCGTCCCGGTCTCGTCGCCGGTTTGTACCAGGAGATCGGTCAGTGAATCGGCGTTTTCCGCGTCCAGCGATCCGGTCGGTTCATCCGCCAGGAGAATCCGCGGTTCCGTCACGAGGGCCCGGACCACCGCGACACGCTGCCGTTCGCCCCCCGACAGCAGAGACGGCTTGTAACCGATCCGGTCACCGAGGCCGACACGATCGAGGAGCATACCGGCCCGTTCCCGGGCTCCATCGACGGCCCGTCGACCCCGGGGAACCAGAGGGAGCAGCACGTTTTCCAGGACCGTGAGTTGCGGGAGCAGGTGATGGAGTTGAAACACGAATCCTATTTCCCGGTTTCGATATTCCGCCGCCTCGCCGGGGCTCATCGATTCGAGTTTCCGGTCGCCGAACTCGATACTCCCTGAGGTGACGCCATCGAGGGCGCCCATCAGATTCAGAAGCGTGCTCTTGCCCGACCCCGACGGTCCCGTCACGGCGATCCGTTCCCCCGGCCGAACCTCGAGATCCACCCCCCTGAGTACCGATAACTCCGCCGGTTGCCGATACGTCTTGAAGACACCTCGCAGCCGCAGTAGATAATTCATCGATCTACTCCCTCATCCATGTCGTTCATATACCGTTACCAGTTTTCTCACCATCCTGCCCACGTTGAAATACCCCCTGGCTGCGGCAAACCCTTGCGCCGCGAGGGATTCGAGTCGCGGCCTCTCGCCGATCGTCGCTGCCATGGCCTCTGCCGGCGCCGCCGAAGTCACGGGGTCGAAGAGCACCCCGCCGCCGGAACCAGGAACGACATACGCAACTCTCACTCTCTATTCACTCCTCCGCGCCTTCACTCTTCCGCTCCGAACGCATACAGGTAGCCGTCGTCACTGCCGATCAGGACGACTCCGGAAACCACGGCGGGAGCGGCCGAGATTCCGCCCCCGGTTTCGTATGACCAAATTTCTCTTCCGTTCGACAGCCGGAGAAGATAGATCCGGCCGTCGTCCGAACCGACGACCACCGTTCCACCTGCAATCACCGGGGCCCCATCCGCTCCACCGCCCAACCAGGTATGCCACGCAAGATCGCCGGTGGTCCTTACCAGACAGTATATACCGCCCTCTCTCGAGCCTGCCACCACACGATGCTCATTCACCGCCGGGGAAGAGAAGAAGTGGGCTTCGCCGCCTGAGTCCCAACTCCATCGCATCTGCATGGTGTCGGCATCGACGGCCGCGATTACGCCCGCGTAGGTCAGCGCATACACGGTGTCGCTCCATATCGCCGGAGAACCCGGGATATACGAACCGAGGTCCGTCTCCCCCAAACGGGATCCGTCCGCGGCGGACAGGAAGTGTATCCGCGAGTCGCAACTGCCGTAGAGAATTCTAGCACCGAGAACCGCGGGGGTTCCGTTGATGTAATTCCCCGCCGTCGAGGCCCATAGCTCTTCTCCGCTTTCGAGATGCAGGGCATGAAGGGCCGCGTCGTATCCGCCGAAGACGAGGAAACGAGATTCCCCCGAGCGTACAAGATTCAAGCCGCCGGCGATGCGGCCTCCGATCGAGGAACGCCACAACAGTCCGTGCTCCTTGGGAACCGTGTTCGACGACCGTTCCGCCTCGTCTCCGATCTCGATCACGACGGCGTCTGTGCTTCCCGTCCCCGGCCCGTCGCCACCCAGGATGCCGATATCCACGGAAAAGACCGCTCCCTCTTCCGTCCCGAAGAGCACCGACGACTCGACCAGCAGCGGAGACCCTTCGATCCCAGCCCCGACATCGAATGAAGCGACGAGAGACCCGTCGATCAAGTCGAGTACGTAGAGCCGGCCGTCGAGGGAACCGGCATAGACCCTTCCGTCCCTGACTACCGGAGTTCCGCGAACGGCATCTCCCGTCGGGAACCGCCAGCGGAGCGTCATCTCGTCGGGCAGTTCAACCTGACGAGAACCGGACAGCCTGCCGTCACCCCGCCCGATGAGCCACTCATCGCCTCGAGCCGGATCATCGTCTCCGAAGAGAGAGAACGGAGATACGGCGATGAACAAGAGAATCGTAAGGAGTACGGATTTTGTTCGTCGTCGAGAAATCAAACTTCCGATCTCGGATCTCTTCATTTTCTACTCATCTCTGCCTCTGATTGCCTTTCTCTTTCTCTCTTATACCATCTATCGCCGCGTCGCCGGGACGCGGAAAGGCGAGTGCGCCGGTCGGACAGACGGCTACCAGGCGTTTGAGGAGGGCATGTAAAACCCGGCCTGAGAGGAGATCGTCCGGGAAGCCGATCCCGGTATCGATGCCCTTGCGTACGAATGCGAGGGGGGGCCATCTTCCCCGTCCTTCGAGAATATCCGACACAGCATCTGCCGGCTTCCCGCCTGCGCTTCCCGCCGTCATCCTGCTGTCGCTCGAGGGACCGAACGCCTCGGCCACGCGCACACACCTACCGCACTTGATGCATTTTCCTCCGTCGTATATTGCTCCCGCCGCCTCTTCGGGGGGGACAAACGGGTCACGGGTTTCCAGCCGGTACCTGCGGTTACTCGACTCGAATTCGATCGCCAGCGCTTTGAGTCTGCAGTCGTCGACGGCGGAGCAATCACAGGAGAGACACCGTTTCGCCTCAACCTTTGGAGCCACCGTAGCGTCTCGGCACGGCGACTGTGAAAGAAAATCGCTCCGATAGGCTCGTTCAGATTCAGTCACCGCACCTCGGACCGAGACCGAACGGCCGGCGTACGCGTCCGATTCACGGTCGTACGCTCTTGGGCCGGATGCATCTCCGTCTGCGGATCGACGCCATCGGGATATCGACAGAAGCGTATCACGGATTCGTACGGAGTCGTCCAGTTGGCCCCTGCGACACGCGCGTTCACAGTATCCCGCACACTCTTCGCATGCGGCGGGTGACGGCACCATCGTCTCAATACCTCTTCGCGCCTCGCCGGTACCGTGCGCCGCATCGGTATCGAGGTTGATACAACGGAACAACTCGGGTATGCGATATCCGGCTGGACACGCACGCACACAGGGGGCGAGGCAATCGCCGAAATGCTCCGATAGGAGCAACTCTACCGCCGTTCGGCGGGAATCGCGGATCCTCTGCGAATCGGTGACGATTGTCATGCCGTCGGCTACCGGAACCGAACAGGAGGGGACCAGGCCTCCCCGTTCGGCCACCTCGACGACACACACCATGCAGGAAGTGTGGTGCGGATACCCCGGAAGACGGCAGAGGCTGGGAACCCGGATCATCAGATCCTCGAGGGTATCGAAGATCGTACGGCCTTCCGGCACCGTCCTGGATACACCGTCGACGGAGATCCGTATCATCTCAGTGCTCCGGCGGGGAGTTCACGTCTTCGGTTGGTTACCCGTTCGACCGCATCCTCGGGACAGACATCTTTACACGTCCCGCACTGCACACAGGTCTCCTGATCGATGCGATGGCGCTCATACGGGGTGGACCGAATAGCGCCGGCGGGACATGCGCGGGCACATAACGAGCAGCCGATGCAGGCATCGGATATTCTGAATCCGATGAGAGCCCGGCAGGCACCGGCCGGGCACTCCCCGTCGACATGGGCGATATATTCATCCCTGAAGTGTCGAATGGTCGAGAGGACCGGATTTGGGGCCGTCCGACCCAACCCGCAGAGACTACCCGACCGGACTCTTTCACCTAGGTGCTCGAGCTCCTCGATGTCGCCGGACTTCCCCTCCCCGGCACACAGCCTCTCCAAAATCTCCCACATCCTGTATGTGCCGACCCGGCAGAACACACATTTCCCGCAGGACTCGTTCCGCGTGAAATCGAGAAAATAGCGCGCCAACTCGACCATGCAGTCGGATTCGTCCAGGGCGATCAGTCCGCCGGACCCCATGATTACTCCGGCCGAATGGAGGTCTTCATAGTCCACCGGAAGATCACAGAGCCCCTCCGGCACGCATCCTCCGGACGGCCCGCCGATCTGAACCGCCTTGAGCCTGCCCGTCTGCATCCCTCCCCCGAGATCTTCGATGATCTGACGAATTGTCATTCCCATGGGGACCTCTACGAGGCCGCCGCGGATTACTTTGCCCGCCAGGGCGAAGGTCTTCGTTCCCGTACTGCTCCCGGTTCCGTGAGCCGCGAATGCCCCGGGTCCACACCGGAGGATCCATGGCACTGCAGCGAAGGTCTCGACGTTGTTTACGAGCGTCGGCCGACCGAAAAGCCCGACATCGGAGGGATAGGGTGGCCGGACGGAGGGTGATCCCCTTCGGCCCTCGAGTGAGGCGATGAGAGCGGTCTCCTCGCCACAGACGAAGGCACCGGCTCCGCTCACGATCTTGATATCGAAACAATCATTCAGATACCCGTCTTCTCGACACCGTTCCACCGCCATGCGGAACCGTTGGAGGGCGAGCGAGTATTCCGACCGGATGTAGAGATATCCCCGCCGGGCACCGAGGACGTGTCCGGCGATGGCCATGCCCTCGATGACGCGGAAGGGGAAGGATTCGAGGATCATCCGATCCATGAAGGCCCCGGGGTCTCCCTCGTCCGCATTGCAGACGACATACTTGGGCGCGGCTCCCTCGGCTACCCGCCTCCACTTGCGGAAGGTGGCGTATCCGCCGCCGCCTCTGCCCCTGAGACCGCTGTGCTCCAATGCATAGAGGATCTCTTCCGAATTCCATCCACGCCTGCACCGCATGAGTGCTTCGAATCCACTCTTCCGTTTATATGCCTCCAGGTCCAGCGGACCGAGTTCCCCCGCGTATTCGGTGACGATCGCAAAAGCCGGGTGCTGCGGCGAAAAATCGTTCCTCTCCGCCGGAGGTGCGGCGCCGATTCCACCGCCGGGTTCGTCGTCATCCATCCACAACGACTCTATCAGGCGGCGGCCGGTGGTACGCAGTCGGGACAGCGAATATCGCGGAGCGAAGTGGTGTACGAGAATCGCCTCGATGTTCTCCGGTGTCACCCGTCCGTATCTGTATCCGGTTCCGTCCGCATCGAGTATCTCGACCAGCGGAGCGAGATAGGACGCCCCGGTACAGCCGACGGTCACGACACGCGCCGGTATCTGCATCCGCTCCGCCAGGTGTTGCAGGGATGCCAGTACCGCTCCGGCTCCGGCGGCCTTGCAACTGGAGCAGACACACAGGCGGATCTCTCCCGGGCGTCTCCTCCCGGTCAGGGGCTTTTCGTCATTCACCGCTCCGCCGGGTTCGATCCCGGCGATCATCGACGTCTCGCGCATGGGGAGCGCCCTGACCTGTCGGACCACATCCGCAACGGCCTCGGGAGACAGAAACCCGTAGATCGTCCCATCGATTTGGACGGCGGGGGCCAGCATGCAGCATCCGAGACAGGCGACCCGATCGACGGTGAACTCGCCGTCCGGATCGGTATCCTCGCTGCTCTCGATACCGAGATATCGACGAAACTCCTCATATACGCGCATGGCCCCCTTCACGTGGCACGCGGTACCGACGCAGACGTTGACCCGATGTATGCCGGCAGGCTTCTCTCTGAACCGGTCGAAGAAGGTGACGACCCCGAGTATATCGGCGGTGGGGGGCTCGAGGGGGCCGCCTTCGCGTGGGGGGGGTTTCCTCGGGAACATACCCCAGTCGGTCTTGTATGGAATTCAATACCGGAATCAAGGCGGGACGGCCGGTTCCATAGAGCCGGATTCCCTCCTCGATTACACTCACCGCTTCCGTCCGTATCCGGCCGATATCACTCATTCGACCACTCCGATGCAATACAGGTGCTCGGTGCCGCGTATGAACAGCCTGCCGCCGGAATAGGCGGGCGTACTGAGGACCGGCTCCCCCACCGATCCCGTCCCGATCTCTGCGTACTCCGGGGCCGGCTCGAAGATATGGGTCTTACCCGAATTGTCCGTCAGATATACCCACCCGCCGATCGAGACGGGGGACGAATAGATGCCGTTTTCGTACTCCACATGCCACACCGGTTCCTCCGTCTCGGCCGAATAGCAGGTTACCCCGCCGTATCCGGCGGCGAGAACGATGTAGCCCGCGTGAGCCAGGGGACTCGAGACCTCGGGCAGGTCATCCCATCCCTCCCAGAGGAGCTCCCCGGAGCCGAGATCGATTGCCGCGAGGACCGCATACTGATTGGCCGCATATACGATTCCGTCTTCATACGCGGGAGAGGGGGCGACCTCTCCACCCATACAGTCGACCGACCAGAGTTCCTCTCCCGTAATCGGGTCATAGGCCGTCACGAATGGGTTGGCATTCAGGACCAGGGCACTGTTCTCCCCGTCGTCGATCACGAGTGGAGAGGCCCAGGAGGTGTATACATCGCGAGATTTCGACCATACGACTTCGCCGGTCGCTCCATCGAGTGCCGTGACCGAGGCCTCCCCGTCGTGGTCATACTGTACGAACACGAGTCCCCGGTATATGGCGAGACTGGAAGAGTGCCCGTAGATATTCACCGGAGTCCCCATGAACCGGGACCACACCAGGTTGCCGTCGAAATCGAAGGCCACCAACTCACCCGTCGCGAATATCGCATAGACGTGTCTCCCGTCCACCGCCGGAGAGGCGGCGGCATACCCCGTATCTTCACTCACATCCGGAAGCGGATAGTCGGAACCCGTGGACGCAGCGACATCTCTCTCCCAGCGGATTTCACCCGACGAGGAGGCGTAACAGGTCACCGAGAATCCCTCCTCATCCCCGCCGGAAAGGAAGAGGGAATCCTCCCATACCACGGGAGAGCCGTATCCGGGCTTCGGCACCTTCGCCGACCAGAGTAGGTTCCGGCCGGTATCCGCGTTCCATTCTATCGGAGGTAGAATATCCTGGTCCGACGTTTGATCGGCTTCCCGTCCGGTCGATGCCCGTGCTCCCCGAAACACCGGCCAGTTTTCGGCCAATTCGGCGGCCGAAGGGAATTCCGACTCCGTAGCCGTTCCGGTCGTCGTCACGGTAGTTCCGCCGGTTCCGATGCCGTCATCGACCAGGGTGTACGAGGCTATCAGAGCGGCCGCATACAATATGCCGCCGCCGATCCAGAAAACCGTGCGGGCCGTACGATCTGCACGGTATTCCGTATACTCATCACCGATAGCGGTTGCATTTGCCGCGTCTTTCTCCCTCGTTCGTGACGTCTCGATTACGGGTATTACTCCCCGGAGGAGCCCCGCGATCCCGAAACAGGCGACGGCGATCAACGCCGAGAATACGACGATGCGTACCCCACTCCGCACCTGGGTGGATCCGATGAGGTATGCTTTTCTCGATAGATAGTCGAGTGCCCGCACCTCTTCCCGGATCTCCTGCGTGTCCGGGTCCTCCATCAATCTGCGTATAGCGGCGTCCACGGCCTCAGACTCCAGAGGATCCGCGGTCCGCAGTTGTACCGCCGTGGCCGCAACCAGTACCGCGAAAACTCCCCCGAACAACAGGGCGGCAAAGCCGACTCCGGAAAGCGTCCCGGCGACTAACCCGGGTAATCCGCGGGGGACGACGTCCCGTGATATCTTCATCGGTTCCGTCTCCTGAAGCGTTCTCTCGGGCACACCTCATAACAACGGCCGCAACCGATACACGCTCCGACGTCCGTCACATAGCCCCGGTTCCGTCTTCTTCGTAAAAAAGAGAAGCCCCGCCCGGCAAACACGAACCCGATGCAGCCGCCGACGATCCATCCCCCGGACCCTAATCGTCGCCGGAGCTCCGAGACCGATGCTTCGAGCTCTTCGATCGTACGATCCCCCTCCCGAAAGGCTTCGCTCTCTATCGTAGTCTCCCGTGTCATGTCGGCGTCTTCGCGAATCAGCCGGCGGAGGAGTCTCGTTCGGGCATCCAGTGACGAAATCGGATCCGATAGGCGTGAGGTGATCCAGCCGGCGGTTATCATGAAAACCGGAAGCGCAAGGAGAATCAGTACTCCCCGGATCCTCCTTGCGGTGGCGGAAATTTCCCCGCTTCGACCTCCCGGAGCCGGTCCGGACGATCGGTCCGTCGGACGCATGATCGCGTCCACCGGACAAGCGACCTCACACATGCCGCATCGCACACAACGGTCGGGGGTCGCGGAGACCCGCCTCGGCGCGAGCCTGGCTCCCCAGGAGAGGATCACGCCGTAGGGACAGAGGAATCTGCAGTAGGGACGGGCGATCACGGTCGCCACCAGGAGAAAGACGGCCGCATAGATCGCCCAACCGAAATCCGCCTCCAGCCGAAACACTCGCACAAAGGGATCGAGTCGACAGGTGAGGAACAGCGATCCCGAGGCGGCCAACAGAACGGTAAGCCCCAGCATCACCACCGGCAGCAGGGAGAGTGGCACCGCGACCGGCTTGGGAATACGGAGCGGTTTCACCAGGACCAGATCCTGGAGCGCGCCGAGTGGACACACCGACGCGCAGAAGATCCTCCCGTAAAAGAGAGAGACGACGATAGGGAGGAGAAAAACCAGCACCACGAAAACCGGTACCACATACCCGAGTCCGGCGAGGGAGACGGTGATGTTTTGGACCGCCCCCACCGGGCAGATACACCCGCGACGGTAGAATCCGAAATACCCGAGAGCGGCCGCCGACAGGAGAAACATCACCCAGCGCCGTCTCAACCGGTAAACCGCGAAAGCCGAGATCGCCAGGAATAGCAGCAGAACCACCGTATCGCCCCATTCGGCGATTATTGAGCGGGCGGGGGGATTCTGGGATTCCGGCAACTCGTACCCGGACTCGAACTCCGGCCTCGGGAACCTGTCCTGACAGAACGCACCCGTCGCGAGAATGAAGAGGAGTAGAAAAAGGAACAGTACCCGACCGGATCCCGTCCGAGTCACGCCCCACCGGTATTTCTGCATCCTCAAGCACTTTCCCACATCGGCTACCCCTCACCCTTCAGGAGATACGAACCGGAGGCGGGTACCCTTCGTATCGCCTCGACCGGGCAGGCGAGTGCGATGGCGCACTGATTACAGTCGAGACATCTATCGTGCCGAATTTGCAGAAACAGCGAGCCGTTCCCGAACGACGCGCAGCCCTTGACGCATTTGCCGCACCCGATGCACAGCGACTCATCGATCACATATTCGAAGTATGGGTCCTCCACGAAGGAGCGGACGATGGCGTCGGTTGGGCACAGCAGGTTCTCCGCCGCCGTGGTAAGTTCCAATGCCTCCGGCGTGAAATACCCGCTGCATAACCGGCAATACCCGCAGATCTCGTATTCGTGAACACACTTCACCGCCGAGAGGGACATGACACATGCCGTGGCGCAGTTTCCGCACTGCACGCATTTCCGCGGGTCGATCTGCCAGACGTATCCCTTCCTCCGTCCCTCCCGATCGTCCGCCGAAAGCAGATCCGAGAGGCCGGCGGCGTGCACGCCGAGGAGCCCGAGGCCTGCGGTCGCGGTCCAGCGCGCCGCCGTCTTGAGGAACTCGCGTCTCGTCATTGAAATTCCCTCACGTATCACCCTCGAAAGTATCCGTCAGAACCCACCTGCCGCTCTCTTCCCCTCTCGCGCTACACCATCGAGTGTCGCCACCGATATCGCCGAGTACCCATGAACCGCGGCCCCACAGGAAAGATCGGTCCTGCCGTCTGCTCCGACAGCATTGGCCGTCGGTTCGGATACACCTACATCGATACAGACCATGGTCCGGGAATCGCGCATCAGCATCCTGCTTCCGGCGATTGCGATTGGCCCCCAGGCATCCACCCCGTCAAGGACCTGTACTCCACCCAGCGGCGTCCATGCCTCCGCACCGGCATCCGCGACGGTCAACCGTCCACGATCGTTCAAGATGTAGAGTTTTCCGTCCGCGACACAGAATGGGCCCAGACCGAACCGGTTCTCCTTTCCACTCATCCACACGAATCGGTCGGTCAACGGATCAAAGCGGACCATCTGACTGCGGAGTTCACCTCCGTCCTCGGACATGACTCCATAGAGCGAACCATCGTAATACACGGGAGTCTGCTGCTCGCAGGAAAGCGCGTCACCGGGGGGATGTGAGTATACCTCGGCGGCGGTAAAGCGAGCCGATGATCCTCCGTCCTCGATTATCCGGAGTAGCAGACTGCCGACGCCATACCCGGCCGAGAAGAAGATATGCCCGTCGGTACCATCTCCCACTACCACCGGCGAGGGAGCGATGACTTTCGTCGTAGGGTCCGGAAACTCCCATAAAACCTGTCCTTTCGAATCAGGCTCCGCCGAAATTCCAATGATCCCGCCCACGGCACGATACACATACATCTCCACTCCCACGACAACGGCTTTCAGGATAGAAGAGTGCGACATCTGCCATCCTTCCGGATTGGGAACCTCCCAAACGGTCTCGCCATCGTCTATCCGCACGCCGATCATGAGTGAATCTCCGCCGGGAGCCAAAACCGCCGTCTCGCCGTCGATCAACGGACACTGACCGGTGTACCACAACGGCACCTCGGTTCCATACGTCATCGGTAAGTCGATCCCCCAGTTGAATTCCCCGGTAAACGCATCGACACACATCACATGACACGCCGGTCCCATCGTAACCACATATCCGGCACCAACCGCGGGAACGGTGCGTGAGATGCCGTGGTTGCGCTTCAGGTCGTTGCGGTACCAGGTCCGCCACAACTCGGTACCATCCACGAGTGCGAAGCATCGCAGCGCGTCGGCCCTGTTCTCCTCGTCGTAATCGAGTAGGTAGACCCGTCCATGCGCCACCGCCGGGGCCGCGTGTCCCTCCCCAAGCGTTACGGACCACAGGATCTCGAGGTCCCCGTTCCATGAGCTGCGTAGCGGCGGGCCGTCTTCTACCACGTTGTCGGAGCCGACCCCCCGCAACCCCGGCCACACCGCGCGATCTCCCGGGACGGAGGTTGCCGGATATTCGGAGGGGTCCACATACACCAGGTGAAACTCGCCGATGCTGACGCCGGAAACGGCGGTCTGGAGTCGTTCAGGGGCTCCGTCTCTTCCGGGAATTGCCGGCGCCACGTCCACCTTCGGCTCACTCCCCATCCAGGAGACGAGGAGAATGCAGTATATTCCACCGGCAACCAGCGCACCGACGGCCCGAAAAAGCCTGTACCTGCTTTCGTAGTGCAAGGGTTCGTCGATCCGATCGCTATCAGGTTCTACATCTCGATGCAGAAGAGGTCTCCTTTCAAATTTCGCACATACAGCCGGCCGTCGGCGAGTACCGGAGCCGTCCAATAGATGCTTCTCGGCAATGCTGCTTCCGAGAGCACCGCGTATCCTGCGGGAGTCGCCGGGACGATTCTGATCTGACCGCTGCCGGTCAACGTAATCATCTTGCCGTCCGCGACGGTTATCGATCCCACGCCCAGTCGTTCCTCCCAGACGACGCGTCCGGTATCCCATTCGAGACACTTCAAGTATCCGTATCGTCTGTTTTGGTCATGGTCGAAGCCGTAGAGATATCCATCGAGATACACACAGCTCGAAAAATGGTTGTGCATCTCTTGGTTACTCCACACTTCGACCAATCGATTTCCGGTAAAACGCAAGAGCGCCCCGCCAACATTGTATGCCGACGAGATGAATATCGAATCGCCGTGAATGACCGGATCGGCGACATTGATTCCCTGTTGCGTTCTCCAGCGATAGAATGCGACCTCATCACCGGTTTCGACATCGACCACGTACAAACCCGGGCCGGCGAAGATTGCAGCCAACCTGGTGCCGTCATGATCGAACACGACAGGGGTCGCATACGCCGCCTGCCCCGGACCGCCGGACCACACCAATCCTCCGTCCTCCTTGTCGAGTGCGATGCCATGCTTCCCCGCATTGAGAATGACGAGGTTCCCATCGATTCGAGCCGACCCGGCGAATCCCCACGCCGGAGGGCGTAGATCGAAATCATCGACCAGATGTCGTTGCCAGATCACGGTACCGGCGGAGGCGTCGAAACAGAATACATCTCCGACCTGACTCACGGTATAGAGTCGATCGCCGTCGATTGTGGGTGTGGCTCGAGGCCCGGGATAGTTGCCCTGTCTGCAATCGTAGGAATATTCCCACCGCACAGAGCCGCTTCTCGAATCGATACAGTAGACGGTGTCGACGTCCCTGTCGTTCCCGATGGTATAGAGAGTCCGTCCACGCACGGCCACCGAGGTATATCCCTTGCCGACTTCGACGACCCATTCGATATTCGGCGGTTCGGCTCGCAGGTCTCTCCCCAGCGCGGCAGAATCCCAGCGGGTCTCGGTAGATATCCCATTCCAGTTTGGCCCGCGAAAATTCGGCCAGTCGTCGGCAAGCGGCGTGAACGGCACAACAAAGAAAAAAAACGGCAGAAGTATACGGTTCGCAATCCGTTTGCGCATTCACCTCTCCTCTCTCATAACTCTCATGGCTCTCATGGCTCTCATGGC
>CAZAKE010000021.1:17372-41966 GCA_964485495.1 uncultured Spirochaetales bacterium
CTCTCATGGCTCTCATGGCTCTCATGGCATCGTCGCGACTCTCCGGTGGACGACCCAAACCAACGATACTATCTCTCGTAGTATAATAAAACGGCGTAGAGGTGCCCAGTATACTCGGATGTGCAGTGAAGGAAGATACCGCAGATCAGGTGAAGTGAAACTCCGCGGTGGCCATGCATGCGGTATCGGATACCAGCCTGACCCAGTGAGCGCTGAAACCCGTCGGGAATACATGATTCAGGTACATGTCCCTGCCGGATAGCTCCGCGTACGGGTGCCATCGGCCGTCACCCGTGAAATCGACCTCAATCGTAAATTTCGCCTTGGAGCCGCCATAGTGCTCGATGTGCAGGCATTTATCTTCGAAACCGGTCATCAGGAACGGATCGGACGGCTTCCCGGGCTTGACCTCGGTGTCTCTCCAGGGACCGCCCCACCCTTTCGGCTTCCCGAAATTCCATAGATCGTCACTCTTCCCGAACCATAGATTCGCCTGCGGCTGACCGACGTAGGGATTCGAGTCGTTGATCGGGGTCGTCTGATCGCCGGCAAGCACCAACATGCCCCGCCATGAGCAATAATCTCCGATTATCCGCAGATGGGTACACACCGGGCGAACTCCCCACACGTGTCCGCCGTACTGCATGGCGGGTAGCTCGTAGAACATCCCGCTCGCATTGATCATCCAACGCTCACTCTCGATCTCTCGAATTCGCGGCCATTCGGTAGTGACGGAGTGGTCCTGGGTGTGGGTGGCCTTCGGAAGCCGGTATGTGTTCCACCCCGCCCGAGGACCATCGGGCAGAAACACCTTCAGGATGGCCGATGCATTATCCGCGCCGGTTGCGAAGATGGACTTTCCGATAGATGTTCGCCCCATTACCTCATTGAACTGACAGGTTTCCAGGATGGTCCAAGAATCACCATCCCACTCGGCAAGCCGGCCGTAGGCGGTCTCACCCAAATAATCGTTATCCTGGTACGAGTTGTTCGCGACGACGACCCGTCCATGCCCCGAATACATGCCCTTGAAGTGGGGAATACCGAGTCCCTTCATATAATTCAGATCGAGTTCCTTGAGCAGATTGGCCAGTTGGGTACACTTCAGGGTGTGTACGTCCATCTCGAAAAACTCGCCCTCCATCCCCAGCATGTATACCTTGCTCTCAGGATCCTCCAGATGCCTGGCGGTGGCGGTTATTCGGATGTCTACGAGATCTTCCGCGGTTCGAACCTTCCCGTCGGTATCGATCAGATGCGGTCCGATGATACATTGGTTCGACTCCGTATGGATCATACGGTTTGCATATGTGCCGACGACACTTGCCGGATGCTTCGTCACCTTCATATTTTCATCCACCGAAAACAGGCCGGTACCGCCGCCCGATCCGCTCTTGTGAGCCACGTAGGTGATGAACCAAAGTTTCTGCGCCCACGGCATGAGTCCCCCGATTCCGGTTTCGGTTCTACGCGGAAAATGGTCGGCCAGAACGGCCGCGGAGGGAACGATACCATCTATTTGTATCATGTGAGTCTCCTTGTGCTTGCGGAAACGGTCTCAAGGTTTTCCGGGTAGATCGTGGATCATGCGTACATACCAGGCACTTTTGAAAGAACAGCGCTTTTTTACAGTGCCAAGACCCTCAGAAATCATCCCGAGATCCATAATATTTCCAATATACACAATTCTCGAGGCAATGCAATACGGAATCAGAGTCTTTCGGTAATTTTCTCGGCTCGGTACTAACGGTGAAGAAACGGCAAACTCGTCGCTATTCATCCGCCTTGTCGGCTACGACCGTACCTTGAAGCCGAAAGGTACGATACAGCCAATCGAGCGATCGTGGGGATAGTACGTTCAGGACCGATAGAAAATAGTATATGCCGGGGACGACGATCTCCCGGGGCCTACTCGTAACAGCCTTGGCTATCACGGCAACTACTCTTCGAGGATTGATTTTCGGAGAGATCCAGGGCACCCTGAGATGACTCACCATAGGAGTATCGACACGTCCAGGAAAGACCGAAGACACTCCGATCCGCTTTGCGCGTAATTCCTGCCGCAGCACCTCCGCATACCCACGCAACGCACTCTTCGCCACCACATATGGGCCGTCGCCGACAATCCCCTTGATAGAATCGAAGGTATTCACGATCACGATCCGACCTGATGAACGCTTTACCATATCGGGAAGTATCGCCCTAACACAACGAACGACACCATAGAAGTTCACCTCCATCGATTCTCTCAGATTCACGATATCGATATCGACTAAATTCTTTTGGTAATACCGACCGACACAGGAGACACAAACATCGATGTGTCCGAATTGGTCCAAAACACGAGATGCCATCGCACGGACATCTCCGGGATCGGTCACGTCCGTTACTACATACATGCATTCTCCGCCCCCGGTCTCGATGGTACTCCGTACCTCGCGTAGCGCAGCCTCGCGCCGTGCCGCAATGGCGACCCTTCCTCCAACCGCGGCGAAATCAACCGCTGCGGTCGCGCCGATTCCGCTCGAACCTCCGATGATCAAAACATTTTTGCCTGCGACGGCTTTCTCGAGTCTTTTGCGGTAGTGTCTCGGGAGTCTCGCTGCCGGAGGGACGGAGGAAGGCGTTTCGCTCTCTCCCTCGAGGTCCGCGAAGGATTCGGCTCTCATACGTTGATGTTTCCGTGATGGAGAGCACTTTTCAGTACCGATCGCACCCCTTCATCACGCCAAGGTCCTTCCAAGGTACAGAACGTGATGCTGCCCTTACCGACCTCCAGGGCGATCTGCAGCTCCGCCTCGATCCGTTCCGGAGTCCGCCGTTGATACGGCTCGTGCCAGAACAGGCCGATGAAGGGGACGAATCGATTCCGCTCGGGACGCTGAAGCCGCGCATGTTCCGAAGCCTCGAAGCGGACCATCTCCAAGGACCAATTCGGTCTATAAAACCAGGAGATGGTCTGCGTGCAGAAATCCAACCGCAGGTCTCTCCCGTAATAGGGATCCGGATTGAAGGGAGGCCAGATGTGATTCGTCACCAGACAATCGGGCTTTATCTCTTTCGCCCGAGTATAGATATACTCCGAGATATCTACCAGCGTCCGTCGCGCTACTTCAGCCGATACCTGTAGATCGGTAGCATCCGGGTTACGTTCCTTTTCCGCCCTGCATAGTTCGCAACAGTTCGGGCAATGACAGGCATAATGGTTCTTGAATCCGAAACCGTCCAAGGCAATTCCATCTGCCGTCGAGAGTGCGGCTTCGATCTTCTTTCCGATATACTCTCTCGTTTCCTGATGTTCATAACACGGAAGGGATCCTCGCTGGATCAGCGGATACCACCAGTGTACCTGCTGCTGATATGAGGGCTGCGCATGCTGAGAGAGTACGGTATCCATCTCCCGCTCTACCGGGAGCATGCTCTGGAGCGCCTCCGGATGGTGGAAGATAAAATCATCATCGACCACCGGAGAGATGACCGCCACCGGACGGAGGCCGCTGCCGCGACATCTATCGGCAATAGTCTCGTCGGGATTGTGTATGATCAACGTATCGAATCCCAACTCGGCAGCGAGACTCACCAACTGAGAATCTTCATCCTCCGTCCCCCTCGAAAAAAACCAGTCCCACGCGGCCTTCATCGCTCCCCCTATCCGCTACAGTATTTTTTACATCCTACCATGTACTGCATTCGAGGACAAAGAGGTCAGATAGAATGTATCATCACCTGTATACACACACCGGGTATTGAACTTACAATACGAGCAATCATGTTCTACCGATTGATTTCCACTCGAAGGGTGTGTGAATGAATAAAACTATCGACACTGTAAATCCGCCGTCCCGAAAACCGAACATCATCATCATGCTGATGGACAACCTCGGATATGGTGACCTGGCATGTATGGGAAACCGGCTGCATCGGACTCCTCACATCGACCGATTGTCGGGCGAGGGGTTGTTGCTGACGAGTTTCTATAGCACGAGTGGGGTATGTACTCCCTCCAGAGCGAGCCTGATGACGGGTTGTTATCCACGCAGGGTGAATCTTCACGTCGGAGGCAAGGGGAGCTCCGTTCTGATGCCGGTCGATCCGAAGGGGCTCCACCCGGATGAATACACCATCGCCGCCTTTCTCAACAAAAACGGGTATGCAACCGCGTGCATCGGCAAGTGGCATCTGGGTGATCAACTCCCATTCCTTCCCACGAGACACGGCTTCGATACCTTTTTCGGGTGTCCCTACAGCGAGGACATGGAGCCGACACCGTCCAAGCCCGATCGTCCACCCCTTCCTCTGATGCGGAATGAGCGAGTGATCGAGGCTCCGGTCGATCGCACTCTCCTGACACGTCGATACACCGAGGAGAGCATTCGATTCATCACGGAGAATAGGGACAGACCCTTCTTTCTGTACGTACCACATGCGATGCCGGGAAGCACGGATTCGCCATTCGCCGGTCCCGCCTTCTCGGGGAAGTCGGCGAACGGTCCCTATGGGGATGCCGTCGAGGAACTCGATTGGTCGTGCGGGCAGATAATGAACACCCTGAAAGAGTTGGAACTGGATTCGAATACCCTCGTAATCTGGACCTCCGACAACGGTGCGGTGAAGAGAGATCCGCCCCAGGGGAGCAACGCACCGTTACGGGGATGGGGATATACCACCACTGAAGGGGGACAGAGGGTGCCGTGTATAGTCCGATGGCCCGGGAAGATACCCGCCGGGGCGCGAAGCGATGAGGTGACGTCGATGATGGATCTCTATCCGACCGTCGCATCTCTCATCGGATCCTCCGTCCCCCATTCCGCCTCGGATGGTCAAGACCTCCTGCCGTTACTCACCGACAATAGTAAATTCCGGTCGCTATACGACGATAGAGGATTCTACTATTACCACATGCACCAGCTTCAGGCGGTACGTTCGGGACCTTGGAAGTTGTATCTTCCGCTTCGGAACAAGATCACGAACCTTCGCGGGAAATACGAACAAGGAACCGAGAGTCCCATGGAGCTCTATAACCTACGTAAGGATATCGGCGAGACACGCGAGGTATCCGGTCAGCACCCTGAGATCGTAACGCGATTATCCAAATTAGCGGAACACGCGAGGGCGGATCTTGGTGACTGGGACAGGGACGGAGGCGGTCAGAGGCTGGCCGGATGGGTGGTCAATCCTACTCCTCGGATGTTGGAAGATGAATGATGTCACCCGTTTCGATTGTACGAACATTTCCGAAGCCTAAATAACAAGAAACCGATATAAGGAGGAAAGACCGATGAGGAAAACCAAGGAGGAGATGAGCCCGAAGGAGCGTTGGCTGGGAGCACTGCACATGCAGCCCCTGGATCGGCTCCCTTTCTGGCCGAAACTGAATGCATCCTATCCCCTAATGAGGAAAGGGAAATTTCGACAGATGAGTCTCGAGGAACTCCACGAGTATATCGGCTCCGATCGACACACACATATACCCGCCGTGTTCACCGAAAACCGTACACACACAGAGATCGTCGTGAACGAGACCAATACGGAACGGAAAACCGAGTATAGGACTCAGGTTGGAACGATACTCATGGTGGAGAAATTCGATTACCACTCTCAATCCTGGCATCCGGTGAAGCATCCGATCGCCTCCATAGAGGACATCCGCACGACCACCGCCCTCTACAACGATGTCGAGATCGATCTGGACCGCGAGGCTCTGCAGACCGCCCAAGAACGGTATGATGTTTTGGGGGGTGATTCTCTGGCCCCGTCGGGGATCGCGAAATCCGCGTTGATGCATACGGTGGAATGGGGTGCCGGCGTGAAGAACGCCCACCTGCTATTGGCGGACTACCCCGACGAGATGACTGAGATGTTCGAGGCGATCCATAGAGTCGTGTGCGAGAAGGCGAAGATCCAGGCGGAACACTCTCCAGCCGATGCCCTGTACATGACCGAAAACACCTCTACGACTCTCATATCTCCTGCTCAATACATGACCTACTGCTATGATCATATCGTCGAATACGCCCGTATCTGCAACGCCTTCGACAAGCCTCTCATCCTCCACATGTGCGGTCACTTGAAAGCCCTGCGCCCTGAGCTGGCGACCATTCCGGCACGGGCCTTCGAAGCGTTCACATCACCAACCTTAGGGAATACAACCCTTCTGGACGGCCGAGTGAGTTGCCCTGAGACCTGTCTTGTGGGTGGGACGAATGCGATGCTATGGACTCGGTCAACTGGTGAGATAATATCGCAGATCGAGAGAGATTTAGATGCTCTACCGCACGAGCGTGGAATCGTAGTCACGTCCGCCGGAGTCATGCCGCCCCTCTGCGAACCCGATACCATCCGCGAAGTATGCGAGTGGACCAAGAATCGAGCGGCGAGATGGAATTGAGAGATACGACATCTCATCGGAGGCTATATGACAAGAGACACTATACATGAGAAGAAACCAAACATACTGATTTTCAATCCCGACCAACTTCGGGCCGATGCCCTGGCACACCTGGGCAATCCCGCCGCGATCACCCCGAACATGGATCGGTTCGTACGAGAGAATGCGGTCAGCTTCAGGCGTGCATTCTGTCAGGGAACCGTGTGTACTCCCAGCAGGTGCAGCTTCTTCTCAGGATGGTATCCTCATGTTCGGGGACATCGGACCATGCATCATATGATGCAGCGGGATGAGCAGGTGCTCTTCGGCGATCTGAAGCGATCCGGATATCACGTATGGATGAATGGCCGGAACGACCTGTTTCCTGCGCAGAATCCCAAATCGTATGTCGGATATGCAGACGAGGTGGCGGGAGTCACCATCCCCCGGAAGCCTGTCTCCAAGAGGGAGTACAGGGACATAACCGGTGAGAACTCCGGAACGGGGAAAGCCGAGAAGACAGGTCCGGGGATCTTCGATCTCCTACGAATCATGGGCGGAGGGAAACGACCTACTCCCGACCAGCTGGAGTCCGGGGAGTTCTACTCCTTTTTCGCCGGAAAGGTACAGGACACCTCGACGGGTCTCGGGGGACTGTTCAACGATAGATTATCAGTCGATCGGGCCATCGACTATCTGGAACGACACGGTGGTTCAGGCGGATCCCAGCCATTCTGCTGCTTCATCGGCCTTGGAGCACCCCACCCGCCCTACCGGGCTCCCGAGCCGTATTTCAGTGCCATCGAGCGAGACGCCCTTCCCCCGCGTATTCCCGCTACCGAGAAAGTGGAGGGAGAACCGGCAATCATGAAAGGGATTCGACAGGGGCAACATTGCGAAGGATGGACCGAACGGCAGTGGAACGAGCTGCGTGCGACCTATCTGGCAATGGTCATGCAGGTGGACGATCTCTTCGGACGTATCGTCACCACGTTGAAGGAACAAGGACTCTACGAGGACACGGCCATCTTCATCCTCTCGGATCACGGTGACTACACGGGGGATTATGGCATCGTGGAAAAAAATCAGAATACTTTTCAAGATTGCCTCACCAATGTGCCGTTGATCGTGAAACCACCTTCCGGATTCCCCTGCAAGCCTGGGATTCGGGAGAACGCCCTGGTCGAGTTGATCGACTTCTACGCCACCTGTGCCGAATACGCCGGATTCACACCTCGTTGGGACCAATTCGGCCGCAGCCTGCAACCCTGTATTGCCGGAGACACAGACATCCACCGGGAGGCGGTCTACTGTGAGGGGGGACGGAGGATGGGTGAGACGCAAGCCTCCGAGCTGGAGAGCAATCCCACGCTGGATCCTGCCAATCAGTACTATCCTCGGCTGCGCCTGCAGGCGTCGGAGGACGGCGAACACGGCAAGGCGACCATGTGTCGAACCGATAGGTACAAGTACGTGCTCAGAATCTACGAAAAAGACGAACTCTACGACCTCGAGTCCGATCCCCAAGAGCTGAGAAACCGAATCGACGATCCAGAACTCGGTCCGGTAGCTGAAGAGCTGCGCTACCGCCTACTTAAATGGTATCAGGAGACCTGTGACGTCGTACCGAAGGAGACGGACAGCAGGTTCGGTCCATTTGAGATCGAGAAACTACTCATGCCGTCGATTCGGAGACGCATACCGCTCCCGCTGAGATGGCTGCCGACCTCGAAACTACTCACGCTGCTCGTTAAACGGAGGAAAAAGGGGACAGATTCATAGGAACAGAAGCACATACAGCGTATCGATATCAGTAGAAAGCCAGATCATTTCATCTCTGCGGTTACCCACCAATTTATTTGTCACACCTACTTACACATTTTTCTACAGGAATGCATGAACCTACCGGCCTTGTTCGGTGTCATATATTGTAAAGGCGACTGTAGTAGAGGCGTCCGGTCGGGAGGTGAGGAAGTCATTGACGGAATCCGATGAAGAACTGCTCGAGCGTTCGGTACGCGGCGATCGCGATGCGTTCGATCTCCTCTTTCTCCGATATCATCCCAAGGTCACACGGCATATCCTCCGGATGACGCAGGAGGTTCATGCCGCCGAGGATCTGGCCCAGGAGACCATGTACCTGGTATGGCTGAAGGGCAGTACATGGGAAGGAAGAGGATCTGTAAAAGGATGGATCTTCCGCATCGCCTCGAACCGGACCCTGAACTACTTGCGATCCAAGAAACGCACACCGATACAACCTCTTGAACAGAGATACGAGTCGGAAGCCGAAGAGGAGGAGTCCGTCCTGGAACGGCAGCTCGAATCATCTCTGCCAGGGCCGGAGGTGGTATATGAACGGCGTGAAGCCGGCGAGACTCTACAGAGGATCATAAATGCCCTCCCCGAGGAAAAGCGAGAAGTTCTACACCTCGTACACGAACTCGGTTTCAGTATCGATGAAACCTCGGCAAAACTCGGGATCCCTCAGGGTACAGTGAAATCGAGGCTGTTCTATGGGAGGAAGGCGTTGGAGGAGAGGTTGAAACATTATCTACGGACTGAGCCAGAAGGTATCTGAAGGAGGAAAATGATGAGTAGGCATTATTGTGAAGAGTGGCACCTGGAATCATGGAATCGGTTCTGCAACGAGGAGTTGCCGAGAGTGTTGTCTGAAATTTGCAGTCTATCCGGCTATTCCGTCTTGAGAAGTGACGACGTGGCGGAGATTCGTATTGCTGTCTCCGGGGATAATGACGAGATCGAGACCACCTATGCAGGAATTCCAATACCCGATGAGGAGGGGATATTCAGAATCGACGATGAGCAGGTGGTCGTCGTGCCTGAGGCCGAAACCGAGGAACTCAGCGATGTGAAATGTTGCGGAGAGTTAGCGATGGAATACCTTCGCCGCCGAATATCACCGTTGAGAGAACATCTTCTGCCGAATGAGCAGGCCTTGAAAACCTGGCTGCCTCTGGGCGAATGGATCCTTACATTTCTCAGGGGAAATGGACAGGTGCTGGACATCCAGAACTGGGTCGCTCGACGCACCCATCTACGCAGGATACGGATCAGGAACGTCCGGGACATGGCCCCGCCGATTCAAGTCGGTCGCGCGTGCCCGATAGAGACTCCGGAGGGTCCCAATATCGGCAAAGTCTTGACCGTCGCCGTTGGTGCCGAAATACGAAACGGTAGTGTGGTTCCGGCAGGCGACGATCCCGCCGAGTCTCTGGGAGTCTCCGCATCGATGATCCCGTTCATCGAATATGACGATCCCCCTCGCCTACTAATGGGCGCCAACATGATGCGACAGTGGATTCCTCCGTTACAAATCCAACCGGCGCTGGTACAAACGGGAAGGGAACCCGAAGAGGAGGACTTCTGGACGGGGCACGATCTGCTCACCGCGTTCATCTCCATGGGTCGGGGAACCTTCGAAGACGGCATCATCATGAGTGAATCCGCAGTCAAAAAAATGCGATATGAAGTGCCGGTGGAGATCGGGGATAAGTTTTCCAATCGACACGGCACCAAGGGTGTGCTCTCGTCGATCCTACCCGACCACATGATGCCCGTCCTGCCGGACGGCTCCCAT
Source organism: uncultured Spirochaetales bacterium (assembly GCA_964485495.1). Classification (GTDB taxonomy): domain Bacteria; phylum Spirochaetota; class Spirochaetia; order CAZAKE01; family CAZAKE01; genus CAZAKE01. Next base: position 27,341 of record CAZAKE010000021.1, read on the forward strand.
GTAGAATGTGTGTACAGCTTCATCGGCCTCCATACCCGTATGAACACGGGGCAATTATTCGAGGCCGTGTATTCCACCCTAGTGGAAAAGGGACAGGCCCCGGCTGAAGTTCCTCCCTTCGGGGCGCCATCCAGAGAAGAGATTAGTCGGCTTCTCACATCTGCCGGCCTCCCCCCGAACGGGATGTACACCCTATCGATCCCGGAAGGCTCCGATGATAGATCGACAGGATCGATAGGGTCGGCAGGAACGGCACGATCGGCAGAATCGACTGAGGATAGCGGTGCAAACCCGCGATTCAATTCACTTGTCGGAAAGGTGTATTGGGGGCGCACCCGGCATATCGCCGCGGAAAAATTAAGATGCGGAGAGTACCAGCAGGTGCAGGGCATGATGGAATTTTGGGCTCTCAGAAACGCCGGGGCATACGGAATCCTCACGGAATACAACGGAATCCTCTCGGAGGAGAATCCGGAGGGCACTCGCCTACCGAAACTGATTGCATCGGGTGCGGAATTTGAAAGTACCTTCGGCACCGGGGAGGAGACCGGCGCCTTCAGGAAGCTGAGGCAGGCCCTATATTTCGGCGGCATCGAGACACGATTCGACGGCAAGGCCATCTCATTTAAATTTCTCGAAGATGAAGGCGACGGAAGAGATGGATTCTTTCGACTCACCGAACCGGTCCGACATCCCTGGCGTTCAACGAGGAGACTCTCAGTTCTCCCGCATAATGAGGACTCGGAGGCATTCAGCGAAATTGAAAAAGAGAACCACCGGCTCGCGAAGCTCCTTCGCTCCGATGCCCCCGATCTGCTGCTGCAGTCATCGCGGCAGTCGCTACAGGAAAAGGTCGACACCTATTTCAACGGGCTGCTCTCGCTCATGCTACTCGTACCCCGAGGGAGGGTGGCCTTCAGCGCTCGTTCCATCATTGTACCCGGAATCGACATGACGCTGGATCAGGTCGGGCTGCCGGAGGAGATGGCATGGACACTTTTCGGTCCGTTCGCAGCCCGGATCGTCGGTGAAGAGGCGGTCCGGCAGCGTACGACCGAAGCGGGAGATGCACTTGATCAAGAGATGTCAAAACGCTGGGTACTGATCAACCGGGCTCCAACCTTGAGTGAGACATCTATGATCGCGTTCCGGCCATTCAGGGTGGGAGACCGGGCGATTCATCTTCATCCAATGGTCTGCAGGTGGATCTCCGGAGACTTCGACGGGGATCAGGCGGCGGTAATCCTACCGATCACCGAAGAGGGGCAGCGCGACTGCCGCGAGAAGATGAGTGTGACCGGACACCTCAGGCGGAACCCGGATCTGATCCGAACCCTCACGCCGACACATGAGGCACTCTGGGGACTCGCCCTCTGTTCAACCTCGCCGAACGAGAGACAGCGGATCGAGGAGATAACGGGGCCGCTGCCGGACCTGTCTGACGGCATGGTCGGTGCCGACATGCTGGGAAAGTGGGCGTTTCGGTTTTCGACACGGGGGACGGAGGATTCGATTGCTGAGGATTCGACTGCTGTGTCGACTAATACTGTAAAGAAAGTGGTTCCGATATTGGAACAGCTCTTCGACTTGGGCCTCCGAGAGGCGGCTGCATCCGGAGCGTCCTTCGATCCGTTCATGAGAGTTCCGGCAGGATCAGATCCGTCACATGAGAGATCCACCCGGCTGAAGCAGGAGGTCATGGAGGGATTCGCTTCTTGTGGAAAATATATCGAAGTTCCGGGAGGACCACAGATCCTGGCATGCAAAGCCGGTGCCCGGGGCAATCTTGGAAACCTGATGCTTCTCACCTACTCTCACTACGACGCGATCAAGAGACCCGATGGCAGCGAGTTTATGATCGAAAGGGGGAAGTTGGACGGGCTCGAGGGCGAACAGCTACTCTACCTGGCTCTGCAACTCCGGTATGCCATGGCAGACATCGTGACCAGTCTCGGCGATTCATCCAGAAATTATAACCGCAGCATGTTGCCTGCAGCATACACAGTCCTATCCAGGGCGGCGAAGGCTTGTAGAACGGGAGATCCCGGCGTGGTATTTGCCTCAGCCGCCGAACGCGAAGAGGTCGATCCATTGATCGACACAGACTCACGATTGTTCATGGGATTACCGGTAGAGTGATACTCACACCATGAAATCGGTTCGCAGGGCCTCCCGGATCACATCCTCCTGTGCCGAGAGGTCCTCGATCTCTTTAATCCAGAAGGCCCTGCTGCCCCAGTCTGGATGCGCCTCATGAAACCGTGCATCCCTGCGCTGTCTGGCACACCAGGTGAGGTAGTAAATCATCCGCATGAATCTAAGCGGCTCGATGAGATGCAGGCTACTCCGGTCGAAGGGAGTGAAGGTCTCATATCCCTCGATCAGGAGAGACAACTCCCGAAAGCTGTCCATGGCGTATCCCGGCAGCAACAACCACAGGTCCTGCACAGGCGGACCGGTCATCATGTCGTCGAAATCGATGAGGAGAAGGCCCTCATCGACCCGATCGAGGATATTCCCCCGGTGACAGTCGCCATGGATTCTCTGCCCTATGACTCCGTGGAACAGTGGATCGATGGCTTCGAGAATGCGATTTGACACGGACTCGAATTCCGCGAGGCAATCGGGATGCACGTACCCCCCGGCATCCAATTCCCGCAGGAAGACAGCAGTGGTCTCGACGGGAGTACACTTCAGGCGATGAACCGCTTCCCTGTCTGATCCGGCCAGGTGGACCCGAGCCACCAGGCTCCCGAGCCGGAGCCAGTCCTCGTCCCGTTCGGCGTCGAATCCACGTCCGGCCCGTTTGGGAAATAGGGTAAAGAGGACTTCGACACCGTCCTCGGTCGGCATCGTTTTATGGAGGGTTTCACCGTCGAGACCGGGTACGGGCGGGACGACAGGTATCTCAAACTCGGCACAATCGGTGAGAAATTGATGTTCCTCTCGGACGGCCGCGGCGGTCCACCGGCCCGGTCGATAGAATTTGGCGATCCACGATCGCTCATCCTCGTCACGCACCTCGTATACCCTGTTGATGTAACTCGAATATGCGGTTAACACGCCGTCGAGACGCAGGCTGTACGCCCTTTCGACCGAGTCGAGTATCATTACCGGTGATAACGAATCGAAGACGCCGGTCTCTGTGGTCATGTCAGAACTGTTTCCGTTCGATTCCATCGGTCGCATACTACCCCGCCGACCTATTCTGTACAACGGTATAAGGAACTCTGTTTCATGATACTGAGGTTAACTAATTCAACTTCACAATATTGGGTTCTATGTATTAGGGTTTAATGATATTCATTGATAAAAAACCGGTTGTGTACCCCGGTCACTACCAGGTATGATAGCGCCTGGAAGATACGTTTCGTACGCATGAACAGGAGGATAGGAGATGCAGGATTATGTCATCGGGATCGACTACGGAACCGATTCCTGCCGTGCCGTCGTCGTCGGCCTGGAGGACGGGAAGGAGGCGGGTAGCTCCGTCTTCGCGTACCCCAGGTGGGCGCAGGGGCAATACTGTGATCCGAGCAAGAACCGATTCAGGCAGCACCCGCAGGACTACCTCGAAGCGCTGGAGGAATCGGTGAAGGGGGCGTTGGCCGCCGCTCCGGGAGGGTCGGAGGATCGCGTGAAAGCCATCGCCATCGACACTACCGGCTCGACCCCCTGCGCGGTGGACAAATACGGCACGCCACTGGCGCTTACACCCGGATTCGAAGAGAACCCGAATGCCATGTTTGTCCTGTGGAAGGATCACACGGCGGTGGGCGAGGCCGCCGAAATCAACGACGTCGCCCGAACATGGGGAGGCACCGACTTCACCAAGTTCGAGGGCGGGATCTACTCGTCCGAGTGGTTCTGGGCCAAGCTCCTGCATGTGATTCGGGAGGATGCGGATGTTCGGAAGGCCGCCTTCAGTTGGGTCGAGCACTGCGACTGGATGCCGGCGGTGCTGACCGGAACCGTCGATCCTCGTTCCATGAAACGCAGCCGCTGCGCGGCGGGCCACAAGGCCATGTGGCATGCCGAGTTCGGAGGGCTGCCGTCGGAGGAGTTTCTCACCAGGCTGGATCCGCTGCTCGCCGGCCTGCGTGACCGTCTCTACACCGAGACCTATACCTCCGACACTCCCGCCGGCACACTCTCCGCCGAGTGGGCCGAACGGCTCGGACTCCCGGGAGAGACGGTGGTGGCGGTGGGGGCCTTCGACGCCCACATGGGGGCCGTAGGCGGTGAGATCACCCCCTACTCGCTGCTCAAGGTGATGGGAACATCCACCTGCGACATGCTGATCGCGCCGATGGAGGACGTCGGTGACACCCTGGTCCGCGGGATCTGCGGACAGGTGGACGGCTCGGTGGTACCCGGCATGCTGGGCATGGAAGCGGGACAGTCGGCCTTCGGCGACATCTACGCCTGGTTTAAGGATGTTCTCGCGTGGCCGCTTCGGCTCATCGGCGAAACCGGACTGACCGACGCCGAGACCGCCGCAAGGATCGAGGAGACCGTAGAGGAGAAGATCATCCCGGCACTCAGCGAGGCCGCGGAGAAGATCAAACCGCAGGAATCGGGCATCCTCGCCGTCGACTGGATGAACGGCCGCAGGACACCCGACGCCGACCAGTCTCTGACGGGAGCCATCACGGGCCTCACCCTCGGGAGCGACGCCCCCCGGATCTTCCGTGCGCTGGTTGAAGCCACGGCCTTCGGAGCCCGGGCCATCGCCGAACGCTTCGTCGACGAAGGGGTACCCATCAACGACGTCATCGGCATCGGCGGCGTCGCCAAGAAATCACCGCTGGTCATGCAGATCACCGCCGACGTCATGAACAAGAATATCAAGGTGGCCTCCTCGGAGCAGACCGTGGCACTAGGCGCCGCCATGTTCGCGGCGGTGGCGGCGGGAATCTTTACGGACATCCCGGCAGCACAGAAGGCCATCGGCAGCGGGTTCGAAACCGAGTATATACCGGACCCGGAAAATGCGAAGATCTATGAGACACTCTACAAAGACTATCTCGAGGTCGGAGCCTTCCTCGAAACGCACTTGAAAACCCAGATACAAGGGTCGCACACTACGGAATCCGCCGGATGAGCAGATACCGAGAACTCAAACGAGCCGCCTACGAGGCGAACATGGAGATCCCGCGGCGGAATCTCGCCATCTACACCTTCGGCAACGTCAGCGCCTTCGATGAGGAGTCCTCGGTCTTCGCCATCAAGCCCAGCGGCGTGCCCTACGAGGAGCTGTCCGAGCGCGACATGATAATCGTTGACTTGGAGAACCGGGTGGTCGAAGGCTCGTTGCGTCCCTCTTCCGATACCAAGACCCACGCATGTCTCTATCGGAACCTGCACGGGATCGGAGGAATCTGCCATACCCACTCCACATACGCCGTGGCCTGGTCTCAAGCCAAGAGGCCGATCCCGATCTTCGGCACGACCCACGCCGACCATCTCACCGTCCCGGTTCCCGTCACCGAGGTGATGAGCGACGAGGCGGTGGATCGCGACTACGAGGAGGAGACGGGAAACCAGATCCTCGCCGCGATGAACGGCCTGGATCCCCACGAGGTGGAGATGGTCCTGGTGGCCTGCCACGGGCCGTTTACCTGGGGCAAGGATCCGGGCAAGGCAGTCTACAACAGCGCCGTACTGGAGGAGCTGGCCCGGATGGCCCTTCTGACTCTGACGATCGACTCGGATGTTGGTGAGCTGAAGAAGACCATCCGAGAGAAACATTATCGACGAAAACACGGCAAGAACGCCTATTACGGGCAGACATGAACAGATGAAACTGATGGTGCTGGTGCTGAACAGAGAGGAGCTTCTTGACAAGGTGCTTGCGGCATACGTCGAGGCCGGAATCGACGGGGCCACAATCCTCGACTCCGAAGGCATGGGCCGCTTTCTTACGTACGAGGTACCCCTGTTCGCGGACTTCAAGGTCTTCATGAAGGGAAACAAACCCTACAACAAGACGATCATCGCGGTGGTCCGGGACGACTCGGCCATCGACCGGGCCAGAAACCTGGTCGACGGCATCATCGGGGGTTTCTCCTCACCGGGCACCGGTATCATGTTCACCCTGCCGGTGGACTCGGTGGTAGGGATGATAGGGCAGGCCGGTGAAGACACCGAGGTTCCCCCAAGCGAGGGGGACGGAGGAACGCAGTGATCCGAATCGTCGAACTGATCGATCCCGAGTGCGTGGTATTGGAGATACAATCGACAAGACAGCGGAATGCCGTCCGAGAACTGGCGGACGCGTTGCAGCGCCGCGGGAAGATCGACAATGCATCAATCCTCACCGAAGAGGTCCTGGAGCGCGAGAAATTAGCCGCGACCGCCATCGGGCAGGGGATCGCCCTGCCCCACCGGTTGACCGCGCAGGCTTCGGAAACGGTGTTGGCCTTCGGCCGGAGCAGGCGAGGCGTGAAGTTCGACACCCCGGACGGCGTTCCCGTACGCCTCCTCTTTCTGACGGTCGGCCCCCCGGAGAGCCACACCGACCATCTCAGGCTGCTCAGCCGGCTCAGCCGGTTGTTATGCAAGGAGGAGTTTCTCATGGAACTCGAACGGGCGAAGAGCCCCGAAGAGATCGTCGAACTCTTCAGACGCGAGGAACAGGAGGGATCGGAAACAGGATGAATCCGGGAACCAAGTGGACGGTCGTGCGCATCATCCTTACCAGTACCACCCTAATGGCAGGATGGATTCTGTTTACCGGAAGCGTGTCACCGAATACGATGATTTTAGGGGGGATCTTTTCGATCATCATCGGGGTCACCATGTATGGGATCTTCATCGACACCTCCGAAGCGGCTCGCAAGACCTTGCTGCCGCGCCTGCCGTTACTCATCGTCTTCGTGCTGATCACCATCTACAAGATGTACGCAGGCAGCTTCGCCGTCCTTTGGGCGGCCCTCACCGGCAGGTACACATCACGGATCGTTTTCTTCCGCACTCGGTTGAAGTCGGACATCGCCAGGGTATTGCTGGCGAATACCATTACGCTTACCCCCGGCACGGTGACTCTCGATCTGGACGACGATCACCTGGTCGTCCACTGGCTCAATGCGACCACTACCCATTCTCGATATGCCGCTCGGATGATCGCGGGTCCCTTCGAGAAGATCCTCGCCAAGATCTGGAGCTAAGAAGATGAGTATTGATCATATGCTGCTCGAAGCGGTCACCGCCTTTCTACTCGGAGGCTCGGTTGTTTCCATGTACCGAGTAATCGCCGGCCCCTCCGCGGCGGACCGTATGATCGGAATGAACATGATTGCGGGACAGGTACTTGCACTGCTTGTGATCTTCGCCATACAACAGGAATCCACACTCTATTTCGATGTGGCGATGGTATATGCGGTTTTCGGTTTCATCGGTCTTCTGGTGTTGATCCGCGTCATGGGTCCGAAAGGAGATGCGTCGTGATGGTCTGGGTGACGGCTGCGTGTTTTCTGTTGGGCATCGTCTTTACGATTGTGGGAAATTTCGGGGTCATCGCGTTTCCAGATCCCTTCACGAGGCTTCAGGCATCCTCCACCTGCGGCACGACATCGGTCTTTTCCATCCTCATCGGATGCATATTTCTCACGGAATTCGGCGGGTTCACCGGCAGAATCGCCGTACTCACCCTGTTTTATATGATCACCAGTCCTGTATCTGCACATATTATCGGGCGCTACGCCTGGGAGTCGGGAATCATACCGAAGCGAGGAGCGCGATGATGGGGCCGATTGTAGACGGGATCCTCGTACTGATCCTACTCACCGGTGGAATCGCGCTTTTCATACGCGACATGGTCGCCGCGGTGGTTCTGCTCTCGGTATTCAGCCTGCTCTCCGCCCTCGCCTTTTATCTGGCCTATGCACCGGACGTGGCCATAACCGAGGCCGCCATAGGAACGGGGGTATCGACACTCACCTTCGCCTGGGCCGTCCATCGCACCGGAAGGAGGGACGATACGTGAAGGCGCGAACCGGCGTCACCCGGCGGCCGCTGCGCTCTCGCTGGGTGGTGAACACAATTACCGGAATTCTGACGGTGGGATTTCTGTTCATCGCCGTCGTCTCGCTCCCCATTTCCACGGAATGGCCCTCGGAGATCCGTGATCGTATTGTGTCGCGAGGATACGAAGACACGGGAGCCCCCAACTTGGTGAGTGCCATCTACCTGGGGTACCGCGCCATCGACACCCTCGGTGAGACCATCGTCCTGCTGTTGGCGGTCACGGGCACGGTGTTTCATCTGAAATCCGAGCACAATGAGAATCATTGAGGAGCGGATATGAGTAGAACCGCCGTCATACCCACGATCTCCCGCAAGCTCGCTCCCTTCGTCGTCCTCTTCGGCTGTTACCTGATAACCCACGGGCATCTTTCTCCCGGGGGGGGATTCCAGGGAGGCACGGTTCTGGCATCGGGGTTCTTGCTCCTGCTCCTCGGCTACGAGGATGATCGATCGACGCACTCCACTTCTTCCGACGGCGGTGACCATCTCAGACGGGTCTTCCACGCGGCCGAGGCCATAGGGTTCTTCGGGTTCCTCTGCCTGGGACTCGCCGGCATCGTATTCACGGCGGGCTTCCTCGCAGACCCGTTTCCTGCGGGAATCCCCTTCATCCTGACTCCGCCTCTGGGCGAGATCGTGTCCGAATATCTTCCTGCCGGGATCGGGCCGCATCCGTGGTTTATCTTCCTCTTGAACCTGGCGATAGGACTCAAGGTGGGATCCGGCATCTCACTGGTGTGCATCACCCTACTGACGGAGGAACGATGACGGAGATATTGATACTCGGAATCTTCTCGCTTGGGGTCTGGGGAGTGATTACCCGGAGAAATATGGTAAAGAAGATCATCGCCATGAGTCTCATCAACTGTTCCTTGGTGCTGTTGTTCGTGCTCGGTGGGGCTGAGCTCGGTAAGAAGGCGCCGATTCTATTGAGCGGTTCGGGTATCGATTTCGTCGATCCGCTGCCCCAAGCCTTGATGCTTACGGCCATCGTCGTCGGGTTTTGTGTGACTGCTCTGGCGCTCGTACTGGCGGTGCGGCTTTTCGAAGAGTACGGGACACTGGACCTCCGGAAAATCGAGGACTCCGCGAATGCCGACACCGACTGACTTCCCCGTCCTGCTCCTCATCCTGCCGCTTCTCTGCGCGGCCGCGAGCCTGGCTAGTAAACTCGCCGCTCTCCTTCGCCCGCATCGAATTCACCCCCCACCGAACGGGTCGGCCTTACCGGGCCTGCTCTTGGTGATACCGCCGATCCTGTGGATCGCGGGTACGACTGCGATTCTACTACTCACATTTCGTACCATCGCACAGGGGAACGATCCGGAGAGTGTTTTGGGAGGATGGGCGGTGCCGCTGGGGGTAACACTGCAATTAGACGGCACCGCGTGGCTGGGCTCGCTTTCGGTTCTGGTGGTCGGGGCTACATCCTACTTCTATGGACTAACCGCCGGAGAGCGATCACACGAATTCGCCGTGTTCTTTTTTTTCATGGTGGCCGCATTCGAAGGCATCCTGCTTACCAGAGACATCTTCTCGCTCTTCGTCTTTCTCGAGATAATGGCGCTGAGCGCCTACATGCTGATCGGCCTGGAACGAAAGCCCGCCGCACTTCTCGCTTCCTTCCGATATCTAATCGTGGGAACCGTGAGTATCGCCTTCTACCTGATCGGTGTATACATCTTCTACCGACTCACCGGCAACCTCTCATACGATTCCGTCGTGCTCGCAACGAGTGATGGCGGACCGGCCGTATCCCTGGGGCTGAGTTGCATCATCATCGGATGCGGGGTCCGTGCCGCCTATGTACCCCTGCACGGATGGCTTCCAAGCGCGCACGCGAGTGCCCCGACATACATCTCCTCCATCTTGTCCGGTATCATGCCGAAGATACCGCTGTTCGCACTCCTGCGCCTGATTTCGGCCGCGCCTGCGGTTTTTTCCGATCTCCTGGTGTATACCGGTGCCGTCACGGCGGTCTACGGGGTCTACAAGGCCCTGCAGCAGCGGGACGCGAAACGGCTGTTGGCGTTTCACACAGTGTCGCAGATGGGGTATGTCACCGCCGATCTCGGCGCGGCCATCGGCTCAGCGACCACAGGAGAGTGTATCAACGGTCTGGGCGGGATCTGCTTCATCTATTACTCCCTCGCCCATGGGCTGTTCAAGGCGCTCCTGTTCCTGGTCGTCGGGATCGTCGTGCTCGCCACAGGCTCTCGCAGTATCTATCGGCTCCACGGCCTCTATAAAAAGATGCCCTGGACGACCGTCCTGTTTATCGGCGGAGCCCTCTCTATCGTGGGCGTTCCTCCCTGGATCGGATACGCGGGAAAGTTTATGACGACGAAGGCGGTGGCGTCCCCCCTCGCGGTGATCCTCCTGGGAATCGCCTCGGTAGGGACGGCCGGATCCCTTCTGAAGCTGGGCAGCATCTTCTTCCGTAGAGAGTCGGGTCCGGAACCCATCGTTCGCAGGGTCCCGAGCCTGGTATACGCGGCCCCCTCAATTCTCGCCGCCCTGTGCCTCGGTATCGGCCTGTTCCCGCACTATTTCGAGGAGATCATCGGACAACTCATCCATTGCGAAGGCATAGCGAAGATCGCCCTCAATCGGTTGTACGCGCCGGAGTCGGTGATCAAGTCGCTGCTGTTAGCGGCGGCAGGAGTTCCAGTATATTTCATGGTAATTTCCCAAAAGGGAAGGAAGATCACCGCGATGCTGCGCTCACATCCCGCCGGCAGCACGGGGGACCTTCTGGCCATGCTACTCTCCGTGGCAGGGTATTGGCTATTGGCTGCAAGATAATCTCGTGTGAACCCGGCCACGGTACTTTGGAGACCGGAAGCCGGCTTGAGATATCCGACGAACGCGTGGTACACTCCGATGATTCACCGGTGAGGAGAAAGAACCCAATGTCGAAACAGGTGGGCCGCACACTCTCGTACGGAAGGGCCGAATGGTCACCTTCGAGCTGGCACTCCAAGCCTGTCCGGCAGATGCCGGAATACGGTGATACCGCCGATTACGTGCGTACCATCAATCGCATAGGCGAATACCCGCCGGTGGTTTCGCCCGGCGAGGTTGAGATGCTGAAGGCGGCCATCGCGGAGGCGCAGGCGGGTAGACGCTTCATCCTTCAAGGTGGCGATTGCGCCGAGTTGTTTTCGGACTGCACCGAATCACTCATCATCAACAAGATCAAGATCCTGCTGCAGATGAGCGTGATCCTGACCTACGCCGCCCGGAAGCCGATCGTCAGAATCGGCCGTATGGCCGGCCAGTACTTCAAGCCCAGATCCAACCGTACAGAGACGCTGGACGGACGCGAAGTTCCCACTTTCAGGGGTGACGGGATCAACGGTATCGACGCACACGAGCGGGAACCGGACCCATCCCGCCTCGAAAGCGCGTATCATGCCTCTACGGCGACCCTGAACTACATCAGGGCGATGATCGCCGGCGGCTTCGCGGACCTGCACGCTCCCTACTCCTGGAACCTGCACGCGATGGAACGGACCACTCAGTGGGAACAGTACCGCGAGGTGGTCGACCACATCATGGACGCGGTCAGCTTCATGGAGTCCTTCGGCGGAATCAGGAAAGAATCTCTCGGAAACATCGACTTCTATACCTCCAGGGAGGGGCTGCATCTCGGATTCGAGCAGGCGTTGACGCGCAGGTCTCAATCTGGGGGCTGGTACGATCTCGGAACCCATCTGCCGTGGATCGGGAACCGGACGAGAGATCCCGGAGGGGCCCACGCGGAATACTTTCGGGGAATCGGGAACCCCGTAGGCATCAAACTCGGACCGGATACGCAGCCGGCGGAGTTGAACGCGCTCCTCTCGCTGCTGAACCCGGAAAATGAGCCCGGCAAGATACTCCTGATCACACGACTCGGTGCGGACAGAGTTCGAGAAACCCTTCCGCCGTTGATAGAGGCGATCGGAGGAAGAAGAGCAGGCTGGAGTTGCGATCCGATGCACGGCAACACGGTGTTGACCCCTGACGGCAGAAAAACCCGCCCCTTCGACAGCGTACTGAAGGAGCTGGTGGATACCTTCGAGGTCCATCACCGCTCAGGTTCCATCCTCTGCGGAGTTCACTTCGAGCTGACCGGCGAGAACGTCACCGAGTGTGTCGGTGGGGCTGTCCCCCTCGTGGAGGAGGACCTTGCCACCAACTACCGAACCTACTGTGATCCCCGGCTCAACTACGACCAGAGCATGGAGATGGCCTTCCTCATATCTGAAAAACTAAAAACCGTAGAAAGCGACTCGTACTAGCGAAACTCACCGCCGCCACTCATCCTCGAGTATCAATCATCTTGGATGGCACCCATTTCTCGGTCAGCGGCCGACAAAATGTCTCGACTCTTTCAACATCTTCCCTTATACTGTCCTCGCCGATATACTGAGGCCCGTTTATCGAGCTGTCATCATGATGTGAGGAAGAGGGGACCACATGTCCGATAGAACACATACAACTTCTCATGCTACGTATCTTGCGGCCGACGCCCGAATCGGCATCATAAACCGCGGAGAGGCCGCCCTGCGTTTCATCCGGGCGGCCAAGGAGTACAACGAACTGGAGCGAACCGGTCTCACGACCGTCGCCCTCTTCCTCGACTCCGAGGAGAACGCGCCGTTCGTGCGCGCCGCGGACGACTGCGTACGGCTGTCTACCGTTTTCGGCTATCCGGGAAACAAGAGCACCCCCTATCTGGACCACGATCTCTTGTTGGCGGCCCTACGCATGGGTGACTGCGATGGGGTGTGGGTAGGCTGGGGATTCGTATCGGAGGACGCCGAGTTCGCGGCCAAGATCGAAGAGACCGGTATCGTCTTCCTCGGTCCATCCAGCTCTGCGATGGACCTGCTCGGTGACAAGATTGCGGCAAAGGCGCTGGCCGAGAGTGCCGACGTCCCCATCCTGCCTTGGAGCAAACGTGCGGTCGAGTCGGTGGAGGACGCGGCCGAGATCGCCACTCGGATCGGCTACCCGGTGATCATAAAGGCCGCCAACGCAGGCGGTGGCCGGGGCATCCGGTTCGTACTCTCGGAAGACAAACTCGCCGCACAATACGCGTCGGCGGTCGAGGAGACCATCCGCATCACCGGAGGAAACACCGTCTTCATCGAGGCGCTGGTGGTGAGGGGGCGTCATCTCGAGGTGCAGGCCCTGGCGGACCTCCACGGGAACATCAATACCTTCGGTGTCCGCGACTGCTCGGTACAGCGAAAGAATCAGAAGATCATCGAAGAGACCCCGCCTCCAAATCTGGACCCTTCACTCACCCGGGAAATCGAAGAATCCGCCGCACGCCTCATCCGAGCCGCGGAGTATGCCGGTGCCGGGACGGTAGAGTATCTCTACGATTTAGACCGTCGGCAGTTCTTCTTCATGGAGGTAAATACCCGGCTCCAGGTGGAACACCCGATTACAGAGCAGCTGTACGGGATAGACCTGGTGAAGGGGCAGATCGACGTCGCCATGGGCAGAGAGGTGCGGCTGAACGACCGCACGCCACGGGGGCACGTCATCGAAGCCAGATTGAATGCCGAGGATCCGGACAACGAGTTCTGTCCCTCTCCCGGGACCATTTCATTGCTGAGCATCCCCGCCGGCCCGGGCATCCGCGTCGACTCGGGTGTCGAACAGGGCAACGCAATACCCCCGGAGTTCGATTCGATGATCGCCAAGATCATCTCCTCCGGTTCGGACCGGCTCGAGGCTCTCGCACGGCTCAGGCGGGCCTTGGCCGAGTTGAAAATCGGGATACGGAACGGCACCACCAACAGGTCGTTTCTCCTCGATCTCCTCTCCCATCCCGACATCGTCAAGGGCGGCGTGCATACGGGATTCGTAACCGAGCATCTGCAGGTGCGCGAACGCAAGGTAGATGCCGAGAAAACCCGTCTCGCCCTGCTTGCCGGCGCGATCGAGCTCTACAACCGCCAATATGACGAAGATCTGACCAACTTCTCGCGAGAACTGAGTCTTTCCGGCCGTCCCAAGAGCCTGCCGAAAACGGCGGGGACGGAGGTTTCACTCACCACCCGTGGCAGGTCCTACACGTTTCTGGTGCGGCACATAGGTCACTCCGAATATCAGCTCTGCACCGACGATTATGAGACGTTCTGCACCTATACGAAGAACGAACCCGAAGATCTCCTGGTCCACGAAGGGAAGCGCCACAACGTGCTCATCGTGCCGCGGGGTGATACGATCCAGTGCGAGATAGACGGAGCACCGATACTCCTGGAGAGCGAATCCGGCGGATATGTCCGCGCTCCTTCCCCGGCGGTGATTCTGTCGGTGAATACCTCGGTAGGAAGTCAGGTGAAGTCAGGCGATATCTTACTCGTCGTCGAGGCGATGAAGATGGAGATACTTATCGAGGCCCCGGAGGATGGAATTATCACCGATGTATATGCCGGAGAGGGCGAACAGGTGGCCGCCGGACAGCCGCTCCTGCAGATCGATTCCAGCAAAACCGAGGAAGATGGAGCCGAAGACGAATCTGAAGACGTGTTCGCAGACCTTCAAAACGAGCACGGGTTCGCACCGGAGATCCTCGGCAAGGAACTTCAGGCCG